>DATCCA010000098.1:0-30736 GCA_036511575.1 Acidimicrobiales bacterium
AGACCCGAACCATCTCGTTCGCACTGATGTGCCCTCGACGTTGGATCTCGAAAAAGATTCGAGGTGTCTCGAAACTCTCCATGTCGATGACCGCGTCAAGAGCGGGAGTCAGTATCCGAACAACGTTGCCCATGATGCCGCCACCAGTAACGTGCGCAACGGCGTGTATCGCACCACGAAAGTCCGAAGTGAGGGCGGCGATGGTTGGCGCGTAGATCACCGAAGGGAGGAGCAACTCGTCGCCCAACGTGCGCTCGGATCCTTCCCATGCCGGAGTGTTGAAGTCCGTGTCATCGTGGACCAACACACGCCGGGCCAAAGTGAAACCGTTCGAACGAAGTCCCGGCGAGGCGAGGCCGATCAGGGCGTCGCCCTCTCGAACACGCTCGGGACCGAGTTCCTCGCCCCGTTCGATGACGCCGACGGCAAAGCCCGCGACGTCAAGGTCATCGGCTGCCATCACACCACCGTGTTCAGCGGTCTCACCGCCGAGCAACGCCGTTCGAGCCTGTCGACATCCTTCGGCGATACCACCAACCAGCTCTTCGAGTCGAGCTGGATCGAGTTTGCCCACGGCGACGTAATCGAGCAAAAAGAGCGGCTCCGCGCCGACGCACGCGAGGTCGTCGACCAGCATCGCCACCAAGTCAATACCCACCGTGTCGTAGCGCCCGATCTGACGCGCGACGTCGAGCTTGGTGCCCACACCGTCAGCGGAGGCCACGAGTACGGGCTCTTTGTACTTTGAGGTATCGAGGGCAAAGAGGCCTCCGAAGCCGCCGATGCCACCGAGCACTTCAGGTCGCTTCGTACTCTCAACGACATCCTTGATTCGACGAACTGCCTCGTCACCCGCTTCGATTGACACGCCCGCACTGGCGTACGTCATGCCGTCGTCGGGCTGCTCGAGCAAACGGCTCACCAGCGACTGCCTGCGGTTCCCAACGCAACCGGCGTTGGTGCGGGGTAGTTGCCAGTTAGACAGGCGTCGCAACACTCGCCGTCGAGCTGTATCGCCGCGCGAAGGTTCTCCAGTGTGATGAACTCCAACGAGTCCGAACCAATGAACTCATTCATCGAGGCGATTGAATGATTCGCCGCGAGCAGGTCGTCGCGATTGGGCGTGTCGATGCCGTAGAAACAGGGGTTCATGAAGGGTGGCGACGAGATACGCAAATGCACTTCACTCGCTCCGGCGTCGCGAAGCATCTTGACGATTTCGCGCGTTGTCGTACCGCGAACGATCGAGTCGTCGACGACAATAAGTCGTTGTCCTTCGATGTTCTCGCGCAGTGGATTGAGTTTGCGACGTACGGTCGCCGCGCGCTTGTTCTGGTCCGGCGAAATGAACGTCCGACCGATGTAGCGATTCTTCACGAGTCCGTAACCAAAAGGAATACCCGACGCCTTCGCGAAGCCTTCCGCGGCTGGTACGCCCGAATCCGGTACGCCCATCACGATGTCCGCGTTCACGCTCGACTGCGCCGCGAGTAGTTCGCCCATACGCCGGCGCGTCGTGTGCACCTGGTGACCCATCAGATACGTGTCAGGACGGGCAAAGTACACGAACTCGAAGATGCAGAGTCGCTCCTTTCCCGGGGCCGGCTCGAGAAGTTGAATCGATGTGACGCCCTTCTCAGTGATGGTCACCATTTCACCGGGCGCGATTTCTCGAACGAACGTGGCGCCGACGACGTCGAGCGCGGGTGATTCCGACGCCACAATCCAACCTTCGGGCGCCTCTTCACTACCGAGACGGCCGAGGCAGAGGGGGCGGAATCCGTAGGGGTCGCGAACGGCGTGAATCTCGTCTGCTTCGAGCACCACCATCGAGTACGCACCCTCAGTCTTTTCAAGCACGACGCCCAAGGCCTTGGCGAGTGAGATGCCCGACTCAACTTCGCGGGCCAGAAGTTCAGCGACGAGGTCTGAGTCCGAGAGCATCGACGTGAACTGGATGCCCGCCTCGTCGGCGAGCGCGGTCGTGTTCGTGAGATTCCCGTTGTGCGCAATTGCGAACCCAGATGATCCGGCCGATCGGTACACCGGCTGGGCCGCGGTCCAGTTGGCCGAGCCCGACGTCGAGTAACGCGTGTGGCCAATGACCAAGTTGCCAGCGAGTGCGCGCAGCGTCGTTTCGGCAAACACGTGACTCACGAGTCCGTTGTCTTTTACGACAGTTATCTGCTGATTGTTGAAGGTGGCCATACCGGCCGACTCTTGGCCACGGTGTTGGAGCGCGTAGAGCGCGTCATAACAAAGGTGCGAAACCGCGCGCCCTGGGGCAACAATGCCGACGACGCCGCAGGCTTCTTTCACTGGCCCTCTTCACTTGGCATAGAACTTCTCATCGCAGAAGGCACTGGCACATTCTCACACACTCAACGTACCGGTGACACCACCTAAGTACGCTCTTGGCGTGATAGATCTCCACACGCACTCCTCGTTTTCCGACGGCTCGGACACGCCCGAAGAGCTCGCCCAAAAGGCACACGATTTGGGCATTTCGGCGATTGCCCTCACGGACCACGACACCACGCTCAGCCACGCGCGGATGGCGGCCACGTGCGAGCAGCTCGGACTCGAGCTGGTGGACGGCGTCGAGGTCTCGCTGCGAGACGACGAGTGGCCGAGATCCCCCGACGGTGGCAACAAACCGCGCAACGTGCACGTCCTCGCGTACTTCTTGCCCCAGGACCTAGATCACCCCCTCCAGCGGCAGTTGGCCAGCCTGCGACGCGACCGCGAACAACGTAACCAACAACTGGTTGACGTCCTACAGAAAAAGGGATTTGCGGACCTGACGCTCGCGTATCTGACTGAAATGACGGGGAACGTCGATTCCATTGGGCGCCCCCACTTCGCCAGGGCGATGGTCGAACTGCATTCTGAACTCGTCGGTGAGCCCGGCGTTGACACCACGAATCGGATATTCGCCGACTGGCTGGGCATCGGCGGTGCCGCGTACGTTCCCAAGACGAGCATGGGGATTCAGGAGTTCGTCGAGGCGGCAGAAGGGTCCGGCACAGTCTTTTCGATTGCCCACCCACTCATCAACTATCTCGACGAGATCAATCCAGCGTCAATCGAAGCCACGATGCCCAAGGTCATGGGATCACTTCGAGAGCGTGGCTTCAAGGGCATTGAAGCGCACTACGGGGGCACCAGCGCCGGGATTCGGGCCCTGATGGTGAAGCTGACCCGTGACGCCGGAATGATTCCGACGGGCGGCTCCGACTACCACGGCACCTACAAACCTGACGTGGAGTTGGGAAAAGGTCGAACAGACCTGCACATCCCCAACGAAGTCCTCGACGAGCTCAAGGCCGCGCGCTAGCCGACCTTGTCCAGCGCGTCTTCGAGCGCGTCTCGACGACGCGACGATATGTCGGCCACCGACAGGTCAATGCTGGATCCAATTCGAAGACGATCACCACCGACGGTGCCGAGCGCAACGATTGGCACGCTCGCACGCTTCGCTCGTGCCATGAACGCCGCGAGATCGTTGGTGGCCATCACGAATCGACCAGGAAACTCGCTAAAGAGCTCGGCGTGGCTTTCGAGTTCGTCCACCGCTGCTCCGTGTCCCGTCACGGCCACCATCTCGGCCAGCGCGAGGGCCAAGCCACCGCCGCCGACGTCGTGCACGGCCGTGATATCGCTCTCGAAGCCCGCACAAATCCCCGAAATCTCGCCCGCAACGAAATCGAACGCGGCGCTCAGGGTCGCCGCGTCAAAGGAAGGAACGTGACCGCCCCGTCGTCCGCGACGGGTCGCCCACCGCGTCCCACCAAGGGGGAACTGCCGTGGACCACTGGCGTGACGCGTACCGACGAGGACGATCGCATCGCCCTCGTGCCACGACCACCCGGGCGGCGGCGCGACGAGTGATGCAACCACTCCCAGGAGTCCCACTACCGGCGTGGGGTCGATGTCGTGGCCCCCACTCTCGTTGTACAGCGAGACGTTCCCCCCAATTACCGGGAGTCCCAAGCCCCGACAGGCCTCGGCCATTCCGTCAATCGACTCGGAGAGTTGCCACATCACTTCGGGGTGCTCGGGATTACCGAAGTTGAGGCAGTTCACGACCGCCTTGGCGGTCGCTCCGACGCAGGCCAGGTTGGCCACGCTTTCGGCCACCGTCAACGCTGTACCGGCCCGCGGGTCGAGCGCACACCACCGCGGATTTGAATCGGTCGAGAGGGCAATGCCCCGCTCCGACACGGGCAACCCCGGACCCGCCAGGCGCAGGAGCGCGGCATCTCGTCCCGGACCGACCACCGTGTTGAGGAAGAGCTGCGAGTCGTACTGGCGATAGACCCACGTGGGGTCGATGAGCATTTCAAGCACGTCATCGTTGGCCGATCCGACCGGTTCGTTGTCAGAGGGATCGTCAGCGACGATGGCGTCAAGGTCACTCGGTCGACGTCGTGGCCGGTCGTAGAGGGGCGCCTCATCGGCCAACGACGAAGCCGGCACCTCCGCGAGAATCTCACCATCAAAGCCGTCGCGGATGCGCAGCATCCCCACGGCCTTCCCCTCTTCGTTTACTGATAGCGCAACCACGTGTCCGATGACGGTCGCGCGCACTTCCCATTTCGAGCAGAGGGCCGCGACGGCTGCCCAGTGCTCGGGCGTGATGATGGCGAGCATCCGCTCCTGGCTCTCGGAGGTCATGATCTCGTAGGGCGCCAGCCCTGGCTCGCGCAGTGGAATCGCGGTGACGTCGACGTCCATGCCGACGCCACCTCGGGCCGCGGTTTCACACGTCGCGCAGACGATGCCCGCGCCGCCGAGGTCCTGAATGCCCACGACCAGTTTCTCGTCGAGCAGCGCGAGGCAGGCCTCGATAAGGCGTTTCTCTTCGTAGGGGTCGCCGACCTGCACACTCGGTCGCTTGGCGTCGTCCAGCGATTCGGCGCCGTCGGCACCGTCAAAGCCAGCTGAGGCGAGGACCGAGACGCCGCCAATCCCATCTCGACCGGTGGTCGATCCGAGCAACACCGCGAGGTTGCCCACGCCCGATGCGACACCGAGCACGAGGCGGTCGGTCGGGAGCGCGCCACAACAGAGCACGTTGACCAGTGGGTTCGAGGCGTAACAGTCATCGAAGGTCAACTCACCACCAATGGTCGGCACGCCCACCGAGTTGCCGTAGCCCGAGATGCCCGACACCACTCCCTCGACGAGCCAGCGCTGGCGAGCGTCCGTGAGTTCACCGAAGAAGAGCGGGTCCAGCACCGCGAGGGGACGTGCGCCCATCGTGAACACGTCGCGAAGAATGCCGCCCACCCCCGTCGCCGCTCCCTGGTAGGGCTCAATCGCCGAAGGGTGGTTGTGACTCTCGATGCGGATCGCGACCGCAATACCGTCACCGGCGTCAACCACGCCGGCATTTTCGCCCGGTCCGACGAGTACATGGGCACCCTCGCTCGGCAGTCGGCGCAAGTGAATCCTCGACGACTTATACGAGCAGTGCTCGCTCCACATGACGCCGTAGAGAGCCAATTCCAAAGAGTTCGGTTCGCGTTTGAGGACGTCGCGGATGCTGTCCAGTTCGGTGTCGGTCAGTCCAAGCGCACGGTGGAGTGGCTCGGGGACGCTATTCACTCTTACAAGTTAGTTGGCGCGGCCCTTGCGTTAGCGCGACGATCCAGTCGTCGTGGACACGTTCACACCCACGAAACTTTCGAGAAGAATGCGACCGTCGGCACTGCCGAGCAGCGTCGACATTGCACGCTCCGGGTGGGGCATGAGGCCGACAACGTTGCCCGCCTCGTTGGCAACACCGGCCACGTCGTCGCGAGAACCGTTGGGGTTGTCCTTGTAGCGCAGCACGATCTGGCCGTTCGCGACGAGTGCGTCGTAGGTCTTGTCGTCGCACGTGTACGCACCCGAAAAGTGGTTGATCGGCACCACGAGTTCCTGACCCTTCGTGGCGTTACGGGTGAGCACGGAGGTCGTCGAGTCCACGATGATCGTGGTCGGCTGACTCAGAAACGTCAGCCCTCTGTTCTTCTGCAGCGCCCCGGGCAAGAGACCCGCCTCGGCCAGAACTTGGAAGCCGTTGCAGATCCCAAGGACCGGCCCTCCGTCCGCGGCGTAGCGCGCGACAGCCTCCATCACCGGCGAGAATCGAGCCAACGCCCCTGGTCGAAGGTAGTCGCCGTGAGCGAATCCCCCGGGCAGGATGATGCCGTCAAACCCCGACACGTCACGCTCAGAGTGCCACACGAACTGCGACTCAGCGCCGAGCTGGGTGACGGCCGAGGCGGCGTCGTATTCGCAGTTCGACCCCGGGAAAACTACGACGCCAATGCGGGTCATTTACGACTTCTCCGCGAGTCGGGCGTGCGCGTCTTCAATGACTGGGTTCGAGAGAAGCCGTTCGGCGAGCGAGGTCGCCTTCTCCAGTGCCGCGGACTCGTCGGGCGCCTCGACGTCGAAGCGGAACGATTTGCCCGCGTGGACGTTGCTCACGCCGGTGAAACCAAGGGCCGGCAGGGCGCGCTCGATGGTCGAACCCTCCGGGTCGGCGATGCCTTTGCGAAGCGTCACATCGACAATTACGAAGTAGTTCACGCCTAGGCACCGTACCAGTCAGATAGTGATCGTCCCGTCACTCTTTGGTACGCGTCCACGTAGCGCGACGACGTCAGCGCCACGATGTCTTCGGGAACCGGTGGTGGTGGGGGCGTGCGATCCCACCCCAACGAATTCAGCCAATCTCGAAAGGGCTGCTTGTCGAATGACGGTGGGGTCTCACCAGAGTGAACCTCAACGGCGGGCCAAATTCTCGATGAGTCGGGTGTCAGCAACTCGTCACAGACCACAAGTTCGCCGTCGACGTAGCCGAGTTCGAATTTCGTGTCGGCCAGGATGAGGCCCACGCCCGCCATTGCAGTCGCGGCTCGAGTGAAGAGATCGAGACAGAGCTCTTGTGCGTGGTGAAGTCGCTCCGCACCGATCAGGAGTGCCGCTCGATCGACGCTGATGTTGACGTCGTGACCGGCCTCAGCCTTCGTCGACGGCGTGAACATCGGTTCCGGGAAGGCGTCAGTCAACTTCATTCCCTTCGCCACCACCATCTCGTGCACCGTGCCTCGAGCCGTGTATTCGTCGTAGGCCTGTCCGGCGAGGCGACCGCGCACGATGCATTCGAGCATCAGCATCTCGGCTCGGCGAACGAGCATCGAACGTCCGTGCCACGCCTCTTCGCCGAGGAAGCCGGGAACGACGCCGTCAATCACCGATGGATCGCAACTGACGAGAGCGCTGGGCGCCGTTGCCGCGAACTCCGTCACCCAGTAGTTCGTCAAGGCGGTGAGCACACGACCCTTCTGGGGAATCGGCTCACTCATCAGCACGTCAAACGCGCTCAGTCGATCCGATGCCACCATCAAAAGGTGTTTCTCATCAACGTCGTAGAGATCGCGCACCTTCCCCGAATAGAGGTGGTTGAGCCCGAGGTCGCTCACGTGCGCCACGTTAATGCGTCGAGGAATCGACCTCGGTGCGCCAAGAGACGATCAGTGTCAAAAGCGGTGGCGAGTGCTTCATTGCTGAGCGTCACTGCGTCGTCACTTTCGACGATCTCGCGAAAGTTGCGGCGCTCCTCCACCGCGCGACGCGACGCTGACTGCACGATTCGATACGCGTCATCGCGCGACATTCCCGACTCGATGAGAGCGAGGAGCACCGACTGTGAAAACACCAGTCCGAGCGAGCCGGTCGTCAGGTTCTCGAGGGCGCGCTCGGGATGTAGGACCAGTCCGCTCGCGAGACCAGTCGCCTTGCGCAACATGTACACGGTCAATTGCAATGCATCAGGAAGCACGACCCGCTCCACACTCGAATGCGAGATGTCACGCTCGTGCCAAAGAGCCACGTCCTCAAGCCCGGCTTGCAGGTAGCCACGCAAGACGCGGCTGAGGCCACAGAGCCGCTCCGACAAGACCGGATTGCGCTTGTGCGGCATTGCCGACGAGCCTTTTTGACCGACGGCGAACGGTTCCTCAGCTTCGCCGACTTCGCTGCGTGCGAGCAGGCGCACTTCGAGCGCGAACTGCTCGATCGCGGTGCCCAGTGATGCGCAGGCGTAGAGAAGCTCCGCATGGCGGTCACGGGCGATGACTTGCGTCGCCGGGACTGCCACAAGACCAAGGTGCGAGCAGACGTACTCTTCGACGGCGGGATCGATATTGGAGTATGTGCCGACCGCACCCGAGAGCTTGCCGACCGCGATGGCGGTGCGCGCTCGTTGCGCGCGTTCGATGTCGCGTTGCACTTGCAGGGCGAACAGTGAGAACTTCGCGCCGTACGTCGTTGGCTCGGCGTGCACACCGTGCGTGCGACCGGTAATCGCCAGATCGATCGACTCGAACGCGCGAGTCGTCAACGCGTCACGAAACGCCGTCGCGTCAGCAATCACGATGTCCATCGCCTGAGTCAATGTGTAACAAAGGGCGGTGTCAACAACGTCGGAGGACGTGAGGCCATAGTGAATCCACGCACCTTCAGGCATTCCAATTCGCGACTGGACCACATCAACGAATGCCGCCGTGTCATGATTCGTGACCAACTCTCGTTCGTCGACGGCGTCGACGAACGCGGCGTCCACGACGGGACGTCGCTGGCGAAGCCTGGCGACCTCCATGTGCGGTAGAACACCCTGGTCGGCGAGTCCTTCCGCGGCCAGGAGCTCGACCTCGAGCATCGTGTCGAAGCGATGTTCGTCGCTGAAGAGTTCGGCCACGTCCTTGGGTGAATACCTCGGAATCATGTCGCTCCTCCAGCAATAGAGAGAGCAATGTCACTGCGCATCACCCTCCCCTCAAAGGTTACGAGCGACGCGCCTCGATAGGCGCGACTGCGCGCCTGCTCGAGCGTATCGCCGACGCCGGTCACCGCAACAACGCGACCGCCTGCGGTGACGAACTGGCCCGCGTCGTTGCGCGCTGAACCGGCGTGAAAGATCGTGACGCCTTCGACCGGCTCGGCGAGTTGGCCGTCCGCGGCGAGCCCCGAGATGACATCACCCGCGCGCGGAGCGCCGGGGTAGCCGTATGCCGCCAACACCACGGTGACCGCAGCACCCTTGGCTTCAGGCGCGGCGCCGTCGAGGTCTCCGTTGGCGACACCTAAGAGCAGATCGAAGAGCCCATCGCCGTAGAGCGGCACGAGGACCTGCGTTTCTGGATCGCCGAATCGGGCGTTGTACTCGAGAAGTTTTGGCCCTTTGGACGTGAGCATCACCCCGGCGTAGAGGACACCCCGGTAGTCAATGTCACGCCGAGCGAGTTCGCCAACCGTCGGCGCGACGACGTTCTCCATAACGTCCGCGAAAAGCTCTGGCGTCATGATCGGAAACGGTGCGTACGCGCCCATGCCACCCGTGTTCGAACCGACGTCACCGTCACCGACGCGCTTGAAGTCCTGTGACGCGACGAGCGCTGTGACCTTCTTTCCGTCACACAGCACCATCAATGAGCACTCGGGCCCATCGAGTCCTTCCTCGATCACGATGGTGCGGCCCGCGCCGGCGAAGGACACACCGCTCAACTTCTCGCGGACGTCCGCCGCTGCATCATCGAGGTCATTGGTTACCAGGACGCCCTTGCCAGCAGCGAGACCGTCGGTTTTGATGACGTAGGGCGGGGACATCGTGGCGAGATAGGCGAGAGCATCGTGCTCGTTGTCGAACACGCCGAACTGAGCCGTTGGAATACCCGCACTCGCGAGGAACTCCTTCATGAATGCTTTGGAACCTTCGAGTTGGGCGCCATCGGCGCCGGGGCCAAAGACAGTCTTTCCCTGCGAGCGCAGATCATCCGCGAGCCCGTCCACGACCTGTTGATCGGGCCCAATGACAAAGAGGTCGGCATCGAGCTCCGTCGCGGGCGTCGTGACGCACGTAATGCCGTGCGCCGCAATGCCGGCGTTCCCCGGCGTCACGACAACGTTGGCGCTCTTCGCGAGGGCCCACGCCAACGCGTGTTCACGCGCACCAGAGCCAATGACGACGCAGCGGCTCACGAGGGTCGAACAAATTGCTCTCGGCCCGGGCCCACGCCCACCACCGAAATGGTGACGCCCGTGGTCACTTCCAGGAATTTCACGTACGCCTTGGCCTTGCCTGGCAGCTGGTCGTACTGCGTAGACGCGGTGATGTCTTGATTCCAGCCCGGCAAGACCTCGTAGATCGGTTTCACTTCGTGCAGTACGGACTGGTGATACGGCGGGTAGTCATAACGCACGCCGTCGGCCTCGTACGCAACGCAGACCTTGATCTCGTCAAGCGTGTCGAGGACGTCGAGTTTGGTGAGCGCAATTTCGGAGAGTGAATTCAGTCGCGCCGCTTGACGCGCCATGACAGCATCGAACCACCCGACGCGACGACGGCGCCCGGTGTTCGTGCCAAACTCGTGCCCGCGCTCCACCAACATCTCGGCCATATCGCCGTCCACCTCCGTCGGGAACGGACCGGCGCCGACGCGCGTGACGTACGCCTTGGCGATACCCACGATGCCCGTGAGGTCGCGCGGTCCGAGACCCGAACCGGTGCACGCACCACCGGCGACGGGGTTGGACGACGTGACGAAGGGATACGTGCCGTGATCAAGGTCAAGGAACGTCGCCTGAGCGCCCTCCAACAGAATCCGTTCGCCCCGTTCAAGTGCGTCATGGACCAGCGCGACCGTGTCGCCGATCATTGACTTGAGGCGCGGCGCGTACTCGTCGAGATACTTCTCGGCAATCGTTTGAGCGGGGATCGCGGGTCGGTTGTAGATCTTGGTGAGGACAAGGTTCTTCTCTTGGAGGACAACGTCGAGCTTCTCCCGGAAGATCTTCGCGTCGAGGAGGTCTTGAATTCGCAGGCCGACCCGCGACGACTTGTCGGCGTACGCCGGACCGATGCCACGCTTGGTCGTTCCGAGCGCGTTTTTTCCAAGAAAGCGCTCCGTCAAGCGGTCTAACTCCTGATGGTAGGGCATAATCAGGTGCGCGTTCCCGGACACCACCAGGCGCGACACGTCAACTCCCTTGGCGCTCAACGTGTCGAGCTCGGCCAACAGGACCGCCGGGTCAACGACCACACCGTTGCCAATCACCGGCGTGATGTGCGAATAGAGAACACCCGAGGGAACGAGTTGCAACGCGAAGGCTTCGCCATCGACCACTATTCGGTGACCGGCGTTGTGGCCACCCTGGTAGCGCACGACCATATCCATGTCACGGGCCAGGAGGTCGGTCAGTTTCCCTTTACCTTCGTCACCCCATTGGGTTCCGACGACCACCGTTGCGGGCACTTGGCTCCTCCGAGTAGGCCTCGTTGCAACGCAATCTTACTTCACGGAATCCATGGCTCCAGCCCTTGCCGCTCTGGACTACGCCCGCAGATAGGCGTACACCTGGTGCTCGAGCTGGACGAGTTCGGACCGATGCGCGTTGATCATCTGGACGCGTTGTCGTGACCGCACGTGCACGCGCCAATGCTCGACCGGTCCGATGCAACGTGCGTACGTCAACGATCGGTAGTGCAGAGTCGCCGCGAACAGTGTGGGACCGATCTTCAGTTCGAGCGCGTTGCTGTCGGTCCACAGTGCATTGGGCGTAAGCCCCGCGGCCCGCAGGCACGATTCGTAGCCGGCGTCGTGCGCTTTGAAACCGGCCGATTGGTTGATCGCCGGCTGCATGGTGCCCTCCCATTCATTCACGATTCCGCCCGTTTCAAGTAGTCGTTGCTCCCCTGCGTACGCTGAAGTCCCGCAGTGCTGACGGGCAAGGGCGAACGCCAGCGTCTTCGCACCTCTTAGGGGAAACGGTCCATGAAATTGATCAAGCTTTCCGCTCGACACGCTCTGAAATGTTCCGCGGCTGAGGACCGATAAGTCGGGGTAGTCGAGATTGTTTCCGTTCGTCGCCACTTGCGCCACTCGACCAAATCCCGGTTCCCCCACTCGAGCCATGCAGGTCAGCTGCCGTGCGACGGCCGCGAGACCCATTCGGTCGACGAACTGCAGTCCTTTCGCAAAATCGGTGCCGTCGGTCGGCATCAAATAGTCCAGGAGACCATTCGTCGTCGCCGACCTTGACAGTGGAGCCTGGTGAAATGTCGATCCTTCCGCACGAAGCGTCGGAAGGACAGGACGAGGCGGACCCGATCGCATGGTCGAGACCACGATGGCGGCGCCGGCAATGACTCCAGCGGCGATAGTCATCGTCACCCAGCGCCGTCGACGAAGGCGGCGGGCCTCCTCAATCAGCATCCTCTGGCGCAGCGAATCCGAAGACAAGGGTGCGGGAAGAGTCTTTCGAGACGACTGATCGAGGAGTGTCATTGTACTATTCTAACTAGTACAATGCTCTCCGTCAATGTCAATCGATCCGAATCAATGTTGCTCCACGATCAGGTGGTCGCGGAGATTCGTCGATCGATCGCCGAAGGCGAGATTGGCCCCGGCGAGCGGCTTCCCCCTGCGATCTATCTCGCAAAGATCTTGGACGTCAACAAGAACACGGTCATCCGTGCTCTCCATATTCTGCGTGACGAGGGTCTGCTCGAATTGACGAGAGGGCGCGGGATTCGCGTAAGTGGTTCCCTCGACAAGGCGGTCGTCTTGACACGCGTCGCAGAGTTGGTGGACTTCGCGAGGGCACACGGTTACCACCGACAAGAGGTCATCGCGATGATCGAAGGATTGCCTTGAACCGGTCATTCAAAAGCAATCGAGACGCGATGACACTGTCCGCCACGATGTGACAGTGTCGACTCGCTCCTTAGAGCGCGCCGCGACTGCGCCGTTGCGTCTCGATGAAGAGGGCGACCGTGTTCTGTACCGGGACGAGGTCGCGACGGTACTGACGGTGCGTCTCTTCGACGTTCGATCTCGCTTGACTTTTGGAAGAGACCAGTTCGTCGCGTGCAGCCTGCAGATCCGCCTCGAGGAGAAGGATCTTCTTCACGCCTTCGAGGTTGACGCCTTCGTTGGTGAGCTCCTGGATTCGACGAAGGGCCGCGAGGTCGTCATCGGAGAACCGTCGCGATCCACCACTGGTTCGTTGGGGACTGAGCAGACCGCTCCGTTCGTAGTTGCGCAGCGTCTGGGGGTGCACACCGGCGAGCTCGGCGAAGACCGAGATCACGTACACCGCGTGCGTCGTGCGTCGTTCAGTCATGGGTCACCTCTTCTTTCAACGCGGTTGCCAACTCCTCGACCGCAAGTTTCTGTTCCTTGTTCAGTTTCTTGGGAATCGCGACATTGACCGTGACCAGGAGATCGCCACCGGGGTTCTTGCCGCTCGCGGGGACGCCTCGTCCGCGGACGCGCATGGTCGTTCCCGGTTGCGTGCCGGCGGGGATTTTCAGTGTGACCGGTTCGTCGAGCGTCGGCACTTCAACGGTGGTGCCCAGTATCGCCGCCGTCAAGGGCACGCTGACATTCGTGGTGACGTTGCGACCGCGACGATCAAATCGAGCGTCGGGCGACACGTGCACGTCGACGAACAGGTCACCCGCCGGTCCACCGTGGGTACCTTGGTTGCCCTTACCCTTCAACTTGATTCGTTGCCCGTCGTTGACACCGGCCGGAATTCTCACATTGACCTTCCGCGAAGAAGGCTCACGTCCAGTTCCCTGACAGGTGGGGCACGGCGTCACGATTCGTCCACCGCGTCCTTGACAGACCGGGCAGACACTCGACATCGCGAACGGCCCCTGATCGTCGTTGAGTACGCCGCGTCCCTGGCACCGTTCGCACGTAACGAAGCCGGTACCGGGTGCCGCACCACGACCGCCGCACGTATGACAGGCGTCGTTGCTGGGAAGACTCACTGACGTGGTGACGCCGACCACGGCGTCACGAAAGCTGAGGTGCAGGGCGGTCTCTAGGTCCGCTCCGCGCTGCGCGCGTTGCCGTCGTCCGCCGAACAGTCCCCCGAAGAGATCACCGAGGTCACCGAAGTCACCGGTTTGGAAGTTGAAGCCACCGGCGCCCGGTCCGCCCTGTCCACCGAAGCCGGCGGCCGCGGGACCGAGGCGGCGGACCTCGTCGTACTCCTTACGCTTCTCTTTGTCACCGAGTACGTCGTAGGCGACCGAGACCTCTTTGAACTTTTCTTCCGAGCCGGGATTCGTGTCGGGGTGCGACGTTTTGGCGAGCTTTCGATAGGCCCGCGTGATCTCTTTCTCAGTGGCACTCGACGTGAGGCCAAGCACCTTGTAGTAGTCCTTATCGAACCACTCTCGTTCGGCCATTGCTTAGCCTTGCACTCTCACCATCGCGGGACGAAGGACCGAACCCTTCCAGAGGTATCCGGCACGCAGCACTTGGTCGACGGTGGGACCGTCGTCGCCTTCAATGTGGGCAACGGCGTCGTGCACCTGAGGGTCGAAGGCAATGCCGACCTCTTCAATTCGCTCGAGTCCCTCTTTCGAGAGGGCGTCCAGCAGCAGTCCGCGCGCCTGCGCGAGAGCCTCCGCCTCTTCCGATGGCGCGTTCAAGAAGTGTGCGGCCGCCAAGTCGAAGGCGTCGAGGACCGGCAGCATCTTGGCTACCACTTCCCCGGCCGCACGATCGGCGGCGTCCGAGGAGGACCTCGCCACACGCTTGCGGTAGTTCTCGAAGTCGGCCTGAAGACGCTGCAGCGCGTCGAGGTACTCGTCGCGTTCGCGTTCCGCATCGCTTCGTGGATCGACGACCGGCGTGGCGGCGTCACTGGACGCCGCCACGGTGTCGTTCTCTACAACTTCGTCACTCACGATTAGTCAACGATCTCTGCATCAACGATGTCGTCATCATTGCCCTGCGGAGCTGACGGCTCGGACGAGTTCGCCTTCGACGCCTCTTCGTAGAGGCGCTGACTGAAGCCCTGGCTCGCGGTGAGCAGCTTCTCCGTCGCGTCCTTGATGGCCTCGATGTCGGTGCCCTCAAGAGCTCCCTTCAACGAAGTCAGCGCGGCCTCGACATCGTCACGCTCAGTCCCCTGGAACTTCTCGGCCTGGTCCTTCAACAGCTTCTCGGTCTGGTACACCAGTCCGTCCGCGTTGTTACGAACCTCCGCCTCGGCCCGACGTTGACGGTCGTCCTCGGCGTGCGCTTCGGCGTCGCGGACCATGCGGTCGATCTCCTCCTTGGAGAGCGAGGAGCCGCCGGAGATGGTCATCGACTGGGTTGCGCCCGTCGCTTGGTCCTTCGCCGATACGTGCACGATGCCGTTGGCGTCGATGTCAAAGGTGACCTCGATCTGGGGCATGCCGCGCGGCGCCGGTGGGATGCCGACCAGTTGGAACTTACCCAACGTCTGGTTGTACGAAGCCATCTCGCGCTCGCCCTGGAGGACGTGCACTTCAACCGACGGCTGATTGTCGTCAGCGGTCGTGAAGGTCTGGGACTTCTTCGTGGGGATGGTCGTGTTGCGCTCAATGATCTTGGTCATGACGCCACCCTTGGTCTCAATGCCGAGCGACAGGGGCGTGACGTCGAGGAGCAGGATGTCCTTCACGTCGCCCTTCAAGACGCCGGCCTGGACGGCGGCGCCGATCGCGACGACTTCGTCGGGGTTCACGCTCTTGTTGGGCTCCTTGCCCGTCACCTTGGTGACGAGTTCTTGCACCGCGGGGATGCGTGTTGAACCACCGACCATGATTACGTGGTCGATCTTGTCGAGCGTGAGTCCGGCGTCCTTGATCGCCTGGTCGAACGGCTTGCGGCAGCGGTCGACCAAGTGCGAGGTCAATTCGTTGAACTTCGCGCGGCTGAGCTTGATGTCGAGGTGCTTGGGGCCGTTCTCGGTCGCGGTGATGAACGGAAGGTTCACCGTCGTGTCCTGCACCGCGGAGAGCTCGATCTTTGCCTTCTCCGCAGCTTCCTTCAGACGCTGCACGGCCATCTTGTCGGCCGAGAGGTCAACACCTTCGGTGTCCTTGAATGTCTTGACGAGCCACTCCATGACCGCGTCGTCCCAGTCGTCACCACCGAGGTGGGTGTCACCGTGGGTCGACTTCACTTCGAAGACGCCGTCCGCGATGTCAAGAACCGACACGTCGAAGGTTCCACCACCGAGGTCGAAGACCAAGACGGTCTGCTCCTGGTTGCCCTTGTCGAGACCGTAGGCGAGGGCCGCGGCCGTGGGCTCGTTCACGATGCGAAGTACTTCGAGTCCGGCGATCTGGCCGGCCTCTTTGGTGGCGGTGCGCTGGGCGTCGTTGAAGTACGCCGGCACGGTGATGACCGCCTGGGTGACGCTGTCACCGAGGTAGGCCTCCGCGTCGCGCTTCAGCTTTTGGAGGATGCGCGCCGAGATCTCTTGGGCCGTGTACTTGGTGCCGTCGATGTCCACGGACCAGTTCTCACCCATGTGACGCTTGACCGAGCGAATGGTGCGCTCGGGGTTCGTGATCGCCTGACGCTTCGCGACCTCACCGACGAGTACCTCGCCGGTCTTTGAGAATCCAACGACCGACGGGGTCGTGCGACCGCCCTCCGCGTTGGGGATGACGACGGGCTCGCCCGCCTCGAGGACACTGACCACCGAGTTGGTGGTTCCCAGGTCGATTCCGACTGCCTTTGCCATGAACTTCTCCTTGATTCGGTTTCCATCTCACCGGACCGTCCGGCGAGTCAGAACTCACAACAACCAGTGTACAGAGTTGAGTCCCTCCTTGTCAAGAAAATATATACTTCTTATGATACTTTTTAGATTCTCCTTGCAGTCAAAGGGCTGTTGACGTTTGAGGCTGCCCTTTTCGCGTCGCCACGGGCGAAGTACGCTGGCGAGATGCCCGACCTCATCCTGCTGCGACACGGCCAATCCGCGTGGAATGACCTGAACCTCTTCACCGGATGGACCGACGTCGACCTGACCGCCGCGGGCGAGGCCGAAGCCAAAGTGGCCGGACAACTGCTCGCCGGCGAAGCTGACCTCGACCTACGGGTCCTGCACACGAGCGTGCTGACGCGAGCGATTCGTACCGCCGAGATTGCCTTGCACGCCGCCGGGCGGTCCTGGCTCCCGGTGCGGCGCAATTGGCGACTGAACGAGCGCCACTACGGCGATCTCACCGGCAAGGACAAGAAGGAGACGGCCGACCAGTTCGGTCTCGACCAGGTGAAGCTCTGGCGCCGCTCGTACGATGTGCCGCCGCCTCCCCTGCCCGAAGGCGATCCTCGCGCCAGTCTGGGCGATCCTCGCTACCGCGACGTGCCAGCGGAGTTCATTCCCGCGACCGAGTGTCTAAAGGACGTCGTCGCCCGGGTTACGCCCTACTTCGCCGACGTCATTGTCGAAGACCTGCGTAGTGAGGCCGTTCGCGGTGGTGCGGTCATCGTCGTCGCCCACGGCAACTCGATTCGAGCGTTGCGCATGGTGCTTCAGAACATCCCCGAGGACGAGATCGCGGTCCTCGAAATTCCGACGGGCATTCCCTATCGAATCGCCCTCGACAACGGACTGAACATCCTTCACGCCGACTACCTCGGCGACCCCGCGGCCGCGGCGGCGGCGGCCGAAGCCGTCGCTCGCCAGGCCGGGTAGTTACAGGGCTGCGGGACCTCGTTCGTTGGTGCGGATTCGCACCACGTGCTCGATGTCAGTGACCCAGGCGACGCCGTCACCCACCGTATCGGTGCGTGCGGCCTGGACAATCGCGTCGATGAGCGCTTCGACGACTTCATCCGTGCACACGATCTCCACGCGGATCTTGTCAACGAAGTCGAACTCGTACTCTTTGCCTCGGTAGATCTCAATGTGTCCGCCGGCGTGGCCGAATCCTCGAGCCTGCGCAACGGTCATGCCGGTGATACCGACCTCCTTAACGGCGGTCTTCACCTCGTCAAGCTTGAACGGCTTGACGACTGCGGTGACGAGCTTCATTGTCTCTCCTTAGACGTTGTCGGTGTGAAGGTGGCTAGGTGAATCGATTGGCTCACCGAAGGTCGGGTCGGGGAAGGCTTCTTCCTCATGGATCGCGACGTCGCCAATTCGCAACGTCTCATCGTCCTCACGCAGACCATGCAGCAGGAACTTGACCACGTAGAAGATTAGAGCAGTACCGAACGCGGTCCAACAGATAATCCACGCCGCGGCGATCATTTGTTCCCACAGCTGATGGAACGAGTGGCCGTAGAACCAGCCGCGCACTGAGAAGCCGCCCGCGCCCTTGTACTTCGATCCGGCGACGCCGTATTCGACCATGTTCGGGTCGGCCAGGAAGCCAACCAATAGTCCACCGACGAGTCCGGCAATGCCGTGGGTGTAGACCACGCCCAGGGCGTCGTCGACCTTGGAGAAGGGACGGACCTTGGATAGGTAGTTCCAGGCGAACCACACGATCGTTGATGACGTGAGACCGACGATGATGGCGCCCGTGCCGTTCACCCAACCGGCGCTCGGTGTGATGGCCACGAGACCACAGAGCATGCCGTTGATGGCGCCCAGGAACGTCGGTTTCTTTTGCTTGGAGAGGAACATATCCCAGAGCACCCAGACAATGACGCCGGTCGCGGTCGCCACGTTGGTGTTGAGCACCGCGCTCGCAGCGTCGACACCGGCGTAGAAGGGGTCACCTCCGTTGAACCCGTTCCACCCGAGCCAGATGATGCCCGCTCCAACGGCCACCATCATCAGGTTGCTCGGGAAGGCATTTTCTCTGTCCTGCCAGCGACGTGGTCCAAGGATTGCCGCGCCGACGAAGGCCGCGACGCCCGCACTCAAGTGGATGACGTAACCACCGGAGTAGTCAACCGCACCCTTCTGGGCGAAGAAGCCGCCACCCCAGAGCAGACAGGCATTGACGCAGTAGACCAACGTGATCCACATCGGCACGATTAAGAGCCACGCCTTGAACTTGAGCCGTCCGACGAACGCCCCGACGAAGAGCAGCGGCGTAATCGCGGCGAACACGAACTGGAAGTAAGCCAACGTTGCGGTCGAGAAGTGGAAGGGGACCAGGGTATTCGCGCCCGACACGGCCTGACCTTGTTCGGCGCCGGCCGTGGACAATGGCGTGAAGTGACCAATGAAGCCGCTCCAGAAGGAACCGGTCGGTCCGAAGTGTGAGATTGGTCCGAAGGCCATGTTGTAGCCCCAGAGCATCCACACGAGCAGCGTCAGCGAGAAGCCCATGAAGACCATCATCATGGTGTTGACGATGAATTTCTTTCTGACCAGCCCTCCATAGAGAACGGCCAGTCCGGGCAAGCTCATCATGCCCACCAAGGTGGCGGCGACGAGTTGCCAGGTATTGTCCGCTGGATTTAACCAACTGGGATACGGGATGTTCGCTGCTACAAGCACGTCCACTCCTCGGTGACTAGGAGAGGGCGTCGTTGACCTCAGGTTGTTGGCAACAGTGTGACAACCGAGGATTTCTAAACCGTTAGCAGAAGGTTTCGCGAATGTTAACTACAACTTCTTTTTAAGACGCGATCAGGCTTGAAGCGAACGCTCGACGACTTGGGAAATATCCATCACCGAGACGTCGTCGCCGCGGCCATTGGCCTTCACGGCGTCGTCGAGCATGATCATGCAGAACGGGCAGGCCGTCGAAATAATGTCGGCGCCGGTCTCCAGTGCCTCTTCCGTGCGCTCCATGTTGACACGCTTGCCAATCGTCTCCTCCATCCACATGCGTGCGCCGCCGGCGCCGCAGCAGAAACCGTTTTCTCGACACCGACCCATCTCGACGTTCTTCACGCCAGGGATCGCGTCGAGCACATTACGCGGCTCATCGAAGACGCGGTTGTGGCGCCCGAGGTAACAGGGGTCGTGGTACGTGACGGTCCCGCTGTACGCGACACCGGGCACCAGTCGGCCGGTCGCGACGAGGTGGCTGAGGAGTTGCGCGTGGTGGATCATTTCGAAGTCGCCACCGAGGCCGGGATACTCGTTCTTCATCGTGTTGAAGCAGTGAGGACAGCTCGCCACAATCTTCTTCGCCTTCACCTCGTTGAGTGTGGCGATGTTGGCTTTGGCCATCTCCTGGAAGAGGTACTCGTTGCCCATCCGTCGCGCCGGGTCGCCGGTGCACGACTCACGCGGACCGAGGATGCCAAAGGTCACGCCCGCGCGGTGCAGCATTCGCGCGGTCGATACCACTTGCTTGCGGCCACGTTCGTCGAGCGAACCGGCGCAGCCAACCCAGTACAGGTACTCAATGTCATCGGGAATCGGTCCGTCAATAATGGGCACCTCGAAGTCCAGTGCGCTGAGCCACTCGGTACGCTTCGAGGCGCCAAGGCCCCACGGATCGCCCTGATTCTCCATGTTGCGCAGCAGGAGTCCAGCCTCGGTCGGAAAGCGTGACTCCATCAAGACCTCGTAACGACGCATGTCAATGATCGCGTCCACGTGTTCGATGTCGACCGGGCACTGCTCGACGCACGCCCCGCAGGTGGTGCACGACCACAGGACGTCGGGATCGATCGTCGTGGGTACCAGTGTCGCGACGTCGCTATTCGACTCGCCCGACAGCAACCGGTCCGCGGAGGCGAACATGTTGTCGCGCAAGCCCATGATCAGTAGTTTCGGGCTAAGCGGCTTTCCTGTCGTCCAGGCGGGACAGACCGACTGACAACGTCCGCACTCGGTGCACGTGGAGAAGTCCAGCATCTGCTTCCACGTGAAATCCTCCATCTTCCCGGCTCCGAAGACCGTGTCTTCCGAAACGTTCTCCATATCCATGTCCGGAGTCTTGTCCAGGCCGCCGAGCGCACGAGGACGACGTGAGACACCGATGTTGATGGGCGCGAGGAAGATGTGCAGGTGCTTCGAGTACGAGACGAAGACGAGGAACCCCGCGATCACTGCGACATTGAGAAGCAGGAAGACCGCTTCCAAGACGCTGTTGACCCCGACGCCCAGCGGGGCGAGCCAACCAGCCACCAGCTTCGACGCGAAGGTCCACGACGAGGCGTGGCTCTGGAAGAAGGAGGACGGGAGCGTGGTGTTGAACGAGACGGCCACGGTGAAGTGGTCCGGCATGAAGGGGAAGTGTCCGGTGTTGATCTGCGCCGCGCGGTACAGCAGCAATGTGATGATCACCATCGAGATCATGAACAGGACGGCCCACGCGGCACCGAGGTGACTGCCGTAGAAGCGCGAGGCCCGTTCCTTGCGTGACGGGGCGTTCTTCATGCGAATGATTGTGAAGACCACAAGCGACGCCAGAACCGCCGTCGCGAAGAAGTCCTCCGTGAAGCCGAGCCAGTTGTCGCGGCCGATGAGCGGAATGTGGAAGTTGCGACTGAAGAGCGATCCGTAAGCCTCGAGAATCGTCGTCATCAAGATGGTGAAGCCCCACATCGTGAAGAAGTGCGCCAAACCCGGAACCGTCCACTTGAGCAGTTTCTTCTGACCCGCGACTTCAACCACCTCGGTCTCGCTGACCTTGCGCAGTCCCTGCCAGCGTCGCGGGGCCGGCTGGCCGGAGCGAATCAGTTTGGAGAGCCAGTAGAAGCGCCGTCCGGCAATCGTAAAGAAGATGATCGTGATGCCCAGACCAATGATGATGCGAGTTAACACGCCACTCCCCCCGTCGAGTCCTGCGCGGTCACGACTTCTTGAAGTTCTCCGAGTACCGACTCGGCGTCGGGCCGCGCTGTCCGGTGTACTTCGAGCCCAATCCCGCGGATCCGTAGGGGCGATCGGCCGGCGTCGTCATCTGGAAGAAGCTGATCTGGCCGATCTTCATCCCGGGGTACAAGGTGATCGGGAGATTAGCCACGTTCGAGAGTTCCAGGGTGATGTGACCATCCCATCCGGCGTCGACGAACCCCGCGGTTGAGTGGATCACGAGGCCCAGTCGCCCGAGCGAACTCTTGCCGTCGAGGCGACCGACGATGTCGTCGGGAATGGCAATTCGCTCGGTCGTGGAACCGAGCATGAACTCACCCGGGTGGAGAATCATTGGTGAGTCCGGACCCATGTCAATTAACTCCGTGAGATCCTCGAGGGCCTCGCGAACGTCGATCACGCCCTGGGTGTGGTTGCGAAAGACTCGAAAGTATTGGTCGATGTGAAGGTCAACCGAAGAGGGCTGCACGCAGTCGTCGCCCAAGGGATCAATGATGATTCGGCCCTGCGCGATGGCTTCTTTGATGGAGTGATCGGACAGGACCATGACGCGTTTACGTTACTTCGTTCGACCATCGCGTTTGACCGACACCCCAGTCACGGTGACCATATATATGGGCAGTGTCTAGGAGAGGACTTTTCGACGGAAATTGCGAAGACCAATCGCGAGGAAGAATGCCCCGAACGCGATCATGACGGGATAGACGACGTAGAGGTGCATGTGGGGGGCGTCGGTAAAGGCAGCGCGCATCCCTTCATTCACGTAGACCAGGGGATTAATGAGGACCAGCGTCTGGAGCCAATGAAAACCCCCGATCTTCACGGGGGCCAGATGGGTCCAGGGGTAGTAGGTACCGCCGAGGAAGGTGATGGGCAGGATCACGAACCCGAACATCAGACCGATATTGCGCGGTTCGAACGAGGTGCCGAGGGTCAGCCCCAGACCGGCCATCGCGATGCACGCAATCGGCACGAACGTGAGGATCACCAACCAGTGCAGTGAAATGTCGGCCTTTACGCCGGCCGCGTGCACGACTGACGCGATCGGGAACACGATCGCTGCTGCGATGAGTCCTTGCACCGTCGCCGACAGCACCTTCGAAATCGCGACGAGCCAAATTGGACAAGGCGCCTGCACCCGGTCCTCGATCTCACGCGTGAAGCCAAACTCTTGGGCCATCGTGAGCGCGATGGACTGCACGCCCTGGAACATCACGGAGATGCCGACGACACCAGGTACGAGGACCGTGGCGAAGCCAATGGCACCGGCCGAATTCGATCCTCCCACCGCCTGGCCAATCTTTGGGAAGACGAAGAGGAAGACAAAGCAGAGGAGGAAGGGCTGGATGAGCGTGCGTAAGACAAACTCAGCTTTCGTCTTCCAGAGCACGGCCATGTCGCGAAGGATGAGCGCGCCCATGGCGGTTTTGCTCGCCTCGAAGACACTTCGCGTGGGAATCACTTCAAAGTCAACGGTCGTGCTCATGCCTCGCGCAACTCCTTTCCGGTCAAGTTGATGAAGACAGTCTCCAGCGTTGGTTCCGCGACGGCGAGGTCGAGAATCTCGATATTCGACGTCTCGGCCGATGCCACCAGCCGCGGCACGAGTCGCTCGGTACTTCGCATTTCGACGAACAGCGTGTTGTCCGTTACCCGGGTCCCCACAATCGCGTCGATGTCGCGCCTCAGATTCTCAGCCAACTCGTCGGCCTTCGCGGCCACCTTGATGGTCACGGTCGTGTCGGAACCCGTGCTCTTCTTCAGATTGGCGGGCGTGTCGAGCGCGAGGATCTTGCCGTGGTCCATGATCGCGACGCGATCACACAGTTGGTCGGCCTCTTCCATGTAGTGCGTCGTCAGCATCACGGTCTGACCGGCCGTGTTGAGTTCGGTCAAGAGGTCCCACAACGCGAGGCGGCTCTGCGGATCGAGGCCCGCCGTCGGCTCGTCCATGAACAAGACCGCGGGGTAGTGAAAGATTGCCCGAGCGACCATAAGCCGTTGGGCCATGCCGCCCGAGAGCGCGTAGACCGACGCCTTCGCCCACCTCGAGAGAGAGAAGCGCTCCAGGAGTTCGTCGGATCGGCGACGTGAGTCCTTGGCGTTGATGCCAAAGAGCCGACCGTGGTAGTAGAGATTTTCCCAAACGTTCAGTTGGCGATCCAAGGTGTTCTGTTGACTGACGATGCCGGACAGTTGTTTCACCAGCGCCGGGTGCTTCTTGACGTCGATGCCCGATATGGACGCCGACCCCGAGGTCGGCACGACGCGGGTCGTCAAAATGCCCGCCGTGGTCGTCTTGCCCGCACCGTTCGGGCCAAGGAGACCGAATATCTCACCGCGATGAACCTTCAAGTTGAGCTTGTCAACGGCCGCCACATCCATCCCGGCGTACTGCTTCGTGAGGTCGTCGGTACGAATGATCTCCTCCACGTCACTCGTCTGGGAACTGTCCACCGTCACCGTCGACTCGCCTTCACCGGACTTACCTTACGAGGCCGCCCGTGAGGCACGACCCGGAAGTAACTCATCTTTGGCGAGGTGGTACTACCACCCCACGGCGCCGTGCGGTCAACATTCTGGCGAGACTCGAAGCGACGAGAGAAGATATGGCGACGTCAACCAGGGGGCAACAGTTCAAGGATGAGCAGCCACTCATTTGAATTCGCGTGGTACCGATTCCGAGCAACGTTCGCGCGGCGCTTGCCGTCGTATCTCAGCGTCATTCTCCTCGTCGGTCTGACCGGTGGTCTGGCCATGGCCTCCGTCGCGGCCGCGCGGCGCACCCAGTCCTCCTATCCGACATTCCTTTCGAGCACCAACCCCTCGACACTCACGATGGCGATCTTCGGCGGCTCCAACGGGCAATTGAAAGCACCTTCACTGGTCACAAAGTTCGCGGCGCTCAGCGACGTCGCCAACATACGGACTCTTAATGAAGGCGCGGCAGTTCCACTGACTCCTTCGGGTGCGCCCCGACTGAGCACCCTCAATCTTGTCAATTTGACCGGGAGTCTTGATGGCTACCTCCTCAAAGAAGACCGTGTCTCAGCGCTGCAGGGCCACTTATTCAATCCCAAGAGTCTTGACGAGATCGAACTCACTCCGGGTGCCGCACGGATATGGAATGTTCACGTAGGTCAAAAGGTACCCATCGGCTTTTACGTGCCCCGGCAGCAAAATCTTCCCGGTTTCGGTACATCGAAAGTCAAGCCGATTCTTACGGTTCATGCCACGGTCACCGCCATCGTGGTGATGAACAGCGAAGTCGTCCAAGACGACGTTGACAAATCGTACGGGTTCGTCTTCATGACGCCCGCGATGACACAACGCGCGGCCAAAATCAATTCGGCCTGGCGAACGCCGATTTACTACGCCATTCAACTACGTCACGGCGACCAGGGGCTTGCCAAGGTCGAAAGTCAACTGGTCGGGCTCCTCCCTTCGCAAATCACGTACGAATTCCACGTGGCCTCGCACGTCACTCAGACAGTCGAACTCGCCGTGAAACCAGAGTCAGTCGCATTAGGCGCGTTCGGGATTATCGCCGCACTCGTATGTCTAATCCTCTCGGTGCAAGCACTCTCGCGCCAGTTGCGCCAAGGCAACGACGACCGCCAAATACTCCAGTCGCTCGGGGCGAGCCAGTGGGACACGTTCGCCGAGAGCATGATCGGCACGGTCGCCAGTGTCATCCTGGGCATCGCGTTGGCGGTCGCCGTCGCCGTCGCACTCTCGCCTCTCGCACCGCTCGGCCCAGTGCGAGCGATCTATCCCGACCGCGGTATCGCGTGGGACTGGACGGTGCTCGGCCTCGGCGTCGTGGTACTTCTCGTAGTGCTCGGCGGCTCATCAGTCTTCATCGCGCTGGCGAATTCGCCGCAACGAATCCGACAGGCCCGGTTCAAAGGTCCGCGGCGTTCGGTCGTGGTACGTCGGCTCCAACTTCTTGGCCTGCCCTTGGCTCCAACGATGGGCGCCCACTTCGCGCTCGAGTCACCGCGTGGTCGCGGCGAAGTGCCGGTGCGATCGATTCTGGTCGGCGCGGTACTCGCGGTGACGCTCATGACGACAACCCTCACCTTCGCAAGTGGCCTTCACACTCTCGTGTCTCGCCCGGCCCTCTACGGTTGGAACTGGAGCTACATGTTGAATGCGACGAACAACGTACCGCCGAGCGTCTTACCTAAGTTGAACCATGACCCCGACATAGCGCAGTGGAGTGGAGTCTTCTACAACGAATTGACGATTGACGGTCAGACCGTCCCAATGATCATGAGCTCTCCCGGCGCCAAGGTCCTGCCGCCCATCCTGTCGGGACACGTCGCTCGCAGCAAGCATCAAATCGTGATTGGCGACCAGACGCTAGCGCTCTTGCACAAGCGGGTCGGCCAGACCGTAATGGTCAGTTACGGATCGCCGTCCAGTGCGCCCCTCTATTTGGCGCCCAGCCCTTTGACAATCGTGGGCACGGCGACGTTCCCAGCCGTCGGCTACGCCTCAGCGATTGCCGAGCACACGTCGATGGGCCTCGGCGCCATGCTCACGACTGGCGTAGAAACGCCTTCTTTCGCTGCGGCCACGTCGAGCAAGGATGAAAACTTCAACGGTCCCAATCTCGTCTTCGTACGACTTCGCGCGGGCGTAGGTGCCGCGACCGGCAGGCGCAACCTTGAGAAGATTGCGCGCGCGGCCAATGCCATCTTCAGGAAGGATCCGAACGGCTTCGGGAATATCGTCTCCGTCCTCGGCGTACTGCGGCCGGCTCAGATTGTTGACTACCGCTCGATTGGCGCCACACCGGTGCTGCTCGCGACCGGTCTCGCCTCGGGCGCTGTCATTGCCTTAGCGCTCACACTCGTCGCGTCGGTTCGCCGACGACGTCGCGATCTCGCCATCATGAAGACGCTTGGCTTCACCAGGCGAATGCTCGCCGCCGCAGTCGCCTGGCAGGCAAGCATCGACGGGCTCATCGGTGCGGTCGTCGGGATTCCAATCGGCATCCTTCTCGGTCGAGAACTCTGGACTCTCTTCGCTCGTGACATCAACGCCGTGCCACAACCGACCGTCCCCGCGCTCTCGCTCGTTCTCGTGGGCGTCGGTTCCATTGTGGTGGCCGTCATCGCCGCGACCTGGCCGGGCCGAAGCGCGGCCACGACTCCGCCCGGTTTGGTCTTGCGCTCCGAGTAGTGATCTACGCAGCGCGAAGAGCTTGTCAAGCGACCAGTCATTGACCTTCGTCACAAATTAGCGCTTCGAACTTTTAAGTCCGACAGCACCGTGCGCGCAGCACCGTAGCCGCACATCCCGTGCACGCCACCGCCCGGTGGGGTCGACGCCGAGCAGAGGTACAGGCCCGGTGTACCGGTGCGGTATTCATTCCATCGCAACGCGGGTCGAATGAGTGTTTGACGCAACGTCCCCGCGCCACCCGTAATGTCGCCGCCAAGGTAGTTGGGATTGTGATCCTCACCCTCTGCGGTGGATGTCGACACCCGCGCGAGAATGAGGTCACGGAATCCGGGAGCAAACCGTTCGATTTGACTCTCGATTCGTTCGGTCATGTCAACATCGGAGCCGTTGGGCACGTGACAGTACGCCCACAACGTGTGCTGGCCGCTCGGGGCTCTCGTCGCGTCGGCGACGCTCGCCTGCACGACAATGCAGTACGGACGTTCGCTGTGTCGTCCGCGCGCGACGTCCTCCTCCGAAGCCGCTACCTCGTCGAAGGTCCCGCCCACGTGCACCGTGCCAGCCGAGTGACAGGCCGCGGCGCTCCACGGGACGGGACCCGAGAGCGCCCAATCAACTTTGAACACCCCGGAGCCACGTTCGAAGCGTGCCACTGATGATTTGTACCGTGACGACAGTCGTTCACGTGCAATGTCGACCATTCCCTGCGCGGACGTGTCAAAGAGCGTCGCACGCGCCACGGGAATGTCTGACATTGATCGAACGGGACTATCGAGATGTATGGTCACGCCTTCGGCAGCCAACGCGTCGACCAACGCGTCGACGAGGCGAGCGCTACCACCCTCGATGACCGGCCAACCGCCGGCGTGCGCCGTCACGGTCAAGAAGAGCCCGAACGCTGCAGTCACGGGCGTGGTGAGCGGGAGCATCGCGTGCGAACAGGCGCCCGCCACGAGTGCCTTGCCCTCGGGCGTTGTGAACCTCTTTGCCAGATGCGACGCCGAGGGAACACCGTTCAGGGCAAAACGCGCCATGGTCAACGGATTTCTCGGTGCCGAGCGAAGCGGCGCCAGGACTGCGTGCGCGAGTCGCTGGGCGTCGTCGACAAGTGGACCCATGACCTTGCGATAGATCGCTCCGTCGGCACCGAGACCTTCCGCCGTCTCGCTGACCGTTCCGGTGACGCTCGCCGCTCGACCTTCGTCAAGCGCATGCGCGAATGCACGCTGGGGGGCGCGCATCGTCACCGCGTCAGCGACCCCGGGAAACGCTTGGAAGAACGGCGACAGTGACACCATCGATTGAATCGTCGAACAGATATCGTGATGAAAACCGGGGAGCGTGATGTCCTGAGTTCGACAGCCTCCACCGGGCGTCGACGCGCCTTCGAACATTTCAACGCTGAGTCCGGATCGTGCCAATGTCAGTGCCGCGGCGAGTCCGTTTGGTCCGGTGCCGACCACCACGGCGTCGGGGGACGCCGTCGCCATCACAGATCCAGGACCGTCGACTGTTTCGCCACCGTCACACGGGGCGAATCATCGAATCGTCGAGCGATCTCGTCGAGTTGGTCGTCGGTTCGGTCGGGCTTATGGTGAAAGAGGACGGCGTGCTTCACGTTCGTGCGGCGAGCCAGTTCAACGGCGTACTCGGCCGCGGCGTGACCGAAGTAGCCCTCCGCGGCCAGCTCCTCGCGCACCAATTGCGCGTCGTGCACGAGGACGTCGGCGTCCTGGCACAGCGCGAGGGCCGTCGCGTGATATTCGCCAAGTCCGTCGGGCCCCTCGCCAATCGCGTCGGGGCAGTGATCGGGCATGTAGGTAACCGTCGACGTGGCGTCACTGACGCGAAACCCGAACGTTCGTCCTCCCTTGTGGGGGATCTCTTCAGTTCGAACGGTGAAGCCTTCGACGTCCACTACGCCGGGCGAGTGCGCCGTGAAGGACCACTCGCCACGAAGTTCGTCCGGTCGAACGGGAAAGTGAGGTGGCGACATGCCACGCGCGAGCAGTTCGAGGGCATCCGAACCGTCACCCGGATCTGGGATGAACAGCGACGTGCGCGCGTCGTCGCGATCGGAACCGGCGAAGAACGGTAGTCCGTGAATGTGATCCCAGTGCAGGTGGGTCAGTAGGATCGCGCCCCGGAAGGGCTGACCATCGAGGAGATCAACGCAGCGACGGATCCCGGTACCGGCGTCGAGCAGTATCGACGGCGCCTCACCATCGTGCGCCAGCGCGACACACGACGTGTGGCCGCCGTATCGTTCAAAGGCCTCGCCCGGGGCGGGCGTGGACCCTCGAACGCCGAGGAAAGAGACCCGCACGCTTAGCCGGCGTTCGAGTCTTCTCGACGGTGTCCACTAGAGAGTTCTGTGAGCGCCTCGCGGTCGAGCGACTCAGCTGGCACCGACGCCACGCGACATTCGGTCACCGCCACGAGTGTGGAGGTCCTGGCACCGCCTTCAAGATGTGCTCGTTCGCCGAGCATCGCCCCGGGACCGTACTCGGCCAACCGGGTGCCGTCGACCTCGACGCGCAGGACGCCGTCGAGAATCAAGAACACCTGGGAGCTCTGCTCCCCCTGCGCCACCAACACCGTTCCGGGCTTCACCTTCTTAATCTTAGGTTTGGCGGCTCCCGCCATCAGTTTGTGCGAGAGGTTCCTTTCGAGCGCCGATTCGACCGTCGTGACGAATGCGTCAGAGTCTTGATGACCCCATGGTGTCTGCTTGCCGAAGGACTTGCGGTACCAATCGTTGAAATCGATCAAGCCGGACTTGGCGCTCAGTTGTCCGTCGCCGTCGTAGACCCAGTGCCGGGGAAAGCGACTGGCGCCGACCAGTACGCCACTTGACCTGCCGTCCGTGTACATCGTGAGGGTGAGGGTCGTCCACGCCAACGGCGCCTGCCACTGAATGAATGGCGCGCGACGCACCCGACGCGGCGCGGGCATCCCGGTACGACCGCCCGCGGTCTGGGTGAAGCGGACCCACCCGTCGCCGTAGACGGGCTTCACCTTGATGTCCGGTAGCGCCACCGCCTCGAAGACCTTACTGACGGGACCCAATTTCACCGTCGTGCTGCCGATCATGCCACTGCCGGTGTAACTCGCGGCGGTGATTTCACCGCTGGCGTTCACTTGTATCGACGCGGAGAGTCGATTCGCGAATCGGAACCTGTCCGCCCGTCGCAATTCGTCGAGGTCTTCGATCTGGTCAGGCGGCGCCTGGTCGTAGTGGGCCATCCCAACATCGAAAGGCAGGCGGGTTCCTCCTTGAATTGCTTCCGAGGGAATCCATGACAGTGATGTAACTGAATTTTGGTATCGCATGGGCAACAGTGTCGTCGTCGCGATCGCATTGGTAAATAGTGGTAACGCACGTCGTAGTGGGGGCCTAACACCCCTATAGATATGCAAGTTTGCCCCCTGTTTTTCCTTTGGTTTTGTGGCGAAACTCTTAGCCGTGAGTGACCCAAGCGACGACAACGAAAACGTCATCACCGTCTTCCTCGCCGACGACAACCTCCTCGTGCGCGAGGGCGTACGGGCGCTCATCGACCGACAGAGCGACCTTCGCATCGTCGGCGTCGGGTCGGACTACGACGAGACGGTGACGGGAGCAACCGCCGCGGCACCCAATGTGCTCGTCACCGATATCCGCATGCCTCCATCGTTCAATCGCGAGGGCATCGAAGCGGCCAAGGAGGTGCGCAAGCGCCATCCGGGAACCGGCATTGTCGTCTTGAGCCAGTACGACGACCCCGAGTACGCCGTGGCGTTGCTGGCCGAAGGATCGGCCGGTTACGGCTACCTCTTGAAGGACAACCTCGCCCAGGGCAACCAGTTGATTGAGGCGATTCGCATGGTCGCGACCGGCGGCACCGCACTGGATCCATCGATCGTCGAGGCGCTTATGCGCCCGGTCACTTCCAATAGTGAACTGTCCGAGACCGAGGAGTCGCTGTTG
>DATCCA010000099.1:0-18036 GCA_036511575.1 Acidimicrobiales bacterium
TCATCGGCACTGTCAGCGACGAACTCTCGGTTCACAATCTCCTGGGTCGAGGCCTCAGGCGAAAGTACCGGCGTGACCGCTACTTCACGCAGGCTCACGAGTTTCTCATCGAGCGATTCTGGGGACGGCGCATACGCGAACGCGCGAGCGGTGCCTCGGCGTCGAGTGAATATCGCGGCGATAATCACTATCGCGAGTGCGACCACAATCAAAACCACGTAGGCCACGACGAATCCCCCCGTTTTTCCTGTCGCCACGCTTTGAAGTTGTGGCAGTTACTTGCCTATGAGCATACCGAGCGGCGCAGGTTGGCCGAGTTGACATTTCATGTGGACCCGACCCGCGATCGTTGTGCGTTCGCCGGAGAATGTCAGCCGTTGTTACTACCATGATGGCAGCGAGGAGCGACATGTCCCAGGTGCTACTAACGGCGTTCAGCAACCGACTGGACGCGGTCCAACTCGCCCATGAGGCTCAGGCACATCTCCATAGCGAAGGCGTCTCATCGGCGCTGCACCTTTTGGACCTCGACTCGAGACCGGACATTGATTCGACCACGCTGGTGGTCAGTCTCGGAGGAGATGGAACCTTTCTGCAGTCAGCGCGTCTGGCCCACCCGTTTCGCGCGCGCGTGCTCGCCGTCAATCTCGGGCGCGTTGGCTTTTTGCTCAACGTTCCCCCGACTGAATTGGTCGCCGACGCGATGAAAGCGCTCGACGGCGGCGACGTGGTGGAGCGCTTAGCACTGCGCATTACGGTGACGGGCAACGACGTTGAAGAGTTTGCCCTCAACGAGGTGGTGGTCGAGCGTGCGAGTGCCGGTCACATGGTTCGATTACGGACCTACGTCAACGACGACGAATATCTGACGTACTCAGCTGACGGTGTAATGGTCGCGACACCGACCGGCAGCACTGGCTACAACTTCTCGGCCGGTGGCCCGGTGGTGGAGGCGACACTGCCGGTGATGATTATGACGCCCGTCGCACCGCACTTCACGATTGACCGTTCAATCGTTGTCGCCCAGGACAAGGTCATCCGTCTCGTTGCTGACGATAAACCCGCCATCATTGTCGCCGACGGCAGAATGATTGGCTCGCTCGACGCCGGACAGTCGGTCGAAGTGCGTCAAAGTCCAATGCCGGTGCTGGTCGTGGCCACGCGAAGTTTCGATCTCGCCTTTCGACTTCATGAGGGTCTTCGAGAGGGACATGCCTAAGTCACAGTTGGTCGAATTGTACGCGCACGGGCTCGGCGTCATTCACGAGGCTCGACTGGAGTTCGGCTCCGGCTTCAATGTGCTGACGGGCGAAACCGGTGCCGGCAAGACACTGTTGCTCGGCGCACTCGAGCTCTGTCTTGGCGGTGACGCATCACTTAGTCGTGATGCGACTGCCCCCGACATGCGAGCGGCCGCGGTCTTCAGTCTCGACGGCGACCGTGAGGTCGTGCTCGTACGCGAAATGACCGTCTCTGGTCGTCTGCGCAGCGCGGTTGACGGTGTGCCGAGTAGCGCCGACGCACTGCGTTCCTTCGCGCAGGACCTGATCGTTATTCACGGACAGCACGATTCACTCACGCTTCGAAGTCGCGCTGAGATTGTGAAGATCGTCGATGAGAGCGGGGGAGTATCGACTGAGGAACTCGTCGCCACGCGCCAGGCGTTAAGTGAGTCACGGCGTCTGCGTGATCAACTGGGCGGCGATGGCGGCGCGCGAGAGCGCGAGCTCGACTTCGTGGAGTTCCAGATTGATGAACTCGAAGGGGCGGCGATTATCTCAGCGCAGGAGCTCGATGAGACGCTCGCGGAGCTCACGCGTCTGACCGAACTGCGCGATGGTCAGGTCGCGATAGTTGCGGTTATGGACGAACTGGACGCGGACAATGACACTTCGGTACTCACGCAGTTCGCTCGCGCTATTAATGCGGTGCCGAGCGGCGAGGCCTACGAATCCGCTCGGGCACTGCTTCGCAACGCGCTCGAACTGTCGCGCGAAGGAGTGCACGAACTCGCGGCGCTCGCCGATCCTGACGCGTACGACTCGAGTTTGATCCAGACCTTCGAGGACCGCGCCACCTTGCTGCAGCTCCTGGCCCGCAAATATGGTGGCTCCCTCGACGCGGCGTTGACGCTCTTGGAAGAGCTGGCGCGACGTCGACAGACGCATCACGATGCGACCACGCGGGTGGCTGAACTCGACGAAGAGATCGTGGCTTTAGAGACGCGAGAGAGCACATTGGCGAAGGAAGCACGACGCGCCCGCGAAGAGTCGGCGGTTGCCCTGACGGCATCAGTCGCGCGGCAGTTGCCTCGTGTAGCGCTCGCGCACGCCAAGATCCGAATTGAAGTTGACGGCGATGACGGGTCATCGATGCAGGTCCTCTTCACGCCCAATCCCGGCCAGCCCGAAGGAACGCTCCAGTCGCTCGCGAGTGGTGGCGAACTCAGTCGAATTCTTCTCGCCCTTTCGCTCGAAACCTCACATGAAGACATCGTTACCGTTTTTGACGAAGTGGACGCCGGCTTAGGTGGTCAGGTCGCCCAACAGATAGGCGAATGTCTGCGCGAAGTGGGTCAGCGCCAGCAGGTCTTGGCGGTCACCCATCTGGCATCCGTTGCGGCAAAGGCCGATCACCACTTCGTCATTGAAAAGACCGTTCGCAAGAATGAGGTCTTTACGAATGTTCGCGTCGTTCGCGGCGACGAGCGCGTGGACGAGATTGCTCGAATGCTCGCGGGCGACACCATCACACCCGAATCGCGGTCGCTCGCCCGCCAGATGCTTGAAACACGGCGTTAATAGTTCTGTCTCGTCGCACGTCATCGCTATGCTGGAGTTCCGTGGAAGCGGCGGTTTACGAATGACCAAATTCGTCTTTGTAACGGGTGGTGTTTCGAGCTCTCTCGGGAAGGGTCTGACGGCCTCCTCGCTCGGTCGACTTCTTAAATCTCGTGGCCTCAAGGTCACTATGTGCAAGCTCGATCCCTACCTCAACGTTGACCCCGGCACCATGAATCCCGGCGAGCACGGTGAGGTCTTCGTGACCGACGACGGTGGTGAGACCGACCTCGACCTCGGACACTACGAACGATTCATTGACGAGTCACTGTCCAAGATGTCCAACACGACGACCGGCTCGGTGTACTCAAACGTGATTGCCAAGGAACGTCGAGGCGATTATCTGGGCAAGACCGTGCAAGTCATTCCGCACATCACCGACGAAATCAAGGAACGGGTACGTCGTTTAGGGACACTCGGCGCGGACGTCGTGATTGTCGAGATCGGCGGCACGGTCGGTGACATCGAGATCGTCCCGTTCATTGAGTCAATTCGCCAGTTCCGTCGCGACGCCGGACGCGACAACGTCTGTTACGTGCACCTGACACTTGTGCCCTATCTCGCACCGTCGGGCGAGCAAAAGACGAAGCCAACACAACACTCGGTCACCGAACTGCGGTCGCGAGGTATTCAGCCCGACGTCATCGTCTGTCGAAGTGACCAACCGCTCTCGGACGGTCTGAAACGCAAGATCTCCCTCCTTTGTGACGTGCCCATGAGCGCCGTGATTTCGGCGGTTGATGCGCCGAGCATTTATGACATCCCCATCACGATGCATAACGAGGGTCTTGACACGATGGTGTGCAACACGCTCGGCATCGACCTCGAGGCCAACCCCATTGATCTCACCGCCTGGCGCGAGGTCGTTCGTCGCGTGCACTCAACATCCAAGACGCTACGAATTGGCGTCATTGGTAAGTACGTCACCATGCCCGACGCGTACCTCTCGGTCGGGGAGTCGATTCGCCACGCCGGTTTCGCGGTTGGTGCCAAAACCGTCATTGAATGGCTGGAGGCCGAACGAGTCCCTTCAGAGATTGACTCCGAGCGGATTCGCCAGCTCGACGGCATCGTGGTGCCGGGTGGTTTTGGCGAACGGGGCGTCGAGGGCATGATCGCCGCGGCGCGCATCGCTCGAGAACACGACATCCCCTACCTGGGACTCTGTCTGGGTATGCAGGTGATGGTCGTTGAATTCGCGCGACACTGTCTGGGGCTGAGCGACGCTCATTCAACGGAAATCTCAATCAGCACGTCCGCGCCAGTGATTGCGCTCATGGCCGAGCAGATGGACGTCACTGACCTTGGTGGCACCATGCGCCTCGGCGCCTGCCCCGCCATGCTCGACGAAGGTTCGGTGGTCGCCGAACTCTACGGCACCACGGTCGTGTCGGAACGTCACCGTCACCGCTATGAATTCAACTCGCGTTACCGCGCCCAGTTCGAAGCAGCGGGCATGCGCTGTTCGGGCACCTCACCCGATGGCCGCCTCGTCGAGTTCACCGAGGTCGCCAGTCACCCGTTCTACGTGGGCACGCAGGCGCACCCAGAGTTCAAATCACGACCGGATCGTCCCCACCCGCTGTTCCTGGGTCTCGTCAAAGCGGCCGCCGCTCGCGCGGAAGGGCGAGAGCCACACATCATCGATCCGGAATCCGTCGACGCGACGCTGTGAGCGATTCGTTCCACGTCGTTGGGACATCGTCACTTCTCACGTCGCACGTCTTCTCAGTGGAACGTCGCGTCGTGCAACACGATGGAGCGACCTTCGAACGCGACGTCGTCACCCACCCCGGCGCCGTGGCAATGCTCGCCATCAACGATCGTGGCGAGATAGCTCTGATACGCCAGTACCGCACACCGTTTGATCGATTCAGTTGGGAGATCCCTGCTGGCACACTCGACGTGCCCGGTGAAGAAGTTCTCAGTGCCGCGCAGCGCGAACTGAGAGAAGAACTGGGCCGTGAAGCCGACGACTGGACGTTGCTCGGCACCTTTATGACCTCACCCGGATGGTCGAATCAGCTCATGTATATCTTCGAAGCCCGTTCGCTGCACGAGGTCGAACGCAGCCCTACGGGACCCGAAGAGACCAGCTCCGTTGTGCGATGGTTCTCGCCCAAGGATCTGCGAGAGACTCTTCGTGATGAACCCGCGATCGACAACACGATGGCCGTCGCCCTCAATCGCGTCTACGGGACATTCTTTGACGGACTCTGATCGTTACCTGCAGGAGTATCTTCAGTGGCTCACCATCGAAAAGGGTCGAAGCCGCGCCACGCTAGAGGCCTATCGCCGAGATCTATTGCGACTCCTCGCGTGGATGGACAAGCACCACTTGGACGTCGAGACACTGCGCGAAGGTGACCTCGAGCAATACAGCAATACCTTGCGCCGTCAAAAGCGCGCAGAGAGTTCGATCTCGCGCAGCGTGGCCTCGATTCGGGGTTGGTTTGCCTATCTATTCGTTGAGGGCTACTTGGAACTCGATCCGAGCATCCGATTGAAAGGTGGTCGTCGGGGTCGGACCTTGCCCAAACCACTCGGAGAAGAGGAAGTCGAGTCACTCATCGACTCCATTGGTCGAACGACCCCGAGTGACCTTCGCGATCGTGCACTTCTGGAACTACTCTACGGCACCGGGGCGCGAGTGTCGGAGGTCGTCGGTATTGGACTCGAAGACCTTGACTTTGACGAAGAGTTAATTTTGCTCACCGGCAAGGGTTCCAAACAACGACTTGTCCCCATGGGAACATCGCTCAATAGTGCGTTACGCGACTACCTCGGACCAGGGGGACGCTCGTCTTTTCCTGACGCCCCGAAGGACTCTCGTCTGTTTCTGAATGCTCGCGGGGGAGTGCTCTCGCGTCAGGGCATCGACCTCATCATTGATAAGCGGGCGCTCGACGTCGGCATTGAGCGCTCGCGTATCAGCGCACACGTCTTTCGCCATAGTTGTGCCACGCACATGCTGGCCCACGGGGCCGACATCCGTGTGGTGCAGGAACTACTCGGCCACGTCTCGATTTCCACGACGCAGATCTACACCGCGGTCGCGGTAACGTCACTCAAGCGCGAATATCAAAACGCGCACCCGCGCGCCCACGACTAGAGCGAAGGATTCGATGTTTCACACTTATTACTTTTATATTGCATTGTTGCCGTCAGTGATTCTGCACGAAGTGAGTCACGGGTGGGTCGCCAATCACTACGGTGATCCGACGGCGAAGAACGCGCACCGTCTCACCCTCAACCCGCTCGCGCATATCGATCCCTTCGGAACGATTCTGCTACCCGGACTAATGCTTTTGGTCGGTCTCCCGCCCTTTGGCTACGCGAAGCCTGTACCCGTCAACATCTCTCGCTTGCGCAAACCTCGTCAGCAGTCGTTGTACGTTTCGCTGGCGGGGCCCGCCGTGAATATCGTTCTCTCGGCGATTGGGCTCTTACTGTGCGCCCACGCCAACGCCGACATCACCGTCACGAACGGTTTCATTTATTACCGCGATTCAACGCTCTTCAATATCGGCTACGCGTTGGGCATCTCGAATCTCTTGCTCGCGGCCTTCAACTTGCTCCCCATTCCACCGCTCGACGGCTCCGCGGTAATCGAACGGTTCGTGCCCAACAAACACCTGGGGACGTACTATCAACTTCGCGCGCGCGCGCTGCCACTCGTCATGGTCTTCGTCATCCTGAGCGAATACGTTTTCCACTTCGGATCGACGGCCTTCGGTGACCTCCAGAACTGGTGGCTCGGTCTGATTTAGAGAAGACCCATTGCCTGCGCGGCACGTCGATAGACGGGACCAGCAACGTCGCAGGCCCGCTCGGCGCCGCGTGCGGCAATTGCGCGAAGCTCCTCGGGGTCGGCCATAAGTTCGTGGTAGCGCTTCTGCACCGGGTCCAGCGATTCGACAACGAGTGTGGTCAGATCACTCTTCAGGTCGCCATAACGCGAATAGCGACTGGCGACGTCAACCGGCGTTTCGCCACTAAAGCTTGAGAATATCTCGAGTAGGTTGCTCACACCGGGCTTGTTGTCCCAGTCGAATCGAACGTCGTTGTCAGTGTCGGTAACGGCCTTCTTGATCTTCTTGTCAATTTCGTCGGCGGAGTCCGTCACGAAGATCGAGCCGAGTGGGCTCGAAATCGACTTGGACATCTTTCGCGTCGGCTCCTGGAGGTCCATCACCCTCGCGGCCACCCTCGGCTGCACGCCGACCGGTACCACGAAGGTCTCACCGTAACGATTGTTGAATCGTTCGGCGATCACTCGAGTGAGTTCGAGGTGTTGGCGCTGGTCGTCACCGACCGGCACTTCGGTCGTTTCGTAGAGCAGAATGTCACCGGCCATCAAGACCGGGTACGTCAATAGACCGACGCGGTAGCCGTGCTTGCGAGAGGACTTCTCCTTGAATTGCGTCATTCGGCTGAGCTCGCCGTACGTCGCGACGCACTCGAGCAGCCAGTTCATTTGGGCGTGATAGGGCACCTCGCTCTGGAGGAAGATCGAGCACACGTCGGGGTCGAGACCGGCGGCGAGATACGTCGCGATGAGGTCGAGGGTCTGTTCGCGCAACGTCGCGGGCTCAATCTCCAGCGTCAGCGCGTGCAGGTCAACCACGCAGTAAAAGGCGTCGGGGTTTTGCGCCTCGACCCACTGTTTCAGGGCGCCGAGATAGTTGCCAATGTGCAACGTGCCCGAGGGCTGCATGCCCGAGAGAATTCTCATCGCGCAATTCTACGAGACGGGCGTGAAGTGATGAGCCAGTAGTCTTAGTTCGTGACCTTCGTCGTGACGACGCCGTCCTTCAGCGGCCCCGTGGAGCTGCTCCTCCAACTGATCAGCACCCACGACATGGATATTCTCGACGTGCCGCTGAGCCCCATCGTGGATGCGTTTGTCGCAGTTCTTCGCGATGACCAAGTCTCACTGGACGTGGCTGAACTCTCGGAGTTTGTGCTGATCGCCGCCATTTTGCTCGAGATGAAGAGCCGCAGTCTCTTGCCCGGACGTGATGGTAGCGAGCCCGACGAAGAGTTCATTGGTTGGGAAGAGCGCGACGTCCTGCTCGCTCGACTGCTCGAGTTGAGGACGTACGCCGCGCTCGCCGATGCCTTTGTGTCGCTTTTCGAGCGCGCGAGTCGAGCCTTTCCGCGGCTCCGCGGCATCGACGACGGCTTCGAAGTAACCCCTCCGGATCTGCTCGCCGGTGTCACGACAGCACTGCTCGCCGGCGCGTACTTACGTGGCATCGAAGAGAAGCCCGTACCGGTGATTCGCCTCAATCACGTGACCGTGGACGCGGTGTCGGTGGCCGAGACGGTGGTCTCCCTCTCGCAACGTCTTCCATCGATGGGCCGTCTCTCTTTTCGCACGCTCACCGAAGGGCTGGGGAGTCGCATTGAGGTCATCGTGCACTTCCTTGCGCTCCTGGAGCTTTGCAAGCTCGGACTCGTCGAACTGGGGCAGGGTTCGACCTTCGGCGACGTTCAGATCGAGTGGCTCGATGAAGGTACGAACTTCGACATCGGAAGGGTTGATACTTATGAGGGATGAGTTCTCGCTCGAACAGAAACTCGAGGCGATGCTCACCGTCGCCCTCGAGCCAATCTCGGCCGAGGAGTTGGCTGACGTGGTCGACGCCGACAGTGACGAGGTCACCGCGAAGTTGCGCGAGCTGCGCAGTGAGTTTGCGCGCGACCGACGGGGATTCCAATTGGCCGAACTGGCGAGTGGCTGGGTCCTGCAATCATCACCGGACGTGGCGCACTGGGTGGCCAAGTTCGCGAACCGTGACGTGTCCCATCGTCTCAGTTCGGCAGCGCTCGAGACGCTGGCGATCATTGCCTATCGCCAACCGATTTCGCGGGCACAGATCACGGCACTGCGAGGCGTGAACGTCGACGGCGTCTCGCGCCTCTTGGAACAGCGCGGCTACATCGAGGAAGTCGGACGGGCCGGCGGACCAGGTCAACCGATTCTTTATGGCACCACGGAACTGTTCCTCGATCGCATGGCGCTGGCGACACTGAGCGACCTTCCGCCCATCGAGGAGTTCATGCCACCGATCGAAACCGCGAATCAACTCGTTGACGAAATGAACTTCGACGTTGATGAAAGTACCGAGGTCTCGTAGTTGGACGAGGGCGAGCGGCTGCAAAAGACGCTGGCGCGTGCGGGCTTCGGATCTCGACGTTCCTGCGAGATCCTTATTGCCGAGGGGCGCGTCACGATCGACGGGAGAGTCGCCGAGCTCGGCAATCGGGTCGATCCCGACGTGCAAGTGATCTGTGTTGACGGATCGCTGGCGCCCACGGCGCAGAACACGGTCTACTTTCTCCTGAACAAGCCCGACGGCGTGGTGACGACGGCGTCCGATCCCCAAGGCCGCACGACCGTCCTCAACCTGGTCGAGAGTGCGGTGCGAATCTTTCCCGTGGGCCGTCTCGACATGAACACCGAAGGACTTCTCATTTTGACCAACGACGGCCGACTCGCACACTTGCTCACCCATCCGAGTTCGGGCATCGCCAAGGAGTACCTGGCACGGGTGGAGGGGGATCCCTCACCGGCTGCGATTCGACGCCTGCGCGACGGAGTGGAACTCGACGATGGAATAACCAGTCCGGCCCAAATCAGTCGCGTCAGCGAAGGACTTTTGCGCATCGTGATCCACGAAGGTCGCAACCGCCAGGTCCGACGTATGTGTGCGGCGGTGGGTCACGACGTCACTCGACTCGTGCGCACGCGGATCGGACCGATCCAAGACGCCACTCTCTCGCCGGGCTCTTCACGACAACTCTCGCTGGCCGAAGTGCGTCGTCTGATGGAGGCGGTTGGGATGACCGACGCCATCGCCTCTACGATGCCTGCATGAGATCGGCACAACTTCGAGGCCTGCGTGGTGCAACCACGTGCGCGTCCAACACGCCCGAGGAGATTGAGACCGCGACCCAGGAGCTCCTGCGAGGCATGATGGATCGTAATGATCTCTCCCATGACGACGTGGTCAGTATCATCTTTACGACCACGACGGACCTGACCTCCGCGTTCCCCGCCACCGGCGCTCGCGGCATTGGATTTGGCGACATTCCGCTCCTGTGCGCCAGCGAAATCAACGTCCCCGGTGCAATGCCACTCTGTGTTCGGATCTTGATGCACGTCTACACCACCAGGTCTCGCGCCGAACTTCGTCACGTGTACTTGAGAAACGCCCAAGGCCTGCGTGATGACCTCCCCGAGTAGTCGTCGAGCCCACGTCGTTGGCCTGGGGTTAATCGGCGCTTCGCTCGCCCTCGCACTGCGTGAGGTCGGATGGACGGTCTCGGGCGCCGATCTCGATGAAAGCATCGAGTCGTTGGCGCTTGCCACAAATGTCATTGCTCACACTGACCTGACGCCGGACGTTGACCTTGTGGTCATCGCCGTTCCCGCGGGCGTCGTGGCGTCCGTCGCGACATCGATTCTCGAAACGCTCGGCCATCCCTCGCTCATCGTGACCGATGTCGCCGGCGTCAAAGGATCGATCGTCGACCGCGTACTTGACCCCCGATTCCTCGGCGGTCATCCAATGGCGGGATCCGAACTTCGGGGCCTCTCGGGCGCGCGGGCGGACCTCTTCGCTGGCAGCACATGGGTGCTCACGCCCACCGATCGCACTTCGGCGGTGGCGTACAGCGTGCTGCACGGTGTACTTCGTGAGATTGGAGCGAATGTCGTAGCGATCAGTGCGGACGATCATGATCGTCTCGTCGCCGTCGCCAGTCACGTGCCGCACCTCCTTGCGGGCTCGCTCATGAACGAGGCGAGTCAGGTCGCCGAACAAGATGCGGTACTTCTCCAACTGGCGGCCGGTGGTTTTCGAGACATGACGCGAGTCGCGGCCGGTGACCCTTCGATTTGGCCCGACATACTGTTCGAGAATCGCGAAGCAGTCGCCCAAAGTCTCGCGTCGCTCGAAGGGCGTCTTCGTGGACTTCGCGAGGCGCTGCTCGACAACGGGCGCGACGTGATCTTGGAGAGCCTGTTGAGCGCCGCCAGCGCACGTCGACAGCTTCCCGGGCGAGCGCTCAGTTCCGATGATCTTGCCTATTTGCGCGTCAAGGTGAGCGACGAACCGGGTGTGCTCGCGAAGGTCACGATGGCGGCGTCGGAATTACTCGTGAACATCTACGACATTGAAATCGCTCACGGCATCGAGGGCGTCGGCGGCACGCTGCTGCTGGCAATTGACGCCCAGCAAACGCAGCTGTTCGGTGACGCCTTGACCGAACTCGGTTTCCAGGTGGTCCGCGAACAATGAGCGAGGTACGCGTCGTGCACGCCGAGGTTTTGGAGGGATCACTACGAGTACCGGGTGATAAGAGCACGTCGCATCGTGCGCTCATGATCAGTGCGTTGGCGCCTGGTGAGAGCACCATCGTTGGGCTCTCACCAGGCTTGGACGTTGTCGCAACGAGCCGAATCATGGAGCAACTGGGCGCTCTTCGCCGTGACGAACACGACGTGGCGTTCGTCACCGGCCCGCTCGACGGTTTGCACGCGAGCAATGAAGCACTGGACTGTGGCAACTCGGGCACGACCATGCGTCTTTTGACGGGCATCGCGAGCGCGGTGCCCGGAACGCACCGACTCGTTGGGGATGCGTCGCTCTCGGCGCGACCGATGGACCGTGTTGCGACACCCCTGGCGTTGATGGGCGCTTCGATTAAGGGACAGGGCCCCCGTAGCGTCGCGCCGCTGCTCATTGAAGGTTCGCGCACCTTGCACGGCGTCGCCTATGAAGTGCCGATGGCGAGCGCGCAGGTCAAGTCGGCGATCCTCTTCGCGGCGCTCGCCGCGTCGGGTCCGACGACCGTTGTGGAGCGTGTGCGAACTCGTCCGACGACCGAAACGATGTTGTCGCGCGCCGGCATTGGCGTGGTGAGCGTCGAAGACACTGAGGGACGAAGCGTCACGCTGCACCCCGGTCGGCCCAAGGCGACCGCGTGGACGATTCCCGGCGACCCGTCGCAGGCAGCGTTCTTCGCAGTGCTGGGCGCCATTCATCCTCGGGCATCTATAGAGATCGTCGATGTCGACAGCGCACCGGAGCGGGTTGGTTTTCTTGGTGTGCTGCAGCGAATGGGCGCGACCATGAGCGTACGGAGCACGGGTGACACCATGACGGTTGTCGTGCGAAGCTCCGAACTGCTCGCAGCCGAAGTGCACGCCAAGGAGATTCCCTCGGTTGATGAGGTGCCGGTATTGGTCGTGGCCGCAGCAGCGGCGTCCGGCGTCAGCGCCTTTCGTGACATGGGTGAACTTCGTCTCAAAGAGTCCAATCGCTTTGACGGATCGCTGTCACTCGCGGCGAAGTTGGGTTGTCACGTCTGGTCTGAGGGCGACGACCTCTTCATTGAAGGACTTGGTGACGCCAGCCGCTTCGCTGATTTTGCGATGGACGCGACGCTCGATCACCGGATGGTGATGGCGAGTGCGGTGGCCGGGTGTGCCGGTGCCGGCGCGTCAATCATGTCCGCCGACACCGTATCGTCGAGCTACCCGGACTTTTTCAACGATCTGCGGACGCTCGAGTGAGCGACCGAGTCATCGCCATCGACGGTCCCGCGGGCTCCGGCAAGTCGAGTGTGGCGCGCGCGGTCGCGCGCGATCTCGGTTGGTCGTTTCTTGACACCGGCGCAATGTATCGAGCAGTCACTTTCGAAGCAGTCGCCCGTGGGGTTGACGTCAACGACGCCGACGCGGTGGCCGCGATTGCCGAATCCGCAACGCTCACGACGTTGCCACGCGTTAGCGTCAATGGCCGCGACGTTGAGGATGAGATTCGTTCGGACGCGATCAATGTTGCGGTCTCGGTGGTTGCGGCGAACCCACGCGTTCGCGCAGCAATGGTGTCGCGCCAACGCGATCTCGCGGCCGCTCAGCCGCTCGGCACCGTCGTTGAAGGTCGCGACATCACGACCGTCGTGTTCCCCGACGCGTCTGTGAAGATATTTTTGACGGCATCACTCGAAGAGAGGGCCCGACGGCGAGGAGAAGAGGGTGAGGACTCGGTCGCTCGACGAGACGAAGCCGACTCCACACGTGCTGCGTCGCCCCTGCGTCGGGCCGACGACGCCATCGTGCTAGACACGACAGGTCGCGACGTCGAGGATGTCGCGCAGGAGATTGTGCAATGGCTGAAGAACAACGTCTCCAACTAAGCGAGAAGCGGACGCTCACGTACCGGCTCTGTGCTGGCATCGTGGCCGTAGCGGCCAAGCTTTGCTTCCGTCCCACGGTGGTGGGGGCAGAGAACATTCCCCTCACCGGTCCGGTCCTCATCGCCCCGATCCACCGTTCGAACGTCGACTTTGCCCTCACGCTCTTCATTTCGAAACGCAAGGTCTTCTTCATGGCGAAGGACTCCATCTTCCGTGTGCCGATTCTTGGCCCGCTCATCACGCACCTTGGCGCCTTCCCCGTGAAGCGGGGCTCGGCCGATCGGGAGTCAATGACACTTTCCGAAGAGGTACTGCGCCAAGGTCACGCACTGGTGCTGTTCCCCGAGGGCACTCGTCAAGAGGGAAGAGCCGTCGCGCCACTGCATGACGGCGCAATGTTTGTCGCGGCGCGCACTGGAGCGATCATCGTGCCAGTGGGAATCGGCGGAAGTGACAAGGCCATGCCCAAGGGTGCGAAGCTTCCACGGTTCTCAAGGATTCGCATTGTGGTGGGCGCGCCGATCCAGCCGCCATCATCGCAGGGTCGCGTCGCGCGATCGGCACTGGCCGCCAAGAGCGAGGAGTTGCGCGCGGCTCTCGAGGCCGTCTACCTCGAAAGCCTTAGTGGCTAAGTTCGATTTGGCGAGTGCGACACGGAACGACCGGCACGATTAGATCTTGAACTATTCGAATGTCCTGATCAACAACGAGTGGATTCACCAGGTGCGAGGCCGTCAAGGGAGACTAAGACAATGACCCACTCGTCGTGGTGCGCACAGGGCGACTACTCCCGTCGCTTCGAGTGGGGACCGTCGGGCTCAGAGTTCCTGGCTCGAGCGGGGTCGATTGTTGTGGTCGTCGACGTACTTCGCTTTACGACCGCGGTGGAGGCCGTGGTCAGCCGCGCGGCGATCGCTTACCCGTATCGATGGAAGGACGCGTCGGCTCGTTCCTTCGCCGATTCAGTCGGCGCGCAGCTTTCCGACGGCCCCGATGCGGCCAGTTCATCACTCTCCCCAACGGCGCTGTTGAGTCAGGCGACACTCGACGCCGTCGTCCTGCCGTCGCCCAATGGCTCGGCCTGTTCGCTGATCGCCGCCGAGACCGGATCCATCGTCATCGCGGCGTGCCTGCGCAATGCTCCCGCGGTGGCCGAGTATCTCGCGGCCGCCTCCTTGCCCGTGACGGTGCTGGCGTGTGGGGAGCGTTGGCCGGACGGGACCTTGCGGCCCTCCCTCGAGGATCTCTTGGGTGCCGGCGCGGTGCTGGCGAATTTAGGTGGTGACTTATCGCCAGAAGCCGAGTCCGCTGCCGCAGCGTGGCGGGACGCCAAGGATACGATTGCCAACACGATGCTCACGTGCTCGTCCGGTCGCGAGTTGGTTGAGCGGGGCTGTCGTGACGACGTTGAGTACGCGTCCGCTTATGGCGTCAGCGACGTCGTGCCCGTCCTCCTTGACGGAGCATTCCGGCGCGAACCGCAGTTTCCGATATCACACGTCGGTGGAGGGTCGACTTAGGGGACTGACATTCCTGACGCACGCGGCAGTTCGCGGCGAATTGGTCAGAAAAATGGGGTAAGAGTTGGGATAACCTCAAGCCGTGAGTGTCGAAGATGGAGCCAACATCGGCATCAAGAATAAGGGCCAAGTTCCAGCGTCCCGGAAGAAAGGCTCGATTCGGTCACATGAGCAGCTGATTGGAATGATCATCCTCTCGGCGGCGTTCATCATCGGATCGCTCTCGGTCGCATCGGGGGTCCGAAACCGAAATCAACCGCAGACCAACCAGATCACGATCACCGGTTCTGCCGCCCAGGCTGTCACGTCCAACAAATTCCAATGGATGGCAAGTGTGGCCAGCACGCAGCCGACAACCTCGGCGGCGCTGGCGCAATTGAACGGGTGGACCGCCCAGATTCGCAACGCGCTTATCGCCGCCGGAGCACTCAACGACGAAATCTCATTGGGCACGGTAAACGTGCAACCCAATACACAGGCCACCGGTCAAGTGACCAGTTTCACTATGAGCCAAACGGTCACCGTGCAGTCCTCTCGCCTGACCGCCATGCAGCCTGTTCTGGCCGTCAGTAATCTCCTGCTCGCCAAAAACGTCCCGTTCATCGCCCAACAACCGCAGTACACCTTCAATGGATTGAAGAAACTGCGACCCGCTCTCACGGCCGAGGCGGCCGCCAACGCTCGACAGCGTGCCCAAGCCGCGTTGGGCAAACACGTCACGTTGGGCAAACCGATTTCGATCACGGTGGGACAAGTGTCCGTGGATGCACCCGGGACCGTCAATTACGGCAGCGGAGATTTCAACACCAGCTCGATTCCCAAGGTCGTCTCGGTGGTGGTTTACGCCACCTACTCAACTTAGTAAGTGGTCTTCACCCTCACATGATGAACCTGTGAGGGTTGGGCGGTTCTTCGAGCAGATTGTGAAAGTCATGACCACTTGCTGAGTCACTCGTCGAGTCGCCATCATGTATCGGTTGCTCCGGGTGTGACTGAATGTCAGTCCCCTAATTAGCGCTCGCGCCACCAGGTCCCGAAGACGACCCGCGCGTAGCGAAAGCCGTACAGCCAGGTCTTGCCCTTTTTGGTCTCGCCGGAGTTACGCTCGTGCCAGACCGTCGGCACTTCGCTCACGCGCCAGCCTCGCTTGAGACACGTGATCAGGAGTTCAGACGTCTGGTACTGCTGCTGGCGGAGTCGATCGACGACGTCGGCGAGCATCGTCACGCGCAGCGCGCGGTAGCCCGTTGAGGTGTCGGTCAAATTCGACTTCGTCATCCGATTCATGATGAAAGCGAAGAAGCGCACGCCGGTCTTTCGGATGCTGTCCGACGTGTGATCGACACCAAGGACGCGACTTCCCAGTACGAAGTCTGTCGAGTCATTGAGCAGCGGAGCGAGGATCTGGGGAATCTCGGCGGGGTCATTTTGCCCGTCGGCGTCGAGGGTCACCACGTACTTGACCCCCATGTTGACGCAGTAGCGGTAGGCCACCTGCAACGCCACGCCGTGGCCGAGGTTGACCGGGAACTCAATGACGAGCACGCCGGGGAAGGAGCGCGCAATCTCGGCCGTTCGGTCCTCGCCGCCGTCAACGACCACGAGGACCGTGTACGGCTCGCCGTTGATCGACGTGGGCATCTTCTCGAGGACGCCGCCAATGTTGCCCTCTTCTTCGTAGGCGCAGACTGCAACCACAATGGCTTCGGGCTTGGCCCCGGGACGCTCGGTGTCGAGACGGGCGAGAGCTTGGGCAATTGCGTACTGGCGCAGATTCTGCGATCGTCGCAGCTCTAGATCGTCGTTGACCATGGTGCTCCCGGGTAAAGATGTGTCGACGTCACGAGGTGCCGTGGCGCAGTCTTGTCACTACCTCGATTAAGAAACTCACGTAGAAAGACTAATCAACGGGGCTTGACCGCAAAGACTTAGCGACTCGCTGCCGAAAGGACTTCGGCGGCGGTGAATTTGCGGTCGGCTTCACCGTCGAACGTTGACGCGTCGGGCGTTTGGAGGACGAGATCGAGCAGTGCGGACAGCGTTTTGAGCATCTCGCGAAGTTCCGGGGGAGGGGGAAAGTATTCGTCCTCCACCGTGACCGACGCGACCGTGACGCCGTTGGTGGGGTTGAGAAGTTCGAGTACCTCATTGACGAGTGACTCCGGGGCTGACGCGCCGGCCGTGACTGCGACCACGCCCGAGAGGTCGTCGGGAAGCTCGAAGGCACCATTCACACGAAGGACGCGCGGACAGCCAGCGGCCTCGGCAACTTTGGTCAGGGCGACGGTGTTCGACGAGTTCGCCGAGCCAATGACCACGACCGCGTCGGCGGTCGCGGCGATCTTGCGCAACGCCGCCTGGCGGTTGGTGGTCGCGAAACAGAGGTCACTGCGATTGGGCATCCAGATGTCGGGGAACTTCTCCTCGGCGTATTCGCGCAGGTCCTGCCACTCGTCCAGGCTGAGGGTGGTCTGGCTGAGGAGTGCCAGCGGTCCGTTCACCCGGCCCAGTTCGTCGATGTCGTTGGTGGACTCAATCAAATGGACCGAGTCGGGGGCGACGGCCATCGTGCCCACTGCCTCTTCGTGGCCCTGGTGTCCCACGTAGAGCACGGTGTAGCCCTTGCGGGCGCGAACCTTGAGTTCGTGGTGGACCTTCGTCACGAGAGGGCAAACGGCGTCGATGACCGTGCCGCCGGACGCTCGCGCGGCCTCAATGACCTCGGGCGGCGAGCCGTGGGCACTCAACATGACCGGTGCGCCGGCTGGTACCAGGGTCACGTCGTCGATGAAGACGACGCCCAGGGACTTGAAGTAGTCAACGACGAACTGATTGTGGACGATCTCGTGGTAGCAAAAGACCGGCGGCTCGAAGACTCGCGTCATCCAATCGAGCGCCTTGATGGCTTTCTCTACGCCGGCACAAAAGCCGCGAGGGGCTGCGAGCACGACCTTGTCAACATTCACAGCATCCAGCCTAGTTACGGACTTTGGCGAATCCTCGTAGGCTGGACCCGTGTCGGGCGCCCGAATCTCCTCAATTTCATTTGATTCACCGGCTTCCGGCGTGGATTTGGCCGTCGGCGACGAACTTCTGAGTGTCAACGGACGCGAGCCCAGCGACATTATTGAGTACCAGCAACTCATTGACGGCCAGTTGGTGACCCTGGTCGTGCAACGCGAAGGCGAAGCGTTGTCGCGAAAGGTGACGATTCAAAAGGAAGAGGGCCAACCGCTCGGCCTCAGCATCGACTCAGCGGTCTTCGACCGCATCCGAACCTGCGATAACCACTGCTCCTTTTGCTTCATCTACCAACTGCCCAAAGGCATGCGCCGCTCCCTGTACGTCAAGGACGATGACTTTCGACTGTCCTTTCTTTACGGCAACTACACGACGCTCACGAGGTTCACCGAATTCGACCTCGAACGCGTGATCGACGAAGGTCTCTCGCCGCTCTACGTGTC
>DATCCA010000100.1:0-3493 GCA_036511575.1 Acidimicrobiales bacterium
TCACCTGGTGAATCTCTTTCGCCGACTCGTCGACGTAGAGAAGGCCCGTTACGATCTCGCCTCGGCTCTCGCGGTCACGGATGTAGGACTCGACCTTCAAGCGGTCGTGCGGGTCGTAGCCGGCGGGCACCGAACGGAAGCGAACCACACTGCCGTCGTGCATCGTCACCTCCGTGGCTCCGTCGGCGGGAATCTTCGCGCGAATCTCGGCGCGAATGGGGACGTAGTCGGTCTCTACTTCTTTCACCTCGTGTTCGCGCATGAACTTGTAGCTCTTGGTCGAGCCTTCGTGGTCGTTGAACGTGACGCACGGTGAGATGACGTCAATCAGCGCGAAACCGTTGTGCGCCATGGCCGCCTTCAGGATCGGCACGAGTTGTTCCTTGTCACCGGAGAAACTGCGCGCAATGAAGGTAGCGCCGAGACTGAGTCCCATGGATACGGGGTCGATGGGCGCCAACACGTTCGCCTCGCCCTTCTTCGGGCGCGAGCCAATGTCGGCGGACGCCGACATCTGGCCCTTCGTGAGACCGTAGACGCCGTTGTTCTCGATGATGTAGACCATCTTCACGTTGCGACGGATGCCGTGCATGAGGTGTCCGAGGCCGATGGACAGCGAGTCGCCATCGCCAGAAATCCCGATGTAGGTAAGTTCCCGGTTGGCGGCAATCGCGCCCGTGGCAATCGGCACCATTCGCCCGTGGGCGGAGTTGAAGCCGTGGGCTCCTCGCACGAAATATGTGGGTGTCTTGGAGGAGCAGCCGATGCCGCTGAGCTTGGCAATCATATGAGGCGGTGTTGAGAGTTCCCAGAATGCGTGCACGATGGCCGCCGTGACCGAGTCGTGACCACAGCCAGCGCAGAGCGTTGACATTGCGCCCTCGTAGTCACGGATCGTGAGACCGAGATCGTTCTTGGGTAGTGGCGACAGCGGGATGAGCGGCTTGGTGATCGACGGCATCGTTAGTTCTCCAACTTAAGTAGAACGGCTTCCACAACTTGTTGCGCGCTGAGCGGGAAGCCGCCGTAGTTGAGCACCGGGTGCATTGTCTCGGTACTCAATCCGGTCTCGATCGCGATCAGTGATCGCAGTTGTGCGTCGCGATTCTGCTCGACGACGAAGCAGTGCACGTGCTCGTCAACGAAGGCGCGCACGTCGTCGACGAACGGGAATCCCCGAACTCGCATGAAGTCGCACGGCACGCCCGCGTCCGCCAGTTCATCCAGGGCCTCTCGCACGGCCAGGTCACAACTACCGACGGTGATGACGCCAATAGTGGAGTTCTCTCGTCGCTCGATTATCGGTGCCGGTAAGTGCGCGGCGGACGCGGCGTGCTTGAGCTTCAATCGATCGACGACTTCTTGGTACTGCGGTGGGCTCTCGGTGTAGTGGCCGTACTTGTCGTGCCCCGAGCCTCGAATGAAGTAGGCGCCCTTCTCATCTGAGCCTGGGAGCGTGCGCGTCGCGACGAAGTCCTCGTTCAGCGCGTCGTAACGAAAGAACGAGGTCATGGTCGCGAGGTCCTCGTCATTGAGAACGGGACCGCGGTCCCAGACGTAGTCGTCGTCCCACTCGAGTTCGGGCACGACCCAGTCGTTCATCCCAATGTCGAGGTCCGAGAGGAGGAAGACGGGTGTTTGGAACTGCTCGGCGAGGTCGAAGCACCGCACTGCGAAATCGAAGCATTCGTTCGGGTTGGCGGGGAACAGGAGTACGTGTTTGGTGTCACCGTGACTCGCGTACGCACAGAGCAGGATGTCGGCCTGCTGGGTGCGCGTGGGCATGCCCGTCGACGGCCCGGTGCGTTGCACGTCGATAATGACGGCGGGAATCTCGGTGTAATAGGCGAGCCCGAGCAGTTCGTTCATCAACGAGATTCCGGGGCCGGACGTCGAAGTGAAGGCCCGGGCGCCGTTCCACGAGGCACCGAGAACCATGCCGATGGCGGCAATCTCGTCCTCCGCCTGGATGATCAGGTAGTTGTTGCGCTGGGTGTCGGGGACCTCGGGGTCAGCGCTCGCCACGGTCTCGCGTCGGTATCGAGCGCACAGTGCGATGAAGTTGTCCATGACCGCAGTCGCGGGCGTGATCGGGTACCACCCCGCGACCGTGGCGCCGGCGTAGAGGCAACCGAGCGCCGTGGCCATGTTGCCGTTGATCAAAATGGAGGAGCCGTTCGCGTCCATCGGCTCGACGTAGAAGGGGAGCGGGCAGTCAAGGTGCTCGACGGCGTAGTCGTAACCCAGGCGCAGCGCCTTCTGGTTCGACTCCTTCAGTGCCTCGTTGCGAGCAAAGGTCTCGGCGAGCAGGTCGGCGACCAGCGACACGTCAATGCCGACCATGGCCACAATGGCGCCGGCGTAGGCGATGTTCTTCATGAGGATGCGTTCCCGAGGCGCCTTAAAGTTCTCGAGACACATCTTGGCGAGCGGGATGCCGACGAACGTGACGTCGTCGCGCGTGAGGTCCGGATCGAGTGGCCATGACGAGTCGTAGACGACGTAGCCACCGTGGCGCACATCGTTGATGTCCTCCGCGTAGGTCTGCGCGTTCATGGCGACCACGAGGTCGTACTCGAGCGCTCGCGCCGTATAGCCGCTCTTGTTGACGCGAATTTCGTACCACGTGGGAAGACCCTGAATGTTCGAGGGGAAGAGGTTCTTGCCCGAGACGGGAATTCCCATGCGAAAGATCGCCTGCATGAGGAGGCTGTTGGCACTGGACGAACCGGTGCCGTTCACGTTGGCGAGCTTGATCGAGAAATCGTTCACTTGGAGTCGCTGGTCGAGTCGTGCGTCGATGGCCATGATCTAACTCCTCACTCGGTCGCCGGCACCACTGGGTGACATCGCACCGATGCGGATGAAGTTCGCGCTCGCCGCGTAGGGAATCTGCAGGTCGAAGAGTTCCATGTCCCACGCCGCGGTCGGACAACGCTCGGCGCAGAGTCCACAGTGCACGCAAACGTTCTCGTCCTTCACCATCACCCGACCGGTTTGGGGCAACGCCTCGGACACGTACAGCGCCTGGTTGAGGTTGGTGGCCGGGGCGGAGAGCCGCGAGCGAAGATCGTCTTCGGCGCCGTTGCTGGTGATCGTCAGACACTGCACGGGACAGATGTCGATGCAGGCGTCGCATTCGATGCACGCGGACGCCTTGAAGGCGGTCTCCACGTCGCAGTTGAGGCATCGCTGAACCTCGCGAACGGTCTGTTCGACAGAGAATCCCAGTTCGACCTCGAGGTTGAGTGACTCAAAACGCTTCGTCAATTCGACGTGGGACATCTTCTGGCGCGGCGAAGGGTTGTAGTCGTTGTGATAACTCCACTCGCTCATGCCCATCTTCTGGCTGACGAGATTCATACCGACCGGCGGGCGATCATCGAACGCGATGTCGCTGCAAAGATTGTGGATTGAGATTGCGGCTTCGTGTCCGTGGGCGACGGCCCAGATGATGTTCTTCGGACCAAAGGCCGCGTCGCCGCCAAAGAAG
>DATCCA010000101.1:0-27493 GCA_036511575.1 Acidimicrobiales bacterium
GGGCCGGCATCCCCTTCTGTGAGTCAACCCTGTCAATCTGTGGCATCGAAGAGGTGGCCGCCGCGGTGAAGCGCCCCATCTGGTTCCAGTTGTACGTGATGAAGGACCGCGGCTACGCCGAGGACCTGATGGTTCGCGCGCAGGCGGCCGGCTGCACCACATTGATTCTGACGGTCGACCTCGCCGTGGTCGGCCAGCGCTACCGCGACGGGCGCAACGGAATCAGCGGTCGAATTCCTCGATCGAAGCGACTGCGTCGAGGCATCGACCTGGTCGCTCACACCTCGTGGCTGCGCGACGTCGCCCTCGGTGGCAAGCCGCTTACTTTTGGAAACCTGGAGAAAGCCCTGCCGGACGCGACGGTGCCCGGCGACTTCCAGGCCTGGGTCGCGAGCCAGTTCGACCCGAGTGTCACGTGGGACGACATCGAATGGCTGCGTTCCCACTGGAGCGGAAAGATTGCCCTCAAGGGGATCCTCGATCCCGACGACGCGAAAGAGGCGGTCGCGCGCGGCGCGGACGCCGTCATTGTCTCCAACCACGGAGGACGCCAACTCGACGATGTTCCCTCCACCATCCGCTCCCTGCCGGCTATCGCTGCGGCGGTGGGCGATCAGTGCGAGGTGTTGATGGATGGCGGGATTCGCAGCGGTCTCGACGTCGTCAAGGCCCTGTCGCTCGGGGCGCGAGCTTGTCTGATTGGCCGGCCGTGGGCCTACGCGGTCGCCGCGCGCGGCGAGCGCGGTGTCGACCACATTCTTCGAATCTTCGCCTCCGAAATGTCCGTGACCCTCGGTCTCACCGGAGTGAACGATGTAAAGGACCTCGACCGTACAGTCGTAGTGGAACCCTAAAGACTCAGCTCCCTCGACGACGAAAGTAGCCCCCCTATGACCCACCCACTTGACGCCCTCGAGTCCTCAGTCGCGTACTTGCGCACCCTGGCCGAAGGACTCGAAGAAAGCCAGTACGTCGCTTCGGCCCACCCGACCGAGTGGACGGTCGCCGACACAATGTCGCACCTCGGTTCGGGAGCGGTCATCATGAAGCGTCGCTTCGACGACGTGCTCGCGGGCAAAGAGACGCCGCCGGAGTTCAATCAGTCGGTGTGGGACGAGTGGAACGCCAAGACCCCCCACGCTCAGGTGACCGACGCACTCATTTCGGATCAGGCGTTGCTCGAACGCATCCTCGAAATGACGCCGGACGAGCGCGAGGCCTTTAACTTCAATCTCGGTCCAATGGTCTTCGACTTCACGGGCGCCATTGGACTGCGACTGAACGAACACGTGTTGCACACCTGGGACATCGAAGAGTCCTTCGACAAGGGCGCGACATTGCAGCGTGATGCTGTTCCGTTCATGGTGGACAACCTCGAACTGGTCATCAAGTTCACCTCCAAAACGACGGGTTCCGGTGATGTCCTTCGAATCCGCACGACCGAACCGCAGCGCGAACTGGTCCTGACACTCGGGGTGGAGGACGTAACCCTCGAAGAGGGCGAGAAGTCCGACGATCCACACCATATTGAAATGCCGGCCGAATCCTTCATCCGTCTCCTCTACGGTCGCCTCGACGTAGCGCACACGCCAGCCGCGGCGGAGTCTGAGCACCTCGAGAACCTGCGAATCGTCTTCCCCGGGTTGTAATCAATGAGGCCCCGCCTTCAGATAATTGTCGCATCCACGCGCCCAACACGTTTTGCCGACAAGCCCCTCGCGTGGCTGCTCAACCGCCTCTCAAGCCGTGACGACATCGAGATTGACGTGCTGGACATGCGAGATCACCCGTTGGCGTTATACAACCTTGCCGTGTCACCAGCGCGCGCTCGCCGTGAGTATCCCAGAGAGGACATCGCTCGCTTGGGTCGCGCACTCGATGCGGCTGATGGCTACATCGTGCTCACGAGCGAGTACAACCACGGCTACCCCGCGTCACTCAAGAACGCATTGGACCACGTCTTCGTCGAGCTGAATCGCAAGCCCGTCGCCTTCGTTGGCTACGGCGGCGTGGGAGCAGCGCGGGCGATCGAACAACTCCGTCTGGTCTGCATTGAATTTGAGATGGCGGCGCTTCGTTACGCGGTGCACATCCTGCCCAACGTCATGCTCCCCGCCCTGATGGCCGAGGAGTGCGACCTCGAAGTCTTCGCGCCCTTGGATGAACGGCTCGAGATGCTCATCAAGGATCTGCTGTGGTGGACGAACGCCTTGAAGGCTGCGCGTGACGCCGGTTAGGTCAATCACCGCTACGTTCAAGGACGCTCGTCATATACGCGAGTTCGCTGTCGTAGATGTGCGCTGATTTCACGATCATCGTGAGGGACCCGACGTCGACCCCCAGCTCCTTCACGACGTCGTGTTGAATTGACGCCAACTCGACCAAATTGGCGTAGCCCTTCGCTCCGAAGTCAATGCTGTGGGCGTACACCACGAGGCGCAACGCAGCGTTGACGAGAAAGAAGTCCAGGAGGCTGACGCACGGAATGTAGGACGTGTCGCTCAGCGGCTGGAATGTCGTGATCGAGGCCGAACGACACGTCGGGTCTGCGCGAAGTCGTTCGACCACCCAGTCCAATTGATCCAAACCAGTACGTCCGTAATCGTGCAAGCGGGTGGCATAACTGTCGGCATCGCCCAGTTCGGCCACGACAGTGTGATCACTGAAGTTCGCGTGCATCCAGGCGAGACGGTCGCGGTCGGCGTAACGCTCGATGATCTCATCGAAGGACTGCGGCGACGCCACGATGAGGTGGGCCATCAACACTTCGTGAATAGGGAGACCGTCGTACGTCGACCGCTCACCTTGGCTCAGAATCGTGCGTGCGACGTTGAGCCACGCCTCGCCAATCGTGTCGGTCGCGATGGTCGCCATCAGTTCATTCTTAACCGCAAGTCACGAGAAGCAGACGTCGACGACAACGTCGGGCTACAGCTCAGCAACCGCGTCGAGATATTTCGGGTGCAGCTCCTCGTAGCGTCCATCGCGCTGTGCTTGATCCGAACTTCCGCCGCTCATCACCACGTCGAGCGCCTCGAGGTGGCTCTGCCACCCTGCGCCGAAGCCAGCAGCGCCATCCTTGGATGCACCGGAGTGAACAAGGCGAAGTGTGGACTGGCCGTCACCTGATGACGCAACCTCCCAGCGAACCAGCGACGATCCGTCAGATTCATCCCAGGTGTATTCGAGGAGCGAAGGCACGTTGCACTCCTGGACCGTTCCACGCATCTCGCCACTCCCGGGCCACACGAGGTGCACCGCGCCACCCACACTGACGTCGAACTCGGCGTCGGCAAGCCACTTGGCGAGCTCCGCCGGTTCTGTGAGCGCGGCCCAGACGTCCATCGGTGCGGCCGCTATGACACGATCGAACTGCAGTGTCACGTTGTCGTCGAAGGTTAAGAAACTCGCGTCAATCATTGCGCCTCCCGAGGCCGCTTTAGGCGAGTCTGACAGAAGAATCCGGAACTGGCAACCGGCTTAGGTCGTCCGGAAACTGAGGTAACGCGATTTAGGGCGGGCGCTTGGCGCTCCCTCGCATCTTCGAAGATTATGGATACGGATTGTTGACGGGATAGCCGCGTTGCAAGGTGATTCGACCCGCACCGACCTGGACGTTGAGGACCAGATGGGGTGCGCGACTTTGCTCGGCGGCGGTTTTCAAGGAGGACGGCACGGCACTAAAGGGCTCACTCTGGTAGCCGTTACGACCGAAGTAACTGACGGTGCCAGCACCGATATGCGTCTTCAAGTAGACGATTGCGTTCGCGGGGATATCCACGTTGAGGGTACCCACGGCAACGCTCGCGGTCACCGTCGTGACGGTAGGCGTGAACTGCACTTGACGGAGGTCGACGGTCAGGCTGCCAAATTCAGTCTCGTAGGTGCGCTGAACCTGTGCGAGCGTTGTCGGTTGGTCCGCGCGAACGCCACTCCCCCCATGCATGGGCACGCCCGTCGAAGCGAGGAAACCGAGGAACGCACCAACGACGAGAATGAAGATCGTCATGACAGATAGGAAGACCAGTGCGATGAATCGAAGAAGCATGTGCTGACGGGCCGTCGAGCGCAGCGAAAGTATCGCCAGCACAATGAGGAAGATCAACCAGAGAATTCCAAAGCCGTTCCCCACCCGCGGCGCACCACCCAACGTCGAAAGCACGATGACCGCGACGACGACGACGCCGGCCAGAAGCACGTAACGCAGTAACCGCAGGTTCGACGCGGGGGACGCGTCGGCCTCGTCGACGTCGTCATCGGACGGCTGTCCGTCTCGTGGGATCAGTGCCCACATGGCGAGATAGATCGCGGCGCCTAGTCCATAGAGGACGGTGAGGACCACGAACACCACGCGAACGATGTTGGCGTCGATGTCGAAGCGCTCACCAATGCCTCCGGCGACGCCGCCGACCATCCGTCGCTTGGTACTTCGACGCAACCGCGTCGGCTTCGGCGTGGCCGGTTCATTCGCTAGCGCACCATCAGTGACCTGCTCGTACTCTTCATCCATGACTCAAATGTACGAGCCCCGCCGATCAAGGACTATGGGGATGAACCCTCAGGGGTGGGTCCAGAGCGCTGCATCGCTCAGGGTTTCCCCTTAGATACAGGCGGGAAAGGAAGTGCAAGAATTCCAGAAGCGCTCAATGACCGGAGCATCACGAAATGGAGGATCGCATGTCGGTAACAACTTCGAGTCACGCGGTCGTCGGCACTCCCCAGCGTCCGCTTCGCCGCGGTCGTGAAAACTGCATTCTTGGCGGGGTCTGTGGCGGCTTCGCCACGCGACTCGGCATCAAGGAGCGCAACGTGCGCGTCATCTTCTGCTTGCTCACTCTCCTCTTCGGATTCGGCGTCCTGCTCTACATGACCCTTTGGGTCGTTCTCACGCGATCCGGCGAGGAGACGTCGATCATTCAGCGCATCTTCCAGAACCGACGCGAAGCACAGTTCGTCCTCGTGGCGTTCATTGGCACGCTCTTACTGCTGATCGCGCTCGAAACAACGGGCGTCGATGTCACGCACGGCTTCGATTGGCCCTTACTGCTGAGCGCCTTCGCGTGCGTCGCGGTGTGGCGTGGCGCCTCCAACGAAGAGCGCAACCATATCCAGGAGCTCTTGAACTCCGCACCGGTCATCGGCGGTGCGTCGTCAAAGAATCGCAAGGGTGTTGCCCTGCGCGTCATCGCCGCCATTGCGCTTATCTACGTTGGACTGCACACCATCAAGCACATTGGCGGCGTCTGGGGATCGGCCGGTCCCGCGCTCTTTGGCACATTGATCCTGATTCTTGGCGTGCTCGTCCTTCTCGCTCCGTGGTGGCTACAAAACGTTCGCGAACTGACCAGCGAGCGCCGCGAGCGAGTGCGCGCGGAGGAGCGCGCCGCAATGGTCGCCCACCTCCACGACTCGGTGCTGCAGACGTTGACCCTTATCGAGCGCGCTGCCGCCAATGGCGGCGACGTCACTCGTCTGGCGCGCAACCAAGAACGTGAGCTTCGCCAGTGGCTCTTCAGTCCCGAGACGATTGCCAATTCGTCGACGTCGTTCGTCGGTCTCGTAGGCGCGATCGAGCACGATGTGGAGAACGACTATGGCGTCAAGGTCGAACTGGTCACCGTAGGCGATTGCGTGCCCGACGAGAGAGTTCTCGCACTCGTCGCCGCCGGTCGCGAAGCGGCAATTAACGCCGCCAAGTGGTCCGAGGCATCGAGTGTCTCTATCTTCACGGAGGTGGAGCCGAAGTCAATCTCGCTCTTTGTCCGCGACCGGGGCGTCGGATTCGACTGCGACGCGATCCCGGCCGATCGACAGGGCATCGCCCTTTCGATCAAGCAGCGAATGGCCCAGTACGGCGGCGAATCGTTTATCAACACCTCAGTGGGCGCGGGCACCGAAGTGCAGCTCGTAATGCCGCGCAGCGAATGATCGACACCAACAAACCTCGAGTTTTCCTCGTCGATGATCACGAACTCATTCGTTCAGGCATTCGCGCGGAGATTGCGGGCTCGGTGGACATCATTGGTGAAGCCGACGAAGTCGAGGCGGCCATCGAAATAATTCTTGAGCGCAGCCCCGACGTCGTGCTGCTCGACGTGCACATGCCCGACGGTGGCGGCCAAGCCGTGCTGCGCGCCGTCTGTGAGGTTGATTCCTCCGTGAAGTTCCTGGCACTCTCGGTGTCGGATGCCGCGGGCGACGTCATCAGCGTCATACGCGCCGGCGCACGCGGCTACGTGACCAAAAACATCTCCGGGCCCGAGTTGATTGACGCGATCTATCGCATCGCCGCCGGCGACGTCGTCTTCTCTCCGCGGCTCGCCGGTTTCGTGCTCGATGCCTTCACCGCCGACACTGGCAACCAAGCCAGTGTGGCCGTCGTCGACCCCGAACTCGACCAGCTCACTGCTCGCGAGCGACAGGTTCTGCGACTCATTGCGCGCGGCTACTCCTACAAGGACATCGCGAAGGAACTCGAGATCTCAACCAAGACGGTGGAGAGTCATGTGTCGTCGGTGCTGCGCAAGTTACAACTCTCCAGCCGGTACCAGTTGTCGCACTGGGCCAGCGAGCGCCACCTCTTCTAGTCGGGCTCTACGAGCACCGCGTAACTAATCAGATCCCTTCGTCCGGCGTTCCACTGGGAGCCTCAGTCCAGACGGGAATCTTTCGCGCGGCCGGACCGACGGCGACGTACAGCGTTGCGAGCACCCAGAGCACGTAACAGACCTTCGCGTCCACGAAGGCCAACGCCGCGGTGAGCGCGTACAAAATCGGCGGTGGGGCGGCACGCACGATCGTGTGTTGAATTGTCTTTTTGTCGACGTCACCGACGAAGAGTGAAAGATGGAATGACAGGTAGACCCACAAACTCATGAACGCGAGCCCGATCACCAGCATGTTGATGCTGTACAACTCTGCGGCCGGCGCAGCTCCCGACGACTCGCTGAAGGAGTAGCGCGCCAATACCGCGGTCGAGAACGGAAGGAATGCCACGCACAACATCAGTCCGAGGTTGAGGATCAAGAGCAGCCGGTCCACGTCGCGAATGCGGCGGAACATGGAGTGATGCGCGACCCACACGAAGCCAATCGTGGTGAAGGAGAGTCCGAACGCGAGGTACGACGGCCAGAGGTGTCGTAGGGCCGCGCCGAGGTGCACACCACTGGTGGTGGGGACCCGAATCTCAATGACGAGCAGCGTGATCGCGATGGCGAGGATGCCGTCACTAAAGGCTTCGAGACGCGACGATCCCCCTTCCGAGGAGCGCTCGGACAAGATTGACCTGACCATCACCAGCCCTTCCTCGTTGCGGTTTGGTCAACTCTACGTATTCCCCCCGCGTGACGGGCGTGGGCGCCCGTAAGATACCGAGCCAAAGGCGGGATCATGCAATGTTGGTCATGTAGAGGCGACACCCCTGACGGAAAGCCATTCTGCGCGAACTGTGGCGCGGTGCTCTCGCCGCGCTGCGCTTCTTGCGATTCAGAACTTGACTCGGGAAAGCCCTTCTGCGCGAACTGTGGCACCGCCGTGGCAGCGGCGCCCCAAGCGGCAACGGTGCCCGTGACCGCCTCCGCCGATTCGAAGTCAGTGGCTGAGCGCCGGTTGTGCTCGGTCATGTTCGTCGACCTTGTCGGCTTCACGCCACTCGCCGAGAAACGTGACCCCGAGCACATTCGCGAATTGTTGACCCAGTACTTCGACCGTGCCCAACGGATCATCGATAGCTACGGCGGCACGGTTGAGAAATTCATCGGTGACGCGGTCATGGCCGTGTGGGGCGCACCGACAGCCAACGAGGACGACGCGGAGCGGGCGGTGCGAGCGGCACTGGACGTCGTGGCGTCGGTCGCCGAGTTGGGATCGAACTCCGGTCTCTCGGATCTTCGTGCGCGCGGTGGTGTCGTGACCGGCGAAGTCGCCATCACGATTGGCAAGGTGGCCGAGGGCATGGTGCTGGGCGACACCGTCAACTCCGCCTCGCGGGTACAGAGTGCGGCCGCACCCGGTACGGTCCTCGTCGACGAGTCGACGTGGCGCGCCTCCTCCGGGGCGATCGCCTTTGAAGAAGTTGGGGCACTCGATTTAAAGGGAAAGACCGAGACGGTCAACGCGTGGCGGGCACTTCGTGTCGTCGCACAACGTAAAGGGCTCGGTCGAGCACAACGACTTGAGCCACCTTTCGTCGGTCGCGACGAGGAGATTCGTCTCATCAAAGACCTGTTGCACGCAACGTCGCGAGAGCAGCGGGTGCGACTCGTCTCGGTCACCGGGATCCCCGGCATCGGAAAGAGCCGTCTCTCGTGGGAGTTCTTGAAGTACGTCGACGGTCTGGCGGACGTCGTGTACTGGCATCAGGGTCGGTCGCGCACCTACGGCGAAGGCATTATTTTTGGCGCCCTCAGCGAGATGGTCCGCATGCGTGCCGGCATACTCGAAGTCGAGGACGCGGTTACGGCGACGACCAAGCTCCGCGCGTGTCTCGAACAGTTCATTCCCGATGCCGACGAGCGACAGTGGATCGAACCGTGTCTTTCACATCTCCTCGGTCTCTCTGACGCGCCGTCCAGCGAACGAAATGAGCTGTTCTCCGCGTGGCGTACCTTCTTCGAACGTGTCGCGGCCAATGGCCCGACGGTGCTCGTCTTCGAGGACCTCCAATGGGCCGACGCCGGACTCATTGACTTCGTCGAGTCGATTCTGGAGTGGTCGAGAAGTTATCCGATTCTCGTCGTCACGCTGTCGCGTCCCGAACTGATGGATCTTCGCCCCCACTGGGGCGCCGGACAACGCAACTTCACCTCACTGCACCTCGAACCGCTTTCCTCGACCTCGATGCGCGAGTTGCTCAACGGCTTCGTGGAAGGGCTCCCGAGCGACGTCGCCGACAAGGTGCTCGAACGAGCGGAGGGCGTGCCGCTCTACGCGGTCGAAACGATCCGCATGTTGGTCGATCGGGGCGTCTTGGTCCAGCGTGACGAGAGTTACGTCGTCGAGGGTGAACTTGAATTGAACGAGATTCCCGAGACGCTCCACGCGTTGATTGCCTCGCGTCTCGACGCCCTCCCTCCCGTGCAGCGAACGTTGCTCCAAGATGCGGGCGTGGTCGGATCGACGTTTTCCATCGAGAGCCTCCTCGTCGTCAATGGGGGCCAACGAGAACGGGTCGAAGGAGAACTCCGCGAAATGGTGAGGAAAGAGTTCCTCTTCGCCGACAACGATCCTCGCTCGCCTGAACGCGGGCAGTACGGCTTCGTCCAGGGCGTCATTCGTGAAGTCGCCGTCGGCACACTGGCGCGTCGCGACCGAAGCGCAAAACATTTGGCTATTGCGCGCTACGCCGAATCGCTCAACGACGAAGAACTGGCGGGGGTTGTCGCGGCCCATTACCTCGAAGCACACCTCGCCGCCCCAGACGAACCCGGGAACGATGCGACGGTCATCAGTGCCATTAACTGGCTGGATCGTGCTGGGCAGCGTGCGAAGTCCCTCGGCTCGCCTGAGCAGGCGTTCACCTTGTTCGAGCAGGCCTTGAGTTTGGTCACCGACGACGTGGAGAGGGCGGCGCTACACCTGCGCGCGGCGTGGTCGGCGGCGTCGGCGATGGACCCCGAACACGCATTTGACCACTGCGAGGCGTCAATTGCTCTCTACAGTGACCTTGGACGGATCGACGATGCCGCAAGGTCCGTGGCTGATCTGCTGCGCATGAAGTTCCCGAGCTCAGATTCGGGCATCATCATCGAACGGTGTGAACAGGCGTACGCACTACTCGGACCGAGCGGCGACACGTCGGCGCGAATGGCCCTCGCCTTTGCAATCGCGGAGTCCCTCGGTCACAGCGCCGATGTGGCCCGCGCGCTCGAATGGTGTGAAATTGGCTCGGGACTCGCCGAAGAACTCGACGACGTAGAGCAGTTTGCGCGTGGTTTGGGAGTGCGATCGCTGGCGCTCTTCACTATGGGACGACACCGCGAAGCAGTGATGTTGGCACGCGGCATGGCCGAGATTGCCGACGAGGCGGGGGCGCTCAATGAACAGTCCCGCGCCCGCACCGGTCTCAGTCTCTACATGCTGCCTGACGACCCGGCGTCAATGGTGACGATTGCCCTCGAGGCAGCGGAGATTGCCGGCCGGGCCGGTAACCGTGCCCTCGAAATCACCAATCTCCTCAACATTGCCGAAACGTCGATCTACGTGGGCCTGTGGGATGAGGCGACCCGAGCCATCGCCGAACTTCGCCAACGCCAGACCGGGGCGTGGCATCAAGGATGGCTCATGGCGCTCGAAGGTCTTCTGGCGTCGCTCCGCGGCGACTTTGCGCATGCCGAGGAAATGATCCCTGACAGTGACGAATTCACCCTTGACGTCTCTCTGGCCGGATCCACCACCCGTCTGACCTCGTCGGCGCTCTCCGCGTTGGCGAGGGGGGATCTGGAGAGCGCCCAACATGACTCGGCTGAGGCCCTGGCACTCGACCCCATGGGCATCAATGCGCCAATTGCGCTCGATATCCTCATTCACGCCGCCCTTTGGCGACGCGACCTCTCTCAGGTTCGCGAGGCCCTGGCGTTAACGCAGTTCAATCGGGGCCGAGCCATTGTGGCGACGCGCAGGACGGCCGAAGCCGGCGTCGCTGCGCTCGAAGGGCGACTGGACGCCGCGGCCGAGATCTATAGGGAGGCGATTGAGAAGTGGCGCGTCCTCGACTGCGTGCTCGACCTCGCACTTTGTGAACTGGACCTCGTACTGCTCCTGGGACCGAGCCACCCCGACGCCACGGTCGGAAAAGAAGCGAGAGATATCTTCACGCAGCTTGGTGCGTTGCCGTTCCTCCAACGACTCAACGAGGTCGCCGAGAGCGACTGAGTCACTGGCGGACTGCTGAACATCGCTCTCGCGGTGCCCCGTACCCGAGTTCCTGGCTCGTAGCATTACGTGTGTTGCGTAAGGAGACGAATGCGAATACTCATTGTTGGCGGCACATCGTTCGTCGGTCGGGCCATTGCGTTCGCCGCACTCGACGGCGGTCACGACGTCACGGTGATCAATCGTGGCGAGACTGAGACCGACCTCCCGGCGAGTGTGACGAGGCTTATTGGCGATCGTCAAGGCGACCTGTCGGCGCTCAACGGACTTTCCTTTGACGCCACGGTGGACGCCATTGCCTATCGCCCCATTGACGTCGAAGTGCTCGCCAATGCCCTCGGGGACCGCGGAGGCCACCACATTCAGATCTCCTCAATCTCCGCGTACGACAGCCCCGCGTTGTCCGGTGCGACCGAGGAGACGGCCGAACTCTGGAGCGACGCTCCGACCGAGGCCGACGCTCCGATCACGGCCGAGTCGTACGGACCGCTGAAGGCGGCCTGCGAAAGGGCGGCGACCGAACACTTTGGCACCCAACTCACCCTGGTGCGGCCCACGTACGTCATTGGCAGCCACGACGCCACAATGCGTTTCCCCTACTGGGTGACACGAATGCAGCGCGGCGGCAACGTCGCGGTTCCCGGACCTCGCGACAACGCACTGCAGTACATCGACGCGCGCGACCTCGGCGAATTCGTCGTCACGCTCGTGGACCAGACAACGTTGGGCGCCTTCCACGTCTGCGGTCCGTATCCCGCGCCCACGTTCTTCGGCGTCATGCAAGCGGTTGCCGAGCACGTAGGGCCGAGCGAGACAAAAATCGTTGAGGTTTCAGCTCGCCACGTCTCGAGTCATCACCTCGATTCGCGTTTCCCCCTTTGGTCCGGCTCCCGGAACGAAACGGTCAATGACCTGGACCCGGCGAAGGCCCTCGCGGCCGGACTCACCCTGCGAAACCTTGACGACAGCGTCGACGATGTGGTCGCGTGGTGGGGCGACCGGGAACTGCCCTCGTGGTGGCTCACTCGTGAACAAGAGGCCATGCTGGTGCGGACAAAGAGTTAGAACCAAGGCCAGCACTAGACGGCGAAAGCATTTTCTCTCATGGATAGTAAGAAAGAAGTCCAGTCGGACAGAAGCAGGTAATGGGCTCACCTCAAGATGACCGCTTTCGTCGACTCGTGCACGAACACAGTCCGGCCGTCGGTAACTACCTGCGTCGCCGCCTGCACCCCTTGACAGTGGCTGACCTCGATGACCTCGTCGAAGAGACGATGTTCGTCGTGTGGCGAAGGCTCGACGATGTGCCGACGGAGGCGGAGCTGCCCTGGATGATCGGTGTGGCACGCAACGTCCTGCGAAACGCCCGTCGCAGCCACTATCGGCGTACGAATTTCGAATCAACGCTACGCGAACCGGCCAACGCGCCATCGGCGGAGGACTTTGTGATCGCAGACTCGGGCGTGCGAGACGCACTGGTGGCGCTCAACGATGACGACCGCGAGGTCCTGATGTTGAACGCCTGGGACGGTCTCGACACGCACGCCCTCGGCGTCGCCCTGTCCATAACGACGAACGCGGCCGCGGTACGACTAACCCGTGCCCAGGCCCGTTTTCGCGAACGATTCGCCGCGACGCAGGTCATCTGAAAGTTCTGACCGGTTCGCGACAAGAACTAGGTATGAAGGCGAAGGAGATCCGATGAGTGATTTTGACGAACGACTGCGCGCGGCCGACCCGGCCGCGGGACTGTCGTACCAGCACCCGAACGCAGACGCGATGATCTCACGTATCGAGGCTCGCGCGCCGCTGGCGCGCCGTCACGTGCTGCGCAGTTTCCAATTGAAGATGGCGAGTGCCGTCACGATGGCCGCCGTTCTCACCGTCGGCGGTATCGCCGTCCTCGAGGGAGCCGGACCGGCTCTTCAAGTGCTTACCTTGAGCGCCGCGAAGGCGTCGAGCCCGCACGCACCGTCCAGCTTCGGTGCGGCGTCAGTGCCCAAGGGCGGCATGATGCGCATTTACGAGGAGTTTGACTTCAGCGCCGGTTCGAGCCTCAGCTCGACCGCAGGGATCGCACCTTCCTACGAGTTGGCGTTGCCAGCGAGCGCATCGTCAGAAGCCGCCCGACTCGCCGCGATCTTTAACGTCGCCGGAACACCCGTCGACACCAACAACGACGGCACTGACTGGACCGTCACCGACACGGCCGGCGATACTCTCGATTACGAGAACTACGGCGGGGTCGCGCAGTGGTACTTCAACAACGCACCGTCGAACGCGTCGTCGATCACGACCACCGACGGTACGACGACGGCCATGCCCAGTAACTCGACCGTCGACGCCGACCTCCAGGGTTACCTCTCTCAGCTGGGTTACGGCTACGCCGTCACCGATCCGCAGTACTCCTCGCAGACCGTCACCGCGAGTTCCCCGGGCCAACCTGACGTCACGACGAACGAGGAGATCGCGAGCTACAGCGTCACCATCGACGGCGTGCTTACGGATCAAACGGTTGACATCACGATCGACTCGAACAACAACGTGATCGAAGCCGACGGACCGGCATTCTCTCTGATGCCCCCGGTCAATTACCCGTTGCAGAGCCCGACCGCCGGCGTGAGCGTTCTCGAGGCCCAACAGCAGGCCGAGTTCCCGCCATTGTTGAGTGGCACTTCGGACCAAGGGGGCGGCGCACCGCTCCCGTCGGGATCGGCCGCCGGTGCTCCTTCGACGTCACCCGCGTCCCCCCCTTCCGACACGACCCCCACGGTCCCCGGTGACGGGACCACGACGACGACACCGTCGGGCCCGCCAATTGTGAACGTCACACTGGACGCAGTGTCCACTTCGTTGTCGTCCTACACATTGACCGACGGGTCGGTGTGGATGCTGCCCCTCTACACCTACACCGGAACGGTTTCCAATTCCGATGGGTCGACGTACACGGGGACCTGGTCAACGCTGGCCGTTGAGCCCGCCTACGTGCAGCTGCCCATCTCGTCATCAGGAGGTATAAATCCCGGCGGACCCATCCTCTACTAAAGAAAATCAGTCAGTCTGAGGTTGAAGCCGACGCAGACTTCATCCACTTAGACGTCAGTCCACAGGCAAACCCCGCATCATTGGTGCGGGGTTTGTTTCATTCCGGATTACGTCGCGCCGATCGTCTCGAGGTGCGCTCGGGGTTGACGACCTCGGGTCGCGCGGCTGCGAACTTGACGGCGCCCGGTGAGCGGTGCGGTGGCCGCAGGGGCTCCGTCACGCCGGCGCGAAGATGGCGACGGGTACCCGACCACGGAGCGAGCGGCGCGGTGAAGTGATCGGCGATGAAGTAGGCGGAACTCTCGTAGTTGATACGCCAACCCTTGAAGTCCGGCCAGGCCTCTTCGGCCGTACGCTCCATTGGGAATCCGTAGACGGCGAGGCGATCAACCGCGCTCTGAAACTCCGCGAACTCAAGCGTGATGGGACCATCAGGGTCCGGATCGGTTTCAACCTTCTGGCCGAGGGAGAGCGCAATCCGATTGAACATCGTGAAGCCCATGCGCAGACACAGTCGAGTGGAACTCGGCGCGGTGCTGGGCGACAGCGCCAACTGCATGGCCCCCGCGTCGAGCACGGCGAGGAGACCAATGATCCAGTTCAGCCACGGCTCGGGCGAGCGAAAGAGCAGGAGGACGGGGTAGGTGGTGTGACTCTCTGTCACCTCGGCGGCCCACTGCTCCCAATCGGTATAGAGCTGTGGCAACGCGTCGGCAATGCCCACGAGCTGATGGCGCGATAGCAACTCGGGCCCCCACGCCGGCGCGCCGGCGCGGCTTTCGAGCATCGTTACGAGCGCCTCGCGACGACTAAAGGAGCTGTAGAGCGACGGAAGGTAGGCAATCTGAAGTGCGACGATCACGACCCAGGTCGCCCCCGCAGCGATGTCGATGCCGGAGTTCGCGATGCCTCCCTCGTGGATCGATCCGACCGTGAACAACGACGTCAATGCCTGCGTAAAGGCGAGCCCGAAGGAGTGGGTGGTCGGCATCAACATGAACGCAAAGCCAAAGACGAGACAGAGCGCCCAGAACAAGAGTTGTGCGATGAGCGCGACCGGCGCCGTCGGGGCCAGGATCTGGTCTTTGCGTTCGTAGGTTCGCGCGAAGCGCGAGAGGTTGAGGAACGTGGAGTGGACGGCCTTGTTGACGATCAACGTGAGCTTCTCGAGGCCCTGCGGCTGACGCGGTAGCACCAGGATGAAGAGCACCGAAATGGCCGTCACGAGCACGATGAAAATCCCCGCAACGTATTCGACTACGAACACGCCAGGCCCTTCGCAAGACGGCGTGCACCACGAAGACGACGTGTGAAGTGCTGCACGCGACCTCCCCTTGCTCGCCAGGTCAACACCGACCTTGGGTGCCTCAACAGTACGCGCAGGACGCGAGCGCGGGTACCCAATACAGTTGGCGCATGAATGAACTGGCCGTCACTCTCACGGGACGCTTCGTCACGCTGACACCATTGACGCTCGATGACGTCGGCGGACTCGTGCACGCTGCCTCGGGCGATCGCTCAACGTTCAAGTGGTCACTCATTCCCGACGATCTCGCAGGAATGGAGGTCGTTGTTCGAAGGTTGCTCGACGATCAGGACGGTCGCACCGCAGTCCCGTTCGTAACGCGACACCGTGACACGGGCGAGATCATCGGTATGACGCGGTTTCTGCTGCTGCGCTGGTGGCTTGAGCGTCCCTACCCCGACGCGGCGGAGATCGGTGGCACGTTTCTGGCGGCCCCGTGGCAGCGAACACCGTGTAACACCGAGGCGAAACTTCTGATGCTGAGCCACGCCTTCGACGAGTGGGATGTGCGGCGACTCGATCTCAAGTCCGACGCCCGCAATGAGCGTTCGCGGCGCGCCATGGAGCGCCTCGGCGCCACCTTCGAAGGTGTGTTGCGAAACTGGCAGCCTTCCCAAGTAGACGGCGAGGAGGGCCGTACGCGCGATACATCGATGTACTCAATCCTGCCCTCAGAGTGGCCCGCGATCAAAGCTCGATTGGTCGAGCGTCTGCAGACTACGTAGAACCGGTAGCTCGAGCGATTGACACCGGTTCACGTCGCGCCTTCGCGAAGCGCATATGCAACGCGATGGCGCCGCTCGCGAGCGCGGCGTAGAAGCACCACAGTGACGCGAAGCCGTCGGCACAGAGTCGCGCGAGCACGATCACCGCAATCAAATTGACCGCACCAAACCAGACGACGTTGCGCGTACCCGAGGCGAGCATCGAGCCACACGTCGCAGCGATGTAGAGGCCGATGATGATGACGCCATGTTGGAGACCGATCGTGTACGCCACGTGGTACGAACCGAGTTTCGCCGACGGGTGACCACGCAGCATGGTTTCGAGGAGAAGCGCTGAGACGACGATCCCCATGACGAGGAAAGGCGCGATGACCATTCTTCGCTCCCTTGGTTCGAGGAGGAAGACCATGGTCGGCACCAGCGTCGGCAAGACAACGAAGGCGACGAGCAGATAGATCCACATCGCGACCACGCCGACACCGTGGGGCACGTGGCCCTGCAGTTGCCACCACACGAAGGTCTCGTCAACTTGGTGGAGCCCTAGGAGGATGGGGAACGGCGCAATCAGTCGATATTCGGGTCGGCCGCGCAGGTGCAGACAGGCGTCCACGCCAATGGCGGTGACAACGAGACCGCCGATGAGGTCGCCCTCAGGTGAGAAGCACATGGTCGCTCACGGATGCTGTCATGACCCGACAACTGACTGGGGGCACTCCGAAGTGAGACATAGGGCACCCTAACCTCGTTGACGTACCGCAGCTCCACGGTGTTTTCCGACGCAGCGACGTGAGCGCCGGCATCGACGACTGCGTGAACCGATCGCTTAGCGCTGTTCGATCAAGTCCATGTAGTCATCGTTCCAAAGGTCGAAGTACTCCTCGGGCAACAAGACAGCGTGCGTTGGCTCAAGTGTCTCAACAAAGCCGCGTTCGTGGCTCACCGCGACAATCGTGCCCTTCCACTTGTGCATCATCTCGCCCAACGCCACGACGCTCGCCGGGTCGAGGTTGTTCGTTGGTTCGTCCAGGAGCAGCAGATTTGCGTCACTCGACGCCAGGATCGCCAACGCCAGCTTCGCGCGCTCGCCACCGGACAGCGTGCCCGGCATTTGGTGTGCGGCCGAGCCCTTGAGACCGAACGCGCCCAGCAGCGACCGACGCTGCACCTCGGTCACGACCGTGGCGTTCTCTAGGTTGTCGAGCACGGTCTTGTCGAAGTCCAACTGTTCGTTCTCCTGGGCGAAGTAGCCAACCGTCACGTTCGCGCCGAACTTTACGAGTCCTTCCTGCACCTTCTGGGTGCCCGCAAGACAGCGCAGCATCGACGACTTGCCCGCGCCGTTGCGCCCGACAATCACGATGCGGTCGCCGCGGCGTGTGATGAAGTTGACGTCGCGCAAGACTTTGAGTGCGCCGTAACTGACGGCGACGTGCTCAACGGTCATCGGCACGTCGCCGCTACGAGGCGGAATCGGGAGCTTGAAGGTGACCTTGCGTTCCTTCTTCGTCACTTCTACGCGATTGTCCTGGAGTTTCTCAACCTTGCGGTCAAGCACCTTGGCGAGACGCGCGCGCTTCTCGGTCTGTCCGCGCATGGAGTCGGCCAGTTTTGAAAACCGGTCGATCTGCTCGTCCTGATGGGCCGCGAGCTTCTCCTCGCTCAGGCGACGTTCCTCTTCGAGTTTCAAGAACTTGGAGTAGTTGCCCTTGTATTCGCGTAACTGTCCTTCACGAAGTGCGAGGACGCGGTCGATCGACTTGTCCAGTAGGGGCAGGTCGTGACTGATAACGAGCACCGTGCCGCGAAAGCGGTCGAGCTCTTCGAAGAGCCAGCGCTTGGCGGCCTTGTCGAGGTGGTTCGTAGGTTCGTCGAGCACCATGGTGTTGGGCTCTTCGTAGAGAACGCGCATCAGGTCGACGCGGCGTCGCTGACCACCCGAGAGCGAGTTGAGGTCTTCGAGAAGGAGATCCTCCTTCAGTCCGAGTCCGGCCGCCAATCTCGATACTTCGGACTCGGCTTCGTAGCCGCCGCGCTCACGGAAGTCCTCTTCGAGGGCCGTGAACCGATGAATGGTTTCGTCAGTCGGGTCCGCGGCGAGCTCGTGGCGCGCGTGCTGCATGTCGGCGTCGAGCTGGTCGAGGCCACGCGCGCTCAGCACGTGACTCAGGCCGATCGGCTCGACGCCGAGACCACCAGGCACCGGCTCCTGGGGCAGGTGGCTGAGCGTGCCCTGGTGCGACACGGTCCCTTCGACGCGCAGGTGCTCAGGATGTTCACCGAGCAGCACGGACATCAACGTTGATTTGCCGGCACCGTTTCGACCAACGATGCCCACCTTCTCGGCGTTGCCCACCGTGAAGGAGACGGGGTTGAGGATGCGTCGAGCGCCGATCTCTATGCCTAAATCTCGAACTATGAGCATTTAGCGCCCTAGCAACTCAGCCGCTGCAGTTAGTTCGTCTCGAAACTGCGGGTGGGCGATGTTCGTCAGCAGTTCGGCGCGCTCCCTCACGGTTCGTCCGCGCAGGTCAGCCGTGCCGTATTCGGTCACGATGACGCCCGCCAACTGGCGTGGCGAAGTCACGGTCGAATGCGGGGTCATGAGTCCAATGATACGGCTCTTCAGTTCCCCGTTGACCGTCGCGGTCGATTGGAGACAGATGAGGGAGACGTGCTCGAGCGAGAGACTCGTTCCTTCGGTGAAGTCTTGATGGCCGCCCACGCCCGAGAACTGCCGCGACCCGATGGTGTCGGCAATGATCTGGCCCTGCAGGTCGACCTCCAGGGCCGAGTTGATCGAGACCATGCGGTGGTTCTGGGCGATGACGTGGGGGTCGTTCGTATAGAACACCGGCGCGACGCCAATGTCGGGATTGTCGTCCATGAAGTCGTACATTGCACGACTTCCCGTCGCGAAGGTAATCACCGAAGTTCCTCGGTTGATCGTCTTCTTGGTGTTCGTGACCTTGCCCGCGGCCATCAACTCAAAGAGACCGTCGGTGAACATCTCGGAGTGCACGCCGTACTCGCCCCCGTCACCTTCGCAGAGGGCGTGCGCAACGAGGTTGGGCACCGCCCCGATACCGGTCTGCAGCGTCGCGCCGTCGGGCACATAGGCGGCGGCGTACTCGGCGATCTTCAAATCCTCGGGCGAACCCGCTTCCTTGGCGAGGGCGACGGGCTGTTCGTCGGTGTACACAATGACGTCGATGTCGTTCAAGTCGAGATGGTTCTCGTGACCGGCCAGGGCGCGCGTGCGCGGATAGTGCGGCGACGCCTCCACGATCAGCAGTCGCTCGGGGTCACGGCCGGCACGCACCAACTATTCGAGGTGGGCCCCGTTGTGCAGCGAGAGACTGACCCGGCCGTGCTCATCGGGCATGGAAACCGGCGCCATCATGACCCGCGCCTTCAGGTGCTGAATCAGAAGTCCGTAATGGCGAAAGAACGACGGTACGTGCGCCACGTCCGCGCCCTGGGCCGCCAGCTGGCGTTCAACGCCACCGTAGAAGCTCACGCGGTAATGAACGTTGGGCCGCAGAAAGACATCTGGTGGTGCGAGGGAGAGGCCGCCGCTAAAGGTGAGGTCCTCCCAGTCCGTGCGCTTGCCGAGCGCTCGCAACATCGCAATCGGCGTCCCGCTGATAATGCCGAAGCCCGCCGTGTCACGGGGTTGAAACAGTGCGGCGGCTTCGTCGGCACTCATCTCACGGGCGGTCATCGGAACATTCTGCCCGACGCGACGCTCTGTGGGAACATTTGAAGATGAGCGAGCCCTTCGTCATCGACATCTGGAGCGACGTCGTCTGTCCCTTCTGTTACCTCGGCACACGACAGCTGGCCGACGCCCTCTCCCACTTCGAGCATCGTGACAACGTGGAGCTACGCCATCGAGCCTTTGAACTCGATCCAACCGCCAAGCTCCACTACGACGCGTCGCTCGAAGAGCTCGTCGCCCAGAAGTATTCAATGCCGGTGTCGAGCGTGCAGACAATGCACGTGCGAATGCAGGGCGAGGCTCGCCAACTCGGCATGGAGTGGTCGCTGGGAAAGGCCCAGCCGACGAACACGTTCGATGCACATCGCGTCATTGCGCTCGCCACGACCCAGGGACTCGGAGGTGACGTCAGTGAACGGCTCTTTCGCGCCTACTTCTGCGAGGGCGAACTGATAAGCGACCACGAACGACTGAGCGAACTGGCTGGCGAGGTTGGCGTGACCGGCGTCGACGAGTTGTGGGGGGGCGACGCGTTCGCCGCCAACGTTCGTGGGGATGAGGCGGCCGCGCAGGAACTCGGCATCACCGGTGTGCCCTGCCTGCTCCTCGATGGCAAGTTCATGGTCGTGGGCGCGCAGGGCTCCGACCAGATACTCGACGTTCTGCGTCGGGCGTGGTCACGCCGCGCCGCTTAGTCCTCGTCTTCATCTTCGGTCGGTACGAGCGCTGCCGTTGCCACTGAATGACCCTCGTCGAGGTTCATCACGCGAACACCCGTGGCGTCACGGCCCTGGGAGGAGACTTCGCGCACCGGGGTGCGGATAAGCACTCCCCCGCTCGATGCCAGCATGACCTCGTCGTCGAGACGCGTCATGAAGGCCGCGACCACGAAGCCACGCGCCGCGGTCAGTTTGATCGCGCGCACGCCCTGGCCACCTCGACCCTGACGATTGAAACGCTCGATCTTCACGCGCTTGCCAAAGCCCGTGTCGGTGACGACGAAGAGGTCGGCGTCCTCACGCACAACGTCGAGTGAAATGGCCTTGTCGTCGCCGCGAAGTTTGATGCCGCGCACGCCCATCGAGTCACGACCGACTTCGCGGACTTCGCCCTCCGTGAATCGAATCGCCATCCCTCGGTAGGTGACGACCATGAGGTCCTCGGTGCCGGTGGTGGCGACCACGCGCACGACCTCGTCGCCCTCACGTAGATTGATCGCGATCCAACCCTCACGACGCGACTTGTCGTACTCGCTGAACGCGGTCTTCTTGACGGTCCCGTTCGCCGTGGCGAACACGAGGAACTTGTCCTTCGGGAAGTCGTCCGTCGTGACAATGGCCTGGATTAACTCACCCGGCTGAAGATTGAGCAGGTTGACAATGGCCGTGCCCTTCGCGGTGCGTTCCTTCATCGGGATCTCGTGGCCGCGCAGACGAAAGACCCTCCCGCGGTTCGAGAACAACAAAAGATAGGCGTGCGTCGTCGTATGGACGATCTGTTGGACGAAGTCCTCGTCGCGCAACTTCGCGCCCTGCACACCGCGACCACCGCGACCCTGGACACGGAAGGCGTCGGCGGCGACCGACTTCACGTAACCGGCCTGGGTCATCGTGATGACGATTTCCTCATCGTCAATGAGGTCCTCCATCCCGAGCTCGCCCGGATCGTTCACGATTTGCGTGACGCGAGGATTGGCGTACTTGTCACGAATCGCGGTGATCTCGTCGGAGATGACACCGCGAAGTTTGACGTCGCTCGCAAGAATCGACTGCAGTTCGGCGATCGTTTCACGCAACTTCGCCATTTCGTCCTCGAGCTCAGTGCGACCAAGTCGTGTGAGTCGACCGAGCGTCATGTCCAAGATGTGGTTCGCCTGCTCCTCGGAGAACTCAAACGGCGTGGCCATCAACGCAGTACGCGCGGCCCCGCGGTCGTCGGATCCTCGAATCGCCGCGATGACGAGGTCGAGCATGTCGATGGCCTTCAGGAGACCTTCGACGATGTGAGCGCGCGCCTCGGCCTTGCGCAGGCGGAACTGCGTGCGACGGGTTACCACTTCGACTTGGTGCGCGATGTAGTGCGTCAGCGCCTGAGCCAGCGTGAGGGTGCGCGGTACGCCATCAACGAGGGCGAGCATGTTGACGGCGAACGTTGTCTGGAGTGACGTGTTCTTGTAGAGCTTGTTGAGCACCACGTTCGCGTTGGCGTCGCGCTTCAACTTGATCACGAGTCGAGCCTTGCGCCCAGCGGAGTCGTTCTGCACCGCCGAGATGCCGTCAATGTCGCCGTTCTTCACGAGGTCGTAGATCTTCTCCTCGATCGACTCAACGGACACTTCGTAGGGGAACTCGGTGACAACGATGCGTACGTCCTTGCTCGTCTCTTCGATCTCGGCAACGGCGCGCATCTTGATTGATCCACGTCCGGTCCGGTACGCGTCAAGGATCCCCTGGCGTCCAAGAATCTGTGCGCCCGTCGGGAAGTCCGGCCCCTTCACGTGCTCCATGAGATCGTCGGACGTGGCCTCGGGATTGGCCAGTAGCTGCAAGGTGGCGTTGATCACCTCAGCCAGGTTGTGCGGAGGAATCTTGGTCGCCATTCCGACCGCGATGCCTTGAGAGCCGTTGACCAAGAGATTGGGGAATCGTGCGGGCAGCACCGTCGGTTGCTGGGTGGAGTTGTCGTAGTTCGCCTCGAAGTCGACGGTCTCTTCGTCAATGGAGTCGAGCAGTTCGAGCGCGATCGGCGCCAGGCGGCACTCCGTGTAGCGCATGGCGGCGGCGCCTTCGTCTGGACCGGTGCCACCGAAGTTGCCGTGACCACTCACCAGCGGATGGCGCATCGCAAAATCCTGCACCATGCGCACCAGCGCGTCGTAGATCGCGCTATCGCCGTGCGGGTGATAGGTACCCATCACCTCGCCCACGACCTTCGCGCATTTCGCGTGCGGTCGGTCGGGTCGCAGACCTTGATCGAACATGGAGTAGAGGATGCGACGGTGTACGGGTTTTAGACCGTCCCTGGCGTCCGGGAGGGCCCGTGACACGATGACCGACATCGAGTACTCAAGGAACGAACGCTCCATCTCAAGATTGATCTCGATGGGTTCGATGTAGCCAATGACTTCGTCTACTGGTGGCGTCGTGTCGCCGGTGTTGTCGCTCTTTCGTGCCATGTGCCTCTCCGCCTAGATGTCCAGGAAGCGAACGTCTTTCGCGTTCGTTTGGATGAAGTGACGACGTTGGGGAACGTCATCGCCCATCAGAATCGAGCAGACTTCGTCGGCGAGAGCCGCTTGCTCCACCGTGATCTGCAGTAGCGCGCGCTTCGAAGGGTCCATCGTCGTGTCACGAAGCTCGTCGAAGTCCATCTCGCCGAGCCCCTTCAGTCGCTGAAAGTCGTTCTTGTGGTCAGGGTGTTCACGAAGGAATGTCGCCTTGGCGATGTCGTCGCGCAGATAGACCTTCTCTTTGCCCACGAGCGTGGAGTACAGCGGCGGCTGCCCGACGTAGACGTGGCCGTTATTGACGAGTTCGGTCATCTGACGGAAGAAGAAGGTCAGCAACAGCGTCCGGATGTGACTGCCGTCGACGTCGGCGTCAGCCAGCAAGATGATCTTGTCGTAACGAATCTTGGTCACGTCGAAGTCGGCGTCGACACCCGCACCGATCGCCGAGATGAGTGCCTGGATTTCGGTGTTGCGCAATATTTTGTCGGAGCGAGCCTTCTCGACGTTGAGGATCTTCCCGCGGATCGGCAGGATCGCCTGGATGCGCGGATTGCGCGCGTCTTTCGCGGAGCCGCCGGCCGAGTTGCCCTCGACGATGAACAGTTCGCATTCGCGAGGTTCGTTGGAGGAGCAGTCGACGAGTTTGCCCGGCAGTCCGGCACCGTCGAGGGCGCTCTTGCGTCGCGTCAGGTCGCGAGCCTGGTGCGCGGCCATGCGAGCACGCGATGCCTGGACGGCCTTCGCGACGACCTGACTGCCTTCTTTGGGATTCTCCTCGAGCCAGTCGGCCAGCTTCTCATTGGTTGCACGCTCCACGAGCGACCGGATCGACACGTTGCCCAGCTTGCCTTTCGTCTGACCCTCGAATTGCGGTTCAGCCAGGCGAACCGATATGACCGCCGTTAACCCTTCACGAATGTCATCACCGGTCAGATTCTCTTCCTTCTCCTTTAGGAGATTGCGCTTTCGCGCATAGCGGTTGACGACGTTGGTAATTGCTTTACGGAAACCCTCTTCGTGCATGCCGCCTTCAATGGTGGAAATGCCGTTGGCGAATGAGTGGATGCTCTCGTAGTACCCCGTGTTCCATTGGAAGGCGACTTCGACTTCCTGACGCTCCTCTGACTGCTCGTATGCGCCAACTTTGCGGAACAGCGACTCCTTGGAGTTGTTGAGGTGGCGTACGTAGTCAGCGATGCCGCCGTTGTACTTGAAGGTCTCCTTCGCCTGACGGCCTTCGCGTTCGTCGACGAATCGAATCTCGAGTCCACGATTCAAGAACGCCTTGATCTGAAGTCGCTCGAGCACGGTCTGCGCGCGAAACTCGGTGTCTTCGAAGATCGTCGGGTCGGGCGAGAAGGTGACGGTCGTGCCGGTTCGCCCGCGCGGGGCGGGACCGGTGACCTTCATCTTCCCTTGCATCTTGCCGCCGTTTTTGAACGTCAACACGTGGTGCTGATCGTTGAGATCGATTTCGAGAATCAGTTCCTTAGAAAGCGCGTTGACGACCGATACGCCCACTCCGTGTAGTCCACCCGAGACCTTGTAGCCCTCGCCACCGAACTTCCCTCCGGCGTGCAGGGTCGTGAGTACGATCTCTGCCGCGGACTGACCGGGGTAGGCGGGCATCTCATCGACGGGAATACCGCGACCGTCGTCGACAACGCGCACGCTCCCGTTGGCCTGGAGCGTGACGTCAATTCGCGTGCAATAACCGGCCATTGCTTCGTCGACGGCGTTGTCGACGACCTCCCAAATGAGGTGGTGCAACCCCGAAGGTCCCGTCGAGCCGATGTACATCCCTGGTCGTACCCTGACTGGATCTAGACCTTCGAGAACGGTGATGTCGCTGGCGTCGTAGCTAGCGGGTTCCTTGGTCTTTTGGGGCACGAAGGCATCCTTTCGATGACGAAATAGTGGCGCTTTCTGGCGCAGTCGAACACAATTTTTCGACTGCTCTATCCTACCCGAGAACCTGTCACATTCGACCCTCCACAGGCCTCAAACGAGCACTTCTTTTGCCCATTTTCAGGGCTTGGCGAGGACCGTTCGAAGCGACGTCGGTGCACGCTGCTCGAGTGGCGCGAAACCCTCCAAAATCGTCGTCGCGTCACTCATGACGCGTTGCGCGAATGCACCTGACGGCACCGTCACGAGGAGCACTCCGTTCTTCACGAACTCGGGTCTGCAGTGCTCGGCGATGACCGGATCGACGATGCGCGGCCAGAGTTCGCGTATCTCGTCAATATCACGCAGGTCGACTTTTCGAAGTCGCCCCGCGAGCGTGTTGAGTAGTTCACCAAGCTTCGCGGGCTGTTCATCGCGCGCGTTCATGACGAAAACTTCGTGAGGTCAATGACCGCGGCCGGGTGCATCGCCGTAGGCAATGGCGACGCGGTTGTCACTAGTGTTTGCCCTGTTGGGAGGAGATTTAGAAGGCGATCGCTCCGCATGGGATCGAGTTCGCTGAAGACGTCATCGAGCAACAAAAGTGGATCGACACCTCGTCGCTGTTGCACCAGTTCGTGACCGGCAAGACGAAGTGCGAGCGCGAGCGAACGTTGCTCGCCCTGGGACGCTTGACGACGGGTGTCGCGTCCATTGAGATTAAGTGCGATGTCATCGCGTTGTGGTCCGATCGTCGTGTGACCACGAAATCGGTCGTCATCGAACGCGTTGCGCAGGGCGCCCGCGAGGTCACCGTGCCACGATCGCTCGTACGAAAGTTCGACGCGTGCGTCGTCTTCGGCGAGCTCGTGGTAGTAGTGCGCGACGAGTGGCGCGACGTCGTCAAGGAGACGAAGTCGAAGAGCAATGAGTTCATCGCTCACGTTGCAAAAGTCACTCGTCCAAACGTCGAGTTCGCTTTGCTGCGATGACGTGGGTTGTTCCCCCGCCAACGCGCGTAGCAGTGCGTTTCGCTGACTAAGAATTCGAGTGAAACGTTCGATCACATCGCTACTCGTGGGGTCGACGTCCGTCATCAAGTTGGTCAGAAAGAGTCGTCGATTCTCTGGCCCCTGGCGCACGATGTCGACCCCCTCGGGCGTGAAGACCGTGAGCGGCAGTGCCTCGGCGAGCTCAGCACGCGACTTTGGTCGCTGGCCATTCACCAGCATTCGTTTAGTGGTATTTCGGGCACCCCTCGTAAGTGTCAGATCTACTTGGATCCGTCGCTCGCGCTGAAACAGCACGCCGTGGACTTCGCTCGCGCTCTCGCCAGCGCGAATCATGTCACTCGCCACGCTTGTGCGAAATGACGATGCCGTGGCCAGTGCGTAGACCGCCTCGAGGATTGACGTCTTGCCCGTCCCATTGGCCGAAAGGAGCACGGTGATCGCGCTGGCGTCAGGTTGGAAGGAGAGCTCCTGGAAGAGCCTGAAATCACGCAATCGAAGCTCGTGGAGACCCACGACGATCGTCCGAACTACTGGACGCGTACCGGCATGAGAAGGTAGCGGAATCGCGTGTCCTCAACACCGTGAACCATGGCTGGGCGCACCGAGTCCGACATTTCCAACACCACCTCGTCACCGGGTACGGCTTCAATACCATCGATCAGGAAACTTGGGTTGAAGGCGATAGTCATCTCTTCGCCGCCGTAGTCCGCGTCAACGTTGTCCTCGACGTCACCGGCGTCGTGACTCTGGGTGCGGATTTCAACGGAGCGATCCTTCATTGTCAGGCGAACCGAGGAAGTTGAGTCTTTCGCGAGGAGCTTGGCGCGCTTCAGTGACGTGAGGAGCGTGTCTTTGGCGACGCGCAACTGGTTTGGGTAACTCGCCGGAATCAACTGCAGCACCGATGGGTAGTTACCATCGATGAGGCGCGACGCAATGCTGGTCCCCCCCACTACGAAGCAGATCTCCGCGTCGGTCAACGTCACGCCAATGTGGCCGTCGTCTGGTAATGACGCCGCGGCGCGCTGAAGTTCCTGTAGGGCGCGCGCCGGGACGAGGAGGTCGTGAGCCCCCCCGATACCTTCGACTTCTGGCACGTCACGGACGGCGAGGCGATACGAGTCGGTCGCGATCATTCGCAGTACGCCATTGTCGGTAGTGAAAAGAACCCCGGTCAACAGGGGTCTGGCGTCGTCGTTCGCCGCTGCGCGCACAACTTGGTTGAGTCCCTGAATGAGGTCACTCGCCGCAATTGATGTCAACTGACCCGTGATGGGAGGGAGTTTGGGGTAGTCAGCCACAGAGAATGTTCGCAGAGAGAATTTTGCGCGTCCCAACGACACTTCGACGGTTTCTTCATTACTTGAGATCGTGACCGCGCCGGCCTCGAGCGATCGCACCGCATCGACAATCAAACGCGCCGGCACGACAGAGGAGCCGTCCTCAACCCCGATGACGTCGACGGTGGTGCGCACCGTTATGTCGAGGTCGGTGCCGGTAACAACCAACTGGCTGCCACTCAACGAAAGAAGAACACCCGACGAGGCGCCGATCATTCGTGTGGCAACAACTCGACTCGCAGCACTCAGTGCTTCAACGAGGATGTCGCGCTCAGACTTGAACTTCATTGGACTGCCTTTCTTTGCTACTGAGAATACGGTGTGTTTTTGTATGTGTAGAAGTCTTAGTAGTAGTAGG
>DATCCA010000102.1:0-26446 GCA_036511575.1 Acidimicrobiales bacterium
CTCGGCGCTCGTTGAGACCGGTTCAAAGATGGACGAAGTCATCTTCGAGGAGTTCAAAGGAACGGGCAACATGGAACTTCGACTCGACCGCCGTTTGGCCGAGCGACGCATCTACCCCGCCATCGACGTCAACGCGTCATCCACCCGACACGAGGAGCTGCTCTTCAGCCGCGAAGCCCTGCCCCAGGTATGGAAGCTTCGCCGAGTCCTCAACGGGCTCGCCTCCGAGGGCCGCGAGGCAGCCGGTTTGGAACTGTTGATCGACAAGTTGAAGTCAACGAAGTCGAACGATGAGTTCCTGGCCGAGATCGCCCGCGGGCCCGCTTCAACCAGTTAATTTTCCGCTAAAGTTGTTATCCGCACCAAGGAGCACTCATGAAGCCTGATATTCACCCCAACTACGGCGAAGCGACCGTCAAATGCTCGTGCGGCAACACCTTCACGACCCAGTCGACCAAGTCGGCCATGACCGTTGAGCTTTGCAACGAATGTCACCCGTTCTTCACCGGCAAGCAGAAGCTGGTTGACACCGGTGGTCGCGTCGAGCGCTTCCAGCGCCGTTACGCCCAGAAGACCAAGACGCGCGTTCCTAAGGCGTAGGGCCTAGAGCGCCCTCGACTTGCCGTGCGCTCCGTAGACGAAACTCTGCACGCCCTTCAGGACGAACTCCGTTCGACTGAAGCGGCACTCTCTGAACCCGACGTTGCCAGCGACCTCACGCGGCTGCGCGACCTGTCACGCCGCCACAAGGAACTCGCTGAGATTAACAACGCCTGGAATGAGCTGAAGGCCGCCCAGTCCGACGCCACCACGGCGAAGGAGATGTTCAACGAGACGAGTGGCGACGACCGTGAGCTGTGGCGCGAAGAGATGAACAACGCCGAAGCCAAGGTGCCCGAACTCGAGTCGACGCTCGAGACACTTCTGCTGCCACGCGACCCCAATGAGGGCCGCAATGTGATATTGGAGATTCGCGGAGCCGAAGGCGGCGAAGAGGCCAATCTCTTTGCGTCGGATCTGGCCCAGATGTATCGGCGCTACGCCGCGCTACGCGGATGGAAGCTCGAGGTCATTGAAGAGCGCGAGTCCGAGCAGGGCGGCCTCGACGAAGCCATCTATCTCCTCAAGGGCGATGATGCTTGGTTCCGACTCGAGCACGAAGCGGGCGTCCACCGCGTCCAGCGCGTTCCCGTCACTGAAGCGAAGGGTCGCGTGCACACGAGTTCGGCGACGGTCTCGGTACTGCCCGAGGCCGAAGAGGTCGACGTCGAAATCAATCAGAGCGACCTCAAGATCGACGTCTACCGCTCGTCGGGTCCCGGCGGCCAGAGCGTCAACACCACGGACTCCGCCGTTCGCATCACGCATTTACCCACTGGCATCGTGGTGTCGATGCAGGACGAGAAAAGCCAGATTCAGAACCGCGCAAAGGCGCTCATCGTGCTTCGCTCACGTCTCTTGAAGGCCGCGCAAGACGCCCAGGCGAGCGAGCAAGGTGACCTCAAGCGTTCCCAGTTGGGGGGCGGTGGACGAAGCGAGAAGATTCGCACCTACAACTTCAAAGAGAACCGCGTCACCGATCATCGAATCAACCTCACCACCTATACGCTCGACTCCGTGCTGGCTGGCTACCTCGATCCCTACGTCGACGCGCTCCTGGCCGAGAAACGGGCGCGTCAATTGGCTGAGAGTGATGGGCGCTAACGGTTATCTGGTGACCGAGCTCATTGACGCTGGTCTCAACCGACGCGAAGCGCGTTGGTTGGTCGAGGAGTTCATGCCCGAAGACCCTGAGTCCATCGCAGCCCTCCGTGGTGCCGCCCAACGCCGAATGAACGGTGAACCGCTGCAGTACATCATTGGGCACTGGCCCTTTCGCCAGCTCGACCTGGACGTCGACGAACGAGTGCTTATTCCGAGACCCGAGACCGAAGAGCTGGTCGGGCTCGCGCTGGCCGAACTCGACAGTGACGCTCATCCTGCGCCGGTGATCCTTGATATGGGCTGTGGATCGGGTGCCATTGGACTCTCGCTCCTGATGGAGTTGGCGCAGCTCAATATCGCCGCAACCCTCATCTGTGTCGACGAGTCAGAGGACGCCCTGGCCGTCGCGAGTTCGAATGCACGCAAGCACGGTCTAGACAACGTTTCGTTCGTGGTCTCGTCGTGGTTTGACGCATTGGACCCATCGCTGCGTGGAACGATTGATCTCATTGTCGCCAATCCGCCGTACGTCAGCGCCACCGAATTCGAAACACTTGATCCGGTCCTGCGACATGAACCACTCGGCGCACTCGTTGCCGAAGACTCCACGCTCGCAGCAGGATTTTCGGACGTTGAGACAATTATTCGCCACTCGAGCCCGTGGCTTTCGCATGGGGGCCTCCTTATATGTGAACATGGAAATATGCAACGAGAGGCGACGCTCCAGGCTGCGCACGAGGCGCAGTTCACACACGTCGCGGACCTCGACGACCTCTTTGGCAATCCACGATTCCTGGTTGCACGACGCTGATGGCGCGATTACTCAAGGTTGATGCCGCGATTGCCGCCTTCGACGCCGGTGATGTCGTTGCCATCCCGACCGACACCGTCTACGGTTTCGCGGCGGAAGTCAGTCATCCGGCCGCCGTTGCCAAGCTCTTCGCACTCAAGGATCGTCCCGTGACCGTGCCCGTGCCGGTCCTTGTCGACTCGGTGGATCAGATTGCGTACTTGGGTGTCGAATGGAATGAGTATGCGAGTCGTCTCGGTCGCGCGTTCTGGCCCGGTGCGCTCACGATCATTGTCCCCGTGCCCCATGATCTGGCGGTACTCGTCGGCAGTCAGACCGACACGGTTGGATTTCGCATTCCCGACGATGACCTGATTCGCAGGGTGATCGCCGTGCTTGGACCGTTGGCGGTCTCGAGCGCGAACCACCACGGCGAGCCGGCCTGTCGCAGCGCATTCGAAGTGCTCGAGCAGTTCCGCAACCGTCCGGAGTTGGCTGGCGTCATTGATGGGGGAGAGCGATCGGGCGACGTGTCCGCGGTCGTTGACCTCACGACGAACCAGTGGCGTGTGGTGCGAGAAGGTTCGATCACCGCGGCGGACATCGCCCGCGTGCTCGCGTAATTCGTGAAGTTACATCAACGTCCATTAACACGCGCAGAGTCGCTTGCCTTCGTCGCGTTACGAACCGCGGCCTGAATTAGAATGTAATGAAGTCGTTCGCGACGGAGCCGATTCGTCCAATCAAATCATTCGATTCGGCGTCGACCATGGTGCGCTCGTCAGTGCTGTGACACCACGTGCGCACGTTGTCGTTCGTTCGCGCCGCCACAATAAGTCGTTCGGGTGAACCGTCGCGAGCGTGCGTCACGGTGTAGCTCTCGACGCTCACCGCACCATCGCGTTGTTCGCTCACGCATCGTGGAAGGCGGTCGACCGTCTCCTGCGGCTTGTCGTGTCGGAATCCCTTCGTCGGCGGCGAAGTTGCGTACGTTCCCCACGAGTGTTTGGTGCAAAACCATCCGAGTGCGGTGACGAGTCCCTGACCGTCTGGATGGGCACGAAGCGTATCGACCATCGAGCAGATTGAGTGTGTCACGTAATTGTTGCCCGGACCGCCGCCAAAAGTGAGGCCGCCGGTGAGAGATGGAATGAAACCCGAGTCGAATGGGTCAATGCCCAGTACGTCGCACGCACTCTGCACGACCGTGGGAAAACAGCTGTAGAGGTCGATGGATGCCAGATCTTCGAGGCGAACGTCCAACGCTTGCATCGAGTTCCAGATGACCGACATCGCGGGTGATGCCTCGAGCACCGGACGGTCCGAGATGAGCCAGTGGTCATTGGCGTCCACGCCGCAGGCGGGAAAGACCATGGCGTCGCGGGCAACGCCGAGCGAAGTGGCGTGCTCAAACGTCGTGAGGATGTAGGCGGCGCCCATGTCGACCGGCACGTTCGCCATCAACATCTTCGTATAGGGAAACGAAACCATGCGATTGTGCTCGCTCACGTTGGCGATCTCGTCGGCGCTCGGAGCGTCCCTTATCCACGCGTAGGGATTGGTGGCCGCGACCTTCGCGAAGTTGGACCACAACTGTCCAAGGCGCTCACGATGCTCGTGCAACGACCAACCGAGACGTGCGCGCCGGGCATTCTCGAAGAGCGGATAGATATTCGTCGGCAGGTTGAGTCCCTGCTCGTACTCGGCCGCGGTCAGCGGCGCTGCATCATCGGACGCCATGACGGGACTGAAGACTCCGTTGTCCTGCACCATCCAGTCGACGTCGAGACCCTCTCGACGCGCGAGAAGGCGCGAATACATTGCCTCGGAGCCAACGACCGCGACACTGGTCACTTCGCCCGCGAGCATCCTGCGTGCCGACTCGTGGATGAGCTTTTGTGGTGTGTTGCCGCCGACCGAGGTGAGTCGCGTGGTCACGCCGCTCAGTCCGAGGTGTTGGGCGACGAGGAGGGCGGGATCGGACGTGTGCCAGGTGAAGGAACTGACCGCGACGACCTCGTCAATCGTTTCGAGTGCGCGCCGTCCCGCCCCCGAGTCGTTCGCGGCGAGTTCGAGTGCTTCGACCATGAGGTCGAGGGGCGCCTTGCGAGAGGCGTACGTCGCGCCCCGCGTGGGCCGTTCCGTCACCTGACCGACGCCGATCAATACAGGTGTTCGTGGCGGATATCTCACTTCATGAAGTATGGCCGCACCTTCGATGCAATCAGTTACGACAGTAGGGTTGGTTCGATGCGTATCGCCCTCGGCTCCGACCACGCCGGTTTCGACTTGAAGGGCCACTTGGCCGCCACGCTGCAGGAGTGGGGCCATGAGATCGTTGATCTCGGCACCGACAACGCCGCTGACTCGGTCGATTACCCCGACTTTGGCGCCGCGGTCGGGCAGTGCGTCGTCACGGGTGGCGCTGACCTTGGGGTGTGCGTCTGCGGTACGGGCATCGGTATAGCCATTGCCGCCAACAAAGTGTCGGGCGTTCGCGCGGCGACGGTGCACGACGTGACGTCAGCGCACCTCGCACGAGAGCACAACCACGCCAACGTGCTGTGCCTCGGAGCGCGATTGACCGGTCCTGTCGTCGCGGTGGATGCTCTGCGTGCATGGCTCGACGCCATACCTGGCACCGGTCGCCATCTCGAACGGATCGAAAAGATCGCTGAACTCGACAAACTCCTCGTCGACCATGAAAGGTAAGTAATGACCTCCTCACCCTTTGACGTCTGGATTACGAACGACGACGAAGTGACGTCGCTCCTCGCCCAGGAGTGGAAGCGCCAGACCACGACGCTTCAATTGATTGCGAGCGAGAACTTCGCGTCACCGGCCGTGCTCGCCGCCACCGGTTCGATTCTCACCAACAAATACGCCGAGGGATACCCCGGACGTCGCTACTACGGCGGCAACCAGATAGTTGACGAGGTCGAGGACCTCGCGCGACGTCGCCTCACCGCGCTCTTCGGTGCCGACCACGCCAACGTCCAGCCGCACAGTGGCGCGAACGCCAATGTCGCCGTGTATCAGGCGTTGTTGGAACCGGGCGACACGATTCTCGCGATGCGACTCGACCAGGGAGGTCACCTCACCCACGGCTCACCGGCCTCGATCACGTCGAAATGGTGGAATTTCGTTTCCTACGGCGTGACACCGAGGTCTGACGACCCCGAGAACCCGGGGGAACTCATCGACTTCGAAAACGTCCGCGAACTCGCGCAGGCGCATCGACCGAAGATGATCCTCGCTGGCGCCACGGCCTATTCGCGCGTGATCGATCCCGTGCCGTTTCGTGAGATTGCCGACGAAGTCGGCGCTCTGCTCATGTTCGACTCGGCCCATGTCGCGGGTCTCATCGCCGGCGGCTCGCATCCCAATCCCGTGCCCTACTCCGACGTCGTCGCGTTCACGACACACAAGACCTTGCGCGGACCACGCGGTGGCGCGATCGTCTGCCGTGAGGAGCACGCGAAGAAGATCGACTCGGCAGTGTTCCCGGGTCAACAGGGTGGTCCCTTGGAGCACGCCATCGCGGCCAAGGCGGTGGCCTTTAAGGAGGCGTCGCTACCAAGCTTCTCGACTTACACCGATCAAATCGTGAGCAACGCGCAAGCCTTCGCCGCAGCGCTCGCGAAAGAGGGATTTCGCAACGTCTCCGGCGGCACCGAGAACCACATGGTCCTCGTTGACCTGCGCGAGTTCGACGAGGAGCTCACGGGCAAGGTCGCCCAGGAAGCCCTGGACCGCGCCGGTATCACGACGAACCGCAACACGATTCCTGACGACCCGCGAAGCCCGTTCATTACGTCGGGACTTCGCGTGGGCACCGCCGCGCAGACAACGGCTGGCATGAAAGAGGGGGAGTTCGAAACGATCGCGACATTGATGTCGCGGGCGCTGCGCTACCGAGACGACGACAAAGTCAACGCCGACGTGCGCGGCGACGTTGCCGCACTCTGTGGTCAGTTCAACCCGTACGTCAACTTCACGAAGTAGTCAATGCACAACCTCGCCGCCTATCTCTTCGTGATCGCCGTAGGGACGATCGTGACACTGGTGGCGAATGTTCCGGCCCGCAAGATCTCGCTACGAATTGGCTACACCGCGCAACCGGACGAGCGAAAGGTTCATCAAGTCGTCACGCCGTACGGCGGCGGAGCGGCGATGCTCGTGGGTTTCTGCGTCGCGCTGATGGTGGCCGTCGCCATCCCGGCGCTTCGCAGTGTGATCTTCTCGTCGCACGAGATGATCGGCGTACTGCTGGCCGCGGGCGTCATCTTCGTCGTCGGCGTGTTGGATGATTTTCGAGAGATGAGCGCCCCGGCGAAAGTCGCCGGACAGTTCCTCGCGGCGTCGATCCTGTACTTCAGCGGAGCGACGATGTACCAACTCAAGTTGCCCTTCGCGGGCTTCGTCGTGCTCGGACCGTCGATCCTGCCCATCATCACGGCCGTGTGGGTCTTCGCACTCTCGAACGCCGTCAACCTGATCGACGGACTCGACGGACTGGCTGGCGGCATCGTCGCCATCGCGTCGGGGACCCTTTGTTTGTACGGACTGCGACTCGAGGACCTGGGACTACTACCGAGCAATAACGTCGGTCCGCTCATCGCCGCATTGACCTGCGGGATTTGCCTCGGCTTCCTCCGTGACAATTTCCATCCAGCGAAGCTCTTCATGGGCGACGCGGGCGCGTTGCTTCTGGGCTTATTGATGAGTGCCTCCACCATGGTGATTGGAGGTCGCACACCACCCGCGAGCGGCGTCACCTTCTTTTTCTTCGCGCCACTGCTCATTCCGGTCTTCATTTTGGGTGTTCCGTTAATGGACGCCGTGTGGGCGTTCGTCCGCCGAACGGCATCGGGCCAAGGTTTTCACACGCCTGATAAGAACCACATCCACCACCGTTTGATGCGTCTCGGCCACGGTCATCGCCGCACCGTCGTCATTCTGTGGCTCTGGACGGCGCTGCTCTGCGGCTTCGTCCTGTTACCTCTGTTCGATACGCAGGCGAACGTGTTCATTCCCCTCGGCGTCGGCCTCTTGTTGATTGGTCTCCTCACGTGGTTTAGCCCCTTGGTGAACCGTCTCTATTACCGACGCGAAGAGGCGAACCGACTTCGTGAGGGCACGCACCGGTGAGTCAACAGTCCGGCGAACCTTCGCCAGATACACCTCCTGAACAGGAGAATTCTCCAATTAGGGATCTGCCCGGCGTGGTGGCCCTTGCCTCAATGGGAATGACGGCGGCCATTGTGATCGCGGTCGGCGTGGTCCTTGGACTGTGGGCCGACCGCGCGTGGGGCACCGAACCTTGGGGTCTCTTAATCGGGATAGCATTAGGAACGGTCGCCGCCGTGGTGAGCGTAGTTAAGCAAGTCCGGCGTTTCCTTTAGAAACCCATTTGCCCGTGCTAGAAAACCTGCCCACCGACACCCTGCCGCGCCTCCTCCGTCGCACCACACTTTCAGCCATCATCGTTGGGGTTGTCGGCTTCGTCGTGGCCATCTTCGTGGCACCACCGCTCGCTGCCCTCGGCGTGGTGCTCGGTGTGGGTATGGCGATAATGAATCTCCGATTCCTCGATAGCCAGGCGGTCAAGGTCGAACTGCGTGGAGAGCAGGACTCCAAAGCCATTCGTCGCCAGCTGGGCCGTAAGACGACCACGCGACTGGTCGTCATGACGGTCGTCGTCCTGGTCGCCGTATTCCTGAATGCCCCCCTCGGAATCGGTATTGTGTCAGGGCTCGTGCTATATCAGCTCGTGTTTGTGGTCAACGTACTGCGTGTAGTGACCGGTCAGGGAGGAGTGGGGTGACGATGCTGTACGCCGCCAAGACGATTCACGTCGGCGATCACCCCCATTTCAGCCTTTTCGGCCTGACCTTTGACACCGACATCGCCATGTCGACATTGTTGGCACTGATTGTCATCATTTTCATGGGCGTTCGCTTGCGCTCAAAAATCACTGACGGGGTGCCGGGAAAATTTCAGCTCATTTGGGAGATCCTGGTCGTCGACATCGTGGGTGACCTCGTCAAGTCCTCGTTGGGTGAAAAGGGCAAGCGATTTATTCCGCTCGGCGTCACCGTCTTTATTTTCGTACTGGTCTCCAACTGGATTGGCTTTCTGCCGACGGCGATGCAGCCGGGTCAATCGGGAGAGATTTTTCCCGCCCCCACGAGCGACGTAAATCTTCCCCTCGCTCTCGCTCTCTTCGTCATCGTGTGGGTGCACATCGAGTCGCTGCGCGCGCGACGCGTCGGTGGCTATATCAAGCATTACGGCCAACCGGCCGGATGGTTGACACCGATCAACCTCATTGAAGAGGTCACCAAGCCGATCACGTTGACGCTTCGTCTTTTCGGCAACCTCTTCTCTGGTGGTCTGATAATTGTTGTCGTGGCGGCCCTGGCGTCCAAAGCGCTCGGTCCCTTCGAAGTTCTTTGGAAGCCCTTCGATCTCGCGATTGGGTTGATTCAGGCGTACATCTTCATGTTGCTCACGATCATCTATCTCGATATGGCGACGAGCCACGAGGAAGTGCACGAAGAGAAACACGAGAAAAAGAAGAAGATTAAGGGCAATGCAGTACTAGAGACTTCGCAGTAACACCAACCAGGAGGAATAGAAATGGCAGGACAAACAGTCGCAGGAGCGATCGGCATTGCGGGAGCACTCGTCGGTGGCGGACTCGCACTTGGTGGAGGCGCCATCGGCGCGGCGATCGGTGACGGCCTGGCCGGTAGTCAGACCATCGCGGCGATCGCCCGTCAGCCCGAGATCGAGGCCAAGGCGCGCACGTACTTCTTCTTGACCGTCGGACTGGTCGAGGCGATGTACTTCATCAACCTGTTGTTCATGATCGTGTTCGTGTACGTATTCGCAAAGATCAAATAGTTCGGTGAACGCACTCTCGTTCGTCGAACGGGCCGAAGTTCCTTGACTACATAGAAGGGCATTGAGATGATCGCTACGTCAGTTTTTCTCCTCCCCAACGGCACGTTCTTCATTGAACTCGTGACGGTGGTGGTGATACTGCTGCTCATGACGAAGTACATCTTGCCGCCCCTCAACAAAGCGTTGGAGAGTCGCCAAGAGAAGATACGCGAGTCACTGGCCGCTGCTGAAGCTGCCAAGGCCGAAGCGGCCGCGGCCGGTGATGAGCGCGCCCAGTTGCTAAGCGCGGCGAGGGACCAGGCCCGCGAGATTGTCGCCGCCGCCCATGCCACGTCGGACCAGGTCCGAGCTGAAGCGGCCGGGCGGGGTCAGGGCGAATACGACCGCATCCTCGCCAACGCCAACGCGGAAGTTGATACGGCACGCCAGCGCGCCATCGACGAGGCCTCGGCGCGGATCGGCGAGGTCGTCTTTGAACTGGTCAACCAGATCGTCGGGCGCGAGGTGGACGAGAGTTCGCACCAGGACTTGGTCCAAGAAGCCGTCTCCGCGTTGAACGTGGAAGCGGCCAGGGGATCTAGTAACTGATCATGCTTCCCAAGCTCGAAGGATACGCCGCTGCTCGTTTGGGTTCACTGGACGCCGTTGCACTCGCGACGGTGTCGGGAGAACTGTCATCGCTCGAACAGACTGTCCTCGGTCAAGCCGACCTGCGAGCCGTGCTGACCGACACCTCGATCGCCGGCGCATCACGGGGACTGATCGTTCACGACTTACTTTCCGAAAAGGTCCACGATGTCACGTTGCAAGTAGCGGTCTACGCCGCGAGCAACGTCCCGGCCCAGGAGGTTCCTCATTCGCTCGCTGAGCTGGCCATCGCGGCGCGGGAGCTCTTGCAGAACGGCACGTACCCGCTCGCCGGACTCGCACTGTTGGCCTCTCGCCAACGCGTCGCCGGTTACGCCGACGCCTTGCTCGACGACGTCGACGCGCAGAACTTCGACGAGATCGAAGACGAGCTCTTTCGCTGGGCGCGCACCGTCGAGGGCAATCTCGAGCTGCGACGCTTACTGCTCGACCGCGACGCGAGCCTTGAATCGCGTCTGGGCACCGTCCAGGCGCTGCTCGGTGACAAGGTCGATTCCGTCACGCTCGCCTTAGCTCGATTCGTGATTGCCGGCGGCCGTTCGCGCGACGTCGTCGGGACGCTCGACTACCTCGTCGACTACGTGGCCAACGCCCGTGACTGGCGGGTGGCGCGCGTGCACACGGCTCGACCACTCGACGAGCAAAGTCGCGCCGACTTGGTCGCATCACTTTCCCTGCTCACCGGCAAGAACGTGGAACTCCAGGTCGCCGACAGTCCCGAGTTGCTGGGCGGCGTGCTGGTCGAGATTGGCGACCTGCGACTGGACGCGACGACGCGCGCGCGTCTGAGCGCCCTTCGTGACGCCGTCTCGCCGGGCCATCTGTACGAATCATCTTTGAATCGAAATGACTAAGAAAAGGAATCTGTGATGACAGAGCTCACCATAAGCGCCAACGAGATTACCGAAGCCCTACGAAAGCACGTGACGGACTTCAACCCGGCTGTCGGGGCCGAGCAAGTTGGTCGCGTCGTCGAGGTCGGTGACGGCATCGCGCGCGTCTCGGGATTGCCTTCAGCAAAAGTTAACGAACTGCTCGAATTCGAGGACGGCACACTCGGCCTCGCGATGAACCTTGACGAGGACACGATCGGCGCCGTCGTGCTCGGCTCGGTCGACACCATTGAAGAGGAACAGGTCGTTCGCGCCACCGGGCGAATCTTGAACATGCCCGTGGGTGACGCCCTGCTCAGTCGCGTGGTGAACGCCATCGGTGAGCCGATCGACGGCAAGGGACCGCTCGTCAATCCCAAGCAGCGCCGCATGGAGATCCAGGCGCCGGGCATCACCGGCCGCCAGCCGGTGTCCGAACCGCTCCAGACCGGCATCAAGGCGATCGACGCAATGACGCCGATCGGACGCGGACAGCGAGAACTGATCATCGGTGACCGTAAGACCGGCAAGACGACCGTCGCCATCGACACGATTCTGAACCAGAAGGGTCAGGACGTGAAGTGCATCTACGTCGCCATTGGTCAGAAGAACTCGTCGGTTGCCCAGACCGTCAAGGTCCTCGAGGACTTTGGTGCGCTCGAGTACACCGTCGTGGTGGTGGCGTCGGCTGGTGACCCCGCGCCGTTCAAGTTTCTCGCCCCCTACGCCGGGTGCGCGATTGGCCAGGAGTGGATGGACAACGGTGAGCACGCGCTCGTCGTCTACGACGACCTCTCCAAGCAGGCCGAGGCCTACCGTCAGATCTCACTGTTGTTGCGTCGTCCACCGGGTCGCGAGGCCTACCCCGGCGACGTCTTCTACTTGCACAGCCGCTTGCTCGAGCGCGCCGCCAAGTTGAGCGACGAGCGTGGCGGCGGGTCATTGACCGCGCTACCAATCATTGAGACTAAGGCCGGCGACATCTCGGCCTACATCCCAACGAACGTCATCTCGATCACCGACGGCCAGATCTTCCTCCAGTCGGACCTCTTCTACTCCGGTGTGCGACCGGCCATCGACGTGGGTAACTCGGTATCGCGCGTCGGTGGGGCGGCCCAGATCAAGGCGATGCGCGCGGTCGCGGGAACGCTCAAGATCGACCTCGCCCAGTTCCGTGACCTCGAGTCGTTCGCGACCTTCGGTTCGGAACTCGACAAGTCCTCGCAGCGTCAGCTCGACCGTGGCTACCGCCTCACCGAACTGTTGAAGCAGGGACTCAACGCGCCCATGCCGGTCGAGGAGCAGGTCATCGCCATCTACGCCGGCACGAAGGGCTGGCTCGACGAAATTCCCGTCGAGGACGTGCGCCGATTCGAGTCCGAGTTGTTGACGAACTTCCGCGCGCAGCACGCCGACCTCCTCTACAACATCCGCGTGGCCGGTGTCCTTCCCGACACGACCGCGCTGGACCACGCGATGCAGATGTTCGTCAACGGCTTCGCCGTCACCGGTAAGTAATTCGAGCTAGGGCGAGCGAAGGAAAGGAGGAGCAATGGCCGGTGGACAGGAACGGATCCTTCGTCGACGAATCAAGTCAGTGCAGTCGACGCGCAAGATCACCAAGGCGATGGAACTCATTGCCGCCTCCCAGATCTCTCGGAGCCAGGCGCGCATCGTTGCCAATCGCCCGTACCGTAACGGCATGCGACGCATCATTGTTGAAGCGGCCAAGGCCGACCCGACCGGCGCCGCCAAGCTCCTCGCGACCCCCGAGCACGTTGCTTCAGCGATCGTGCTCGTCATCACTGGCGACCGCGGGCTCTCGGGCGCCTACAACTCTTCGGCGCTTCGTGCCGGTGAACGACTGGTGCGAAAACTCGAGGGAGAGGGCACGTCGGTTCGTCTCTTCACCGTGGGAAAGAAGGCCGGCGCCTTCTACCGGTTCCGCGGCATCGAACTCGCCGACGGCTTCACGGGCATGTCGGATCGACCGACCTTCGATGACGCGCGTCGGATTGCGAGTCACGTCGCAGCGCCGTTCATCGCCGGCGATGCCCAGCAGGTGCTGTTGGTCTCGACGAGGTTCCTCTCGGCCGCGACCCAGGCCGTTGAGGTGGAGCAACTGTTGCCACTCTCCATGCCGGCCCTCGCCGACGACGAAGCACCAAAGGTCTTGAAGGGCTACACCGAGTTCGAGCCCGAAGTTGAGCAGTTGCTCAAGACCCTCGCACCCAAGGCCCTCGAGAGCGAGATCTTCTCGGCGCTCTTGGAAGGCGCGGCGTCCTTTCACGTGAGCCAACAGCGCGCCATGGCCGCCGCGACGGATAACGCCGATGAGCTCGGCCAGAACCTCAGTCGCGTTATGAACCGGGCCCGTCAGGACTCGATCACCACCGAAATTATGGAAATCGTGGGCGGCGCTGAAGCGCTCCGCTCGGGAAAGTGAGAAACAAATGACCATCGCTCCAGAAAAGACCACACTCGAAACCGGGCGCGTCGTCGCAATTGCCGGACCGGTCGTGGACGTGGAGTTCCCGCCGCACTCGTTGCCCGAGATCAACCACGCGGTCGAAGTTGACATCGTCATTGACGGCGAGACCATCACGGTGACCGGGGAAGTCGCTCAGCAGATCGGCGAAGGCCGCGTTCGCTGCGTCTGTATGAAGCCGACGGACGGCCTTGTTCGTGGCGCGATCGTGCGTCAAACCGGTCGCGGCATCACCGTGCCAGTGGGCGACGCGGTGCTCGGCCACGTGTTCAACGTGATTGGCGAGTCGCTCGACACTGACGACATTGGTCCCGTCGAGGACTACTGGGAGATCCACCGCAGCGCGCCGGCCTTCGACCAACTCGAGCCCCACGCGACGATGTTCGAGACCGGCATCAAGGTTGTCGACCTCCTCGCCCCCTACGTGCAAGGCGGCAAGATCGGCCTCTTCGGGGGTGCGGGCGTCGGCAAGACCGTCCTCATCATGGAGATGATCCGTCGCGTGGCCGAACTCCACGAGGGCGTGTCAGTCTTCGCCGGGGTGGGCGAGCGCACGCGTGAGGGCACCGACCTCCTCTTGGAGATGCGTGAGTCGGGTGTCATCGAGAAGACCGCACTGGTGTACGGACAGATGGACGAGCCACCAGGCGTGCGCCTTCGTGTCGCGCTGGCCGCCCTCACGATGGCCGAGTACTTCCGTGACGTCAAGAACCAGGACGTACTGCTCTTCGTCGACAACATCTTCCGATTCGTGCAGGCCGGCTCAGAGGTCTCAACGTTGCTCGGTCGCATGCCGAGCGCGGTGGGGTACCAGCCCACGCTCGCCGACGAGATGGGTGAGCTCCAAGAGCGCATCACCTCGACGCGTGGCCGTTCGATTACGTCGTTGCAGGCCGTCTACGTGCCCGCAGACGACTACACCGACCCCGCGCCGTTCACGACGTTCACGCACCTCGACGCGACGACGGAGCTCAGTCGTCAGATCGCCGCGTTGGGCATCTACCCGGCCGTGGACCCATTGACCTCAACCTCGAACATCTTGGCGCCGGAGATTGTCGGTGAGCGTCACTACGCCGTCGCGCGCCAGACCCAGCAGATCCTTCAACGTAATAAGGAACTTCAAGACATCATCGCGATCCTGGGTCTCGACGAACTGTCCGAAGAGGACCGGATCACGGTGACGCGCGCGCGCAAGATCCAGCGCTTCCTCTCGCAGCCGATGTTCGTGTCGAAGGTTTTCACGGGTATTGACGGCATCAACGTGCCGGTCGCCGAGACAGTGGAGTCGTTCGAGCACCTGGTGAATGGTGACCTCGACGCGTTCCCGGAGCAGGCCTTCTTGAACGTGGGAGGGGCCTCTGATGTCGAGCGCAAGGCCGCCGAACTCGCGAAGGAATAGATGTGGCGACGCTGAAAGTTCAAATCGTGACGCCGGAGGCGCCCTTGTGGGTCGGTGAGGCGACGGCACTCGTGGCGCGGTCTTCCGAAGGCTGGTTCACGGTCTTGCCTGAGCACATGGACATGGTTGGTGACGTCGTACCGAGCGTTGTTCGCGTTGGAACAACTGAGGGAGAAATCGCTATCGCCATCCACCGCGGCTTCTTCCAGGTAGGGCATGGCGAATTGGAAGGCGAGACGCTCGCCACCGTGCTGGCGGGTATCGCCGAAAAAGTTGACGAGATCGACGTCGCGCGTGCCCAGGTCGCGAAAGACGCTGCCGAAGCCGAGATCGCTGCCGACGCTCGCAACGAACAAGAGACCGCCGCGAGCATGCTGGCGAGATCTGCGCTCGAACGGGCCGAACTTCGACTGAGTGCGGCCAAGTCGTGATGCGTGTAGTGGACCGAATCGAACAGTCGGGCGTCGCCCATTGGGGCCCCAAATATGCCGAGCGCGCGACCTATGGCGACGACATCGCCGACCAATATGGGAGAGCGCAAATTTGGAAGCGCATCACCTGGGCGTTCTATCTCGCGGGATTAATACTGATGGTCGCTCCGGTCGGTCACGCGCTTCAGTACGTCGGATGGATGATCACGACCGTCGGACTCTTTCCGCTGGTCTGCTGGTTGGCCGAGCGATTCAAGTTCCGAAAAGCCGTCAAACTCGCGACCGAATAATCCCCTCACGCGACGACGTGGGGCCGTCAAGAATTGAATCGAGCAGTCCGCGCTCGGTCTCAATCAATCGCTACCGGGCGCTCACGTAGTCCAGCAGGTCCTTTTTCTCGTGTTCGAGTTCGTCAAAACGGGCCTTCACGACGTCGCCAATCGAGATCATTCCCACCAATTGATTGTCGTGGACTACGGGAACGTGTCGAATCCGTCGCTCAGTCATGAGGCCCATGAGATCGGTCACCATCGTCGTAACGTCACAGGTCTTGACGTCGGTCGACATCAATTCCGCCACCGTCATGTTGAGTGCCTCGGCGCCGCTGGTCGCGAGAGCTCGCACCGCGTCGCGCTCAGAAAAGATGCCCACGAGCGGGGGGTTGGGTCCAGTTACCACGAGGGCGCCGATACCTCGCTCCTTCAAGAGCAGTAATGCGTCGTTGACGGTGCGCTCCTGAGAGATCGTGGCGACGTCTTGATGTTTGTTCTCTAGAAGAATTGAAACCTGCACGGTGACCTCCTTGATTGGTACGCGCGTACCCGAGTCCGGTGGGCTCTAGAGCGCAACCTAGGACGACGTTCGTGTGATTGCAATATGAATGCCTTCAGAATTCCATCAGCGATGTTGAATTCGAGCAACGAGCGCGGTTCGCGCCATGTGAACTATTTGACAAGGACCGGAGGACTAGAAGCCGGCAGAGGTGAACTCTTCGAGTTTGTTATGACGATGGAACGTCTCGACCGTTCGCACGGTGCCGGAGCGAGAACGAACAACCATCGATTGTGTCGTCGCACCGAAGTCGTGAAAGCGGACGCCGCGAAGAAAGTCGCCGTCGGTGATGGCGGTCGCCGAGAAAAAGCAGTTGTCACTCGCGACCAAGTCGTCGGTCGTTAGGACCCGCGAGAAGTCGTAACCCAGGCTCTCGGCCAAGGTGCGTTCCTCGTCATCGCGTGCGACGAGCATCCCTTGAATTTCGCCACCGAGTCCCTTCAGCGCCGCCGCGGCGATGACGCCTTCTGGCGTGCCGCCGATGCCAAAGAGGACGTCCGCGCCCGAGTTCGGCCAGCCGGTGGCAATGGCCCCGGCGACGTCGCCGTCAGAGATTGAGAGCACGCGCGCTCCGGCCTCTCGCACTTCGGCGAGGAGAGCTTCGTGGCGGGGGCGGTCCAGGATCACGACGCCGAGTTCGGGCACCGGCTTCTTCAAGCGCTTGGACAGTTCGAAGAGATTGTCGGTCGCCGACGCGTTGATGTCGACGGAGCCGCGACCGCGTGGTCCTACGGCCACCTTCTTCATGTAAACGCACGGACCGGGATTGAACATGGTGCCGCGTTCCGACAGAGCGATGACAGAAAGCGCGCCATTGCGACCCATCGCGGTCAATGTCGTGCCGTCAACCGGGTCGACCGCGATATCGACCATCGGCGGACGACCGTCGCCGATGCGCTCACCGTTGTACAGCATCGGGGCAGCGTCCTTCTCACCTTCACCAATGACGACGATGCCATCCATGGCGATGGCTCCCAGCACGAAGCGCATTGCGTCGACTGCGGCGCCGTCGGCCGCGTTCTTGTCGCCACGACCTGACCAACGCGCGGCGGCGATGGCCGCCGCTTCGGTGACGCGAATCATCTCCAGGGCAATATTTCGGTCCGGTTCGGACGGTTGCAGCACGAGGCCAGCGTACTCACAAGACGGGTCAGTGCCTCGTCCCGGACCATTTCATCCGAACTGCGATACTTGATGCGTGACATCACTGGTCGTCAAACCCGCCGGCGCCCTCGAAGGCGAGGTCCAGGCCTTCGGCGCCAAGAACGCGGTGTTGAAGGAGATGGCGGCCTGTCTACTCGCCAGCGGTGAGCACCGGCTCACCAACGTTCCCGAAATCACCGATGTCGTGGTCATGGGCGAACTGCTCACGGCCCTCGGCTGCACCGTCGAGCGACCGGCGCGACACGAACGTTTGATTGTGGTGCCTGACTGCTCGCAAATCAACCCGGTCGCTCCGTCGCATCTCTTCGAAGCGATGCGCGCCTCCATTGTGATTCTCGGTCCGCTGCTCGCACGCTGTGGTCGCGCGGACATGGCGTTGCCCGGCGGTGACGATTTCGGTCAGCGTCCAATCAACTTCCATACTGATGGACTCTCCGCGATGGGCGCCACGTTTCACAATGACCGCAGTTCGATTCGTGCCGAGACGAATCGTGATCGACTGCGGGCAACGCGCATCACGCTCGAGTACCCGAGTCACACCGCCACCGACAACCTCCTCATGGCCTGTTCGCTCGCCGAAGGACGCTCGGTCATTGACAACGCGGCTCGCGAGCCAGAGGTCGAGGACCTTGGTCGCCAACTGATCGCCATGGGCGCGCGCATAGAAGGACTCGGCACCTCTCGTCTCACCATCGACGGCGTCGCGGAACTTACGCCAACGAGCCACCACGTCGTGACTGACCGAGTCGTGACGGCAACCTACTTAGCCTCGGGTCTCATTACTGGCGGCGAGGTACGCGTGATCGACGCACACCCCGAACATATGGAGATGCTGCTGAGAAAGATCGAAGCGATGGGCGGCACCGTCGACGTGACCGGCGAGGGAGTAAGTGCGCGAGGGCCGAAGCGCCTGAGCGCTTGTGACGTCGCGACGTTGCCCTATCCCGGCGTCGCGACCGACTACAAACCACTCATCACCACCATGCTGAGTGTCGCCACCGGTGTCTCGGTGGTCACGGAAAATCTCTTCATCGGACGGTTCCGCTACGTGGACGAGTTGGTGCGCCTCGGGGCGAGCATCACCACCGAAGGTCATCACGCCATGGTGCGCGGCGTCGACCATTTGGTGGGCACGTCCGTGCACGCGAGCGATATCCGAGCGGCCGCGGCACTCATTCTGGCCGGACTCGTCGCCGAAGGAGAAACGACCGTCACGGGACTCGATCACATGGACCGCGGCTACGACGACTTCGTCGGTCGACTTCGCCATCTCGGCGCGGCCATCGAACGGAACCAATGATCTCTCGAGATCCAGCGGAGCTCATGACCCAAGCTCGCGAGGGTTCGCGAACCGCGCTGGCGCGACTCCTCACCTTCGTCGAGTCGGGGGGCACGTTGCAGTTGACGACCGCGGCGTTGGCGTACCGGTCTTTGGCGCCGTACGTCATTGGGATCACCGGAGCGCCCGGTGCCGGTAAGTCGACGCTGACTGACCAATTGATCAACGTCGTACTTGAACGCGGCTCCTTCGACGGCGTCGACCCCTTTGGGGAGGTGAGCGTCCTCTGCGTCGACCCGAGCTCGCCCTTCACCGGTGGCGCAATCCTCGGTGACCGGATTCGCATGCAGGGTCACGCCACGAACGAGCACGTCTTTATTCGCTCCATGGCAACGCGGGGCCATCTGGGTGGCCTCTCACTGGCCGTGCCCGACGCCGTGCGCGTGTTGGGTGCCGCGAACTTCCGACTGGTGTTGGTCGAGACCGTCGGCGTGGGACAGATGGAAGTGGAGATTGCCTCGGCGGCCGATACGACCATCGTCGTCGTCAATCCCGGATGGGGTGACGCCATGCAGGCCAATAAGGCCGGACTCCTTGAAGTGGCCGACATCTTTGCCATCAACAAGGCCGACCGCGCCGGCGTGCGCGAGACACGTCGCGACCTCGAACAGATGCTCGATCTCGGCGGCGAACACGAGTGGCGCCCCCTCATTCTCGAAACGGTGGCGACGACCAATGGTGGCGTCACTGAACTATGGGACGCGGTGGTCGCGCACCGCAGGTTCCTTGACGATGGGCGACTCGAGCATCGTCGACGCGCGCGGATGCGCGTCGAACTCGACAAGGTAATCACGGCCACGGTTCGTTCACGCGTGGGCGCCCTGGCCCACGGCGAGGCGTACGAGGCGCAGGTGAGTGCGTTGCTCGCCGGCACGACCGACCCGTACCAGGCGGCGCAGGCGCTCTTAGAGGGCGCATGATCGCCACGTCGGTCCCCTTCGATCTGGTCTTCTTGCTTCACGTCATCGCGGCCGTCGATATTTTGATCGTGTTCATTGCGATGCGTGTTGCCGGACAGGCGGTGGCGCGTGGCGCCGACGCGCCGGTGCAGCAGGCCAAGTTTCCCAGTCGCCACAATTGGGCGGCGCGGGTGCTACACGTCCTGCCGGTGAGCGGCGTCATCTTGTCGCTGGCCGGCAACAGTTCGCTCTCGCTCACCAAGCCGTGGATCGGCGTGGGCATCCTCTGCTACCTCGCCGCCGCCGGCCACCTCGAAGCACGCACGCTACCTAAGGAGAAGGTGCTGAGCCAGATGATTGCCCACGACGGCGTGGCCTCGCCGCAACGGGGCCGGGACTTCGTCCAATCGGTTGACGTGTTGTTGGCGTTGCTGGGCGTCGCGCTGATCGCGATGCTGGTGCAGTCTTAGCTAAAGGAAACTGGCGTGCCCGACCATGCCGGCCGCCACGGTTGCGTTGGTCGCTTCGTCAATGAGGACGAAGCTTCCGGTCACGCGATTCACGCGGTAGTCGTCGACGACGAGCAGTTCCGCGGTCTGCAAGGTGGCGAGGCCAATGTCGTTGGTGTTCAGCGTCGTTGAATCGTCGATGTCTAGTTTCGCGATGTCGATAACACCGTTGATGATCTTGATCCGGACTGGCGTGACCTTCGAGGTGTGCTTCAGGCGGAGTCGTTGGCCCACCACGAGGGGCTTCTCTCCGAACCAGCAGATGGTCGTTTTGAGTTCATTGGAGACCGTCGGCAGGGGAGCGGTAGCGATGAGGTCACCGCGTCCGGCGTTCGTCTCGGCGGCCAGTCCCAGATCGGCGGCGAGGCCGACCGTGGCGTCGTCGATCTCGTCGCCACCGAAATGAATTGACGTGATGGTCGTCTCCACGTTGGCGGGCAGGAGCGTGACGCGGTCGCCCACGCGCATCGTGTCACCGTTCACCATTCCGGCGTAGGTGCGACCGCCGCCGGGTTGGCGAAGGACCCACTGAATCGGGAGTCGAGCACCCTGGGTCGTGGTGTGCTCCCAGGCGCCGGCCTCAGAACGCTCCAGGGCGTCCAGGACCGTCGGACCGTCGTACCAAGGGAGATTGCTCGACGACTCGACGACGTTGTCGCCGAGGAGCGCCGACACGGGAATTATGGAGACCGATGTGAAGTCCAGTTCGCGTGAGAGTGTGACGATCTCATCGACGACGCGGTCAAAGGCCAATTGGGACCAGTCGACGGCGTCCATCTTGTTGACCGCGACGATGATTGATCGCACGCCGAGCAGCGCCGCGATGCACAGGTGGCGCCGAGTTTGCTCCTTGAGCCCCGAGGCAACGTCGAGAACGACGAGCGCGAGATCGGCGGTCGACGCGCCGGTCGCCATATTGCTGGTGTACTGCACGTGTCCGGGGCAGTCCGCGATAATGAACTTGCGCGTGGGCGTGGTGGCGTAGCGGTAGGCGACGTCGATGGTGATGCCCTGTTCGCGTTCCGCGCGAAGTCCGTCGGTAACGAAACTGAGGTCGAGGTCCCCCACGCCGCGCCTCTCGGAGGCTTCGGCAATGGCGTCGAGTTGGTCGTCAAAGAGTTGACGAGTGTCGACGAGTAGGCGACCAATAAGTGTTGACTTCCCGTCGTCGACGGACCCGATCGTGGCGAGACGCAGTAGATCCTTCGTGGCTAACTGCATGTTTAGAAGTACCCCTCGCGCTTTCGGTCTTCCATCGCGGTCTCAGAGAACTTGTCGTCGGCCCGAGTCGCGCCGCGCTCTGAGACGTTGGCGAGCGCGACCTCCTCGATGATGGCGCTCAACGTGCTCGCGCGTGACAACACCGCGCCCGTGCAGTTCGCGTCACCTACCGTGCGAAAGCGAACGGTGAGGCGCTCGACGGTCTCGCTCTCTCGTGGTTCTACGAAGGGACCAATGGCCAAGTACATGCCGTCGCGCAGTACGACGTCGCGATCGTGGGCGAAGTAGATGTCGGGCAACGCCATGCTCTCACGCTCGATGTACTGCCACACGTCGAGTTCGGTCCAGTCCGAGAGGGGGAAGGCGCGCGCGTGTTCGCCGGTGTTCACCTTCCCTTGGTAGAGCTGCCAGAGTTCGGGACGTTGCTTGCGCGGGTCCCATTGGCCGAAGGTGTCGCGGAACGAAAGGATCCGCTCTTTGGCGCGGGCCTTGTCCTCATCGCGGCGCGCGCCACCGAAGGCGGCGTCGAAGTTGTTGTCGTTGATGGCATCGAGGAGCGTCACTGTCTGGAGCCGGTTGCGCGAACCCATGAGCCCGGGGTCGACGACCTTGCCTTGGTCGATCGAGTCTTGTACTTTGGCGACGACCAGACGCGCGCCGACGCGCTCTACCGTGGCGTCGCGAAAGTCAATGACTTCGGGAAAGTTCTGCCCGGTGTCGATATGCATGACCGGGAAGGGCAGTTGCTGGGGCGCGAACGCCTTCACGGCGAGGTGCAATAAGACCGCTGAGTCCTTGCCGCCCGAGAAAAGCAGGACGGGGCGTTCGCACTCCGCCACCACCTCTCGGAGGATGAAAATGGCGTGGGACTCCAGAAGGTCGAGGTGGTCGGTGGCGTGGGAGGTGCGCAAGGGTGTCGTCGTCATAGTCCGTTGGGTCTCCGTATATCCTAGTAAAACACTCGAGAATGTAAGGCCGTTGAGCAAATGCCCCTGATCGCACCGACCGGTGACCTCCTCGATGAACTCGAGGCTGTGAACGACAGTTTCGAACGATCGACGCCGATCCAAATTCTGCAGTGGACCTTCGAGCGATTCAACGACGACGTCGCAGTGGCATGTTCGTTCGAAGACGTCGCGTTGCTGCATATGGTTCATCAACTTCGTCCCAACTCTGAAATCATCTTCTTGGACACCGGGGGACACTTCCCCGAGACGCTCGAATTCGCATCGCGGATTGAACGCGAGTGGTCGCTCAACATGACGCGCACGAAGCCCCCAGCGGAGGCGAAAGAGTGGCCGTGCGGCACAGAACGGTGCTGCGAACTTCGCAAAGTGGAGCCACTCGGGCGTGCGGTCGCGGGGAAATCGGCGTGGATTACGTCGGTGAAACGCGTTGACGCACCGTCGCGGGCAACGATGAAAACCCTGATGTGGGATGAGAAATTCCAGTTGGTGAAAGTGAACCCCCTCGCCACGTGGACCGACGACGACGTTGCGTACTACTTGACGTCGAACGACCTACCCGAGAATCCCCTCTGGGCTCAGGGCTATGCCTCAATTGGGTGCGCGGCGATGACCGAAAAACCACTCATTCCCGGCGACCGCAGATCGGGTCGTTGGGTTGGTGCCGACAAGGAAGAGTGCGGCCTCCACGAGGCGTGACATCCACCAAAAACCCTTAAAACACCCGTAACCTTGACTGCAATGTCAAGGTCGTCGGTTGTGAGGCTGGTCGGGTGCTGTTAATTATCCTGGCCCTATTTTGGGTGGCCCTTCTGGCACCCGTGGCCATCCGACGGCTCCGAGACGGTGGTCCCGAACGTTCGATTGATTCCTTCCACGCCGAGCACGAGGTCCTCAGCCGCCAGGAGTACTCCGTGTCGCCGGCCCACCGATTGGACCGGCCCGACGAAGCCAAAACCGAGGTTGCAGAGGAGGTTCGGCGCCCTCGACTGACCGTCGTTCACGCCGATGACACCTACCGTTCGTTGGAGACACGTAGTTCGTGGGACGAGTGGAGCGATGACTACGACTTCGACGAGGAAACCCAGAGTCGCGAGTCTGGCATGAACCGCTACGCGCAGGCCTATTCATCGGTGCCCAATGAAACGACCGTGACACGAAGTTACCAAGCACCGATTCGCCGTCGCTCAATGAAGTCTCGACGCAAGATGATGTTTGTGCGTCTCGTTTTGTGCGCGGCAGTGTTGACAATCATTTCGTTCGTGTCGGGCTACGCGTTGTTCACCGACGTCGCTGTCGCGTCGTGGGTCTGCGTCGTTAGCTTTGTCGCGCTCGCCCTCTACGCCGTGAGTCAGGGTTACCTCGAAGAATCGTCGCTCGGAGTGCGTATTCCCCAGCCCCGCCGACTGGCCACAATCCAGCCCCTCTACATCGACAGCGCGCTTCAGAGCACCAATCAATTCGACGCCGAGTACGACGAAGAGTACGGCGACGGCTGGGAGCGCCAGCCCCTACAGCGACAGGCGTTGGGCTAAAGTTAAAGCCTCTTCGGGGGTGTAGCTCAATTGGTAGAGCGCTACGTTCGCAATGTAGAGGCAGTGGGTTCGAATCCCATCACCTCCACCGATTTGGCTTGACCCCATTAGTTGGACAACGCCAACGCTTATGCGAGTTTGAGTTGCCAGTATTGGGCACGTCACGCGGCACTTCGCACTTCGTATCCACGACTACGAGTGAATGTGTCGAGGATACGAAGTGTGCGCCGTCCGAAATCTTGCAACTTCCACTACCCCGGTGGATTGGGCCTAATTGAGCCTCATGTGCAACGTTGACTGCGTGATGGTCGAGTCTGGCTGGTAGGCGCCGGTGGTGGCGTCAATCAACTCGACGAAGTTTGTGTCCGCGGCCAAGGCGTGCTGTGCTGCTTCGAACGCCGCAATGTTCTTGTAGCCCGCGATCCAGATGACTGAGCCGTAGGGACCGGTCTGGGCCGCGAGGAATCCCGTTGACACGCCGGTCGCCTTTTCCACCGCTTGGGCAATCTCAACGCCGCCCATCATTCCGCGGGCGTAGTTCCCTGGCGCGCACACCGCGGAGACGGTGCCGACGTACGTCGCGTCCTCGGACGGGGCGTTTCCCGCGTAGACCGTCTCGTACAACGTGTCATTTATCGGACCGTTCACGAAATCAATTCCTTTTGCGGCGAGTTCTAGGTACTTGGCGTTCGTGTTGATGCTCATAAAACCCTTTTCTACGGCGCTTAAGTCCTCCCACATCGACGTCCACGTGACGGTGCCGACGCCCGGTGATAGGACCGTGGTCCAGACTCCGACGTCGTTGCCCAGACCGGCCGCGGCGGCTGCGCCAATTTCCACGGCCCATTTTTCGAAGTCCAGTCCCCTCAGATTGATCTGCCTTGCTAATAGATACATAATCCCCCTTCAATGTCGACGCCATTCGACGCCAACGGGGAACTTATAGCAAATTCCTTCGCCGCGCTCTTGGAAGAAATGAACGACACGGAGGTCACGCGTGACGCATGGACGCGAACTGTTGGCCGCTGTCGCACGCTCTCTTCGTTGCGCGCCGCACGAGACCCAGAGGCCAGACGACGGTACCGGCAAACCAACAGACGACGCGCAATCCATCGATGTACAAGGTCGCGTTGATCACGACCGAATGAGAACTTCCAGGGGAAATGCGAATCCCATGGCCCCTACCGATTGGGCTACAGGAGCTCCTCCATCTGCTTGAGTTCAATCTGCTGCGCGTGGCGATCGAGCTTGTCAGGCATCTTGAAGTAGGGATTGCCCTTCGCCCAGTAGTAGAAGAGCGGAATTAATCCCAACGCCATCGTTCCCAGTCCGATCCACAGAGCCTTGGGGTTGCTGGTGCGCAGCGAGTTGACCTGGTTCTCCAACACGTAACCCATGAACACGGCTCCGACGAGTGGCCACAGTCCCATGAAGATGAAGTTCCCAACGGATTGGAAAAGTTGTCGGCGATACAAGATGACGACCGACAACCCCGCGAGGCCGTAGTAGATACAGATCTGCAGTCCGATTGCGGTCACGCCGTCACTCAGGATCGTGTACACCGAACCGACGTACGAACTCCCGACGAACAGGAGCAGAGAGAAGATCGCCGCTGTCATCGTCGCCACGACCGGCGTCTTTCTCACCTTGTCTATTCGTCCGAGCGCTCTGGGCAGCGTGTTGTCACGGCCCATGGTGAAGAGCGTGCGTGTCACCTGAATGAGCGTCGTCTCGAGCGTGGCCACCGTCGAAAGGACTACCGCGAGGATCAAGAGCTTCCCGCCCCAGCCGTGCCACACGGCTTGACCGAGGACCGCGAGAATGTCCGACGAGTTGTTCGGATTCTGCAACTGCGCCGGTGTGAGCACGAGGTTCGTCGCCACGGTGAACACTTCGAAAAGAAGGAATACGACGATGACCCCGATGACGCCACCCATCCCTGAGGTGGTCTTGGGCTCCTTGGTCTCCTCGTTCAGGTTCGCCGTGACGTCCCATCCCCAATAGAAGAAGGCGGCGATCAACGCGCCGGCAGCAAACGTTCCCGAACCCCTGTGATGAAAGACGGACCAGGAGAACCAGTTCCAGGAGAAGCTGGTCACGTGATGGGCGTGGAACAGCGCCAGCGCTGCGAACAGAACGAGCAGGGCCACCTCGATAGTGGACATGATGATCTGCACCTTGACGGTCACGGTGACGCCGGCCGCCACGGCGGCCACCATCAGCATGAAGAAGATGGCTCCAATAATCGTGGTCGCCGTCTTGCTGGGCGCCGACGAAGTGAAGATATTGATGACGCTTCCACCCGCCGGAAACGTCGCGATCACCATGAAGAGGAGCGCGGAGACAACCAGCGCCCAGCCCGACAGATAGCCGAAGAAGGGGTGGATGGCTCTCCGGACCCAAGAGTAGGCGGCGCCCGCGTGCGAATCGTCTCGGCTCAGGTAACTGAACGCGAAGACGATACCGAACATGCAGATCCCGCAGTACAGCAGTGCGGCGGCACCACCGTAGAGGACGGTGACGAACAACACCGTGGCCGTACCCGCGATCGAGTAGCCGGGTGCGGAGCCGGCAATGCCCATGATGGTCGAGTCGAAAAGGCCGAGGACCCCGTGTCGCAGACTATTTTCCGTGGCGTCACTGCCAACCACTTCGGCTACTTCGGACATCTCGACCTCTTTCTCAGTGTTCGTGTTCGCACCTGCTGCGGGCGCGCCAGGTATCGAAATGTAACATGCGCAC
>DATCCA010000103.1:0-3859 GCA_036511575.1 Acidimicrobiales bacterium
CGATGCTGCGGAACGCCACCATCAACAAAAGACACCCGAGCAGCACGATGACACCGACGAACAACGGGATCTTGGACGTGAAGACCTGCGCGAAGTCGACGAAGATTGCGGTCAGTCCACCGACGTAGATGCCGGTATGGGTATGGTCGATGGCCGGAATGTAGTCATTTCGAATCGTCGCGATCAGGTTCTCGGTGACCTTGGAATCGGGACTGGTCTTGGGCACGACATTGATGACCGCGACCTTGCCGTTCTTTGAAACCTGCAACGGTGCCACCTCGTAGACGTCGGGCTTTCCCTTCAGCTTCTGGTCGAGCGCCACCATGGTCGTGAGGTCGTTGGAGCCGCGTATCGAACCGACGACTTGCAACGGTCCGTTGACGCCGGGCCCGAACCCCTGAGCGAGTAGGTCGTAGGCCTGCCGAGTGGTCGAACTCGCCGGGTCGGTTCCCGCGTCCGAGCTACCGAGATGCAGCGAGAAGAAGGGAATGCAAATGAAGACAATCGCCACCAGCGCGACGAGCGAGAGCTTTCGCGGATGCTTTGAAACGATGTCGGCCCAGCGCTGCCATCGCGAGTTGGTCACAATCGGCTCGGGACCGTTCGCCGCCAACGAACGTCGCTCGCGCCGGCTGAGGATGTGATCTCCCCAGAAGCCGAGCAGTGCGGGCAACAACGTCAGCGATGCCAACATCGTGATCAACACCGTCAAGGACGCGGCGATCGCGACGCCGTTCAAGAACGAGAGCTGCAAGACCAGCATGCCGAGCAGGGCAATGCACACCGTTGATCCGGCGAAGAGCACTGCGCGACCTGACGTGTTGACCGCCGTGATGATCGCGTCTTCTGAACTCAAGCCGCGCTTCAACCCTTGTCGAGTCCTGGTCACGATGAAGAGGGCGTAGTCGATACCAACGCCCAGTCCAATGAGCGATCCCAAAATGGGCGCAAAGGTGGCGATCGAGAGCCCGTGACTGAGCAGCGTCGTCGACGCGGTGGCGATGCCGACGGCGCCAATCGCGACCAATAGTGGCAGCAACATTGAAAAGAGTGAGCCGAAAGCCAGAAAAAGGACAATGGCCGTGAGGATGAGTCCGTAGATAAGGTCCGGACTGCCCTTTTGGGCGGCGAGTTGTTCGAACGCGTTGCCCGCGAACTCGACGTCGAGTGATGTCGAGCGCGCGGTGATGCCGGCGTTCTCCACTGGCTGAACCTGCGCGCTCTTTAGCTTGTAACCCTGCTTGGAGAAGTACACCACGGAGAAGGCGATCTTGTCGTTCTTGCTCGTCTGGAACGAACCACCCACGAAGGGCGAGATGACGCTGGCGACGGCAGCAACCTTGGCCACCTTCTTGTCCATCGCGAGAATCTCCTTCTCGTGACTCGCGATCGTGCCCGTACGCGCGTGAAAGACGATCTCGTCAACGTCACCGGACTTGCCCTTGAAATTGGATTGCAGCAATGAGAGCGCGTGGGTCGAATTGGTCCCGGGCAGAGTGAAGGTGTTGGCGTAGGCGGTGCCAAAGGTCTGGGAGAGGGCGTTCATTCCGAGGAAGAGCACGACCCAGACGGCGAGAATCAGCCAGCGGCGTCGATACGCATAACGAGCGAGAGACTTCATGAAGGGGGATTCTCCTGATTGGGCGACATGGGGACCGAATAAAATGCGGTGAGGGCGTGCAGCGCACTATGTACTTTAGGGGAGATTCACAATGGCGCCAGACGGCGTGAGGCCGGCGCGTTTTGAGGGACACCGGTACCCCCAAACTCTTCCCGAACCAGATGACATTCGAGCCGGTCGCCCCGCGCCGTGGTCGCATTTGCCATTAACTGCACGAACCAATATCACCCTGGAACTCGTTGCGGCACGATTGAAGGACGCGACGTATCTCAATGAGACGGTGATCGTGCCGGGAGATCCTTCGGTCATGGACCAGGTTGGTGACGCTGATCCCCAAGAGATCACTCGTCGCTCGGCCGTGCTCCTGGCGTTGTTCGAAGAAGGAGGCGAGACGCACATCATTCTGACGAGGCGTTCCACATCGTTGCGCGAACATCGCGGCGAGATTGCCTTTCCGGGTGGGCGCAGTGACGAGGGCGAGACGCCGATCGAGACCGCGCTTCGCGAAACGCAGGAGGAAGTCGGCATTGCACCATCCGCGATAACCACAATTGGCTCGTTCAGTCCCATCGTGACATTCGCCTTCCAGTCGTCGATCTTTCCCGTCGTCGGCTTTCTCCAGGAACGTCCAGTCATGGTGACCGACCCCGCCGAAGTCGAGCTCGCGTTCAGCGTGGCGCTCGCCGATCTTTTGGCCGATGGCGCATTCCTCGAAGAGCGGTGGCATCGCAGCGATAGTCCCTTCCACTCCGACGCCGAGGGCTACTTCCCGATCTACCTCTTTCAGCTGCCCCACGACCTGCTCTGGGGCGCGACGGCGAGGGTCGTCACCGAGTTGCTGTGCATCGTCACCGGCGTCGAATGGCCCGAGGGCAAAGGGGTCCGGTCCTAATTTCGCCTAGTAGAATCTTTTCAACGCATTCCTAATTTTGGGTGCTGTTTCTTAAGCGGAGGAAGCAATGGCGGAAGTAGAGATCGGCATCTATAAATCAGCGAGGCAGGCCTACGGCTTCGACGACATTGCCATCGTTCCTTCGCGTCGCACGCGTGACCCCGAAGACGTTGATATTTCGTGGCAGATTGACGCCTACAAATTTGAGTTGCCAGTTCTCGGTTCGGCCATGGACGGCGCGATGTCGCCCGACACCGCTATTGAACTCGGTCGTCTTGGTGGCCTGGGCGTCCTCAATCTCGAAGGACTGTGGACTCGCTACGAGGACCCCATGCCGCTCTTTGAAGAGATTCGTGAACTCGACGACGACAAGGCCACCGCGCGCATGCAGCAGATGTATCTGGAGCCCATCAAGATCGAACTCGTCGCGCAGCGCATCAAGGAGATGAAGGCTGCGGGCATTACGACATCGGCTTCGGTCACTCCGGCGCGCACCGACTGGATGGCCAAGACCATCCTCGACGCCGGCCTGGACATCCTCGTCATCCAAGGGACCGTCGTCTCGGCTGAGCACGTCAGTAAGACCGTCGAGCCGCTCAACTTGAAGAAATTCATCCGTGAGTTCGAACTTCCGGTCATCGTCGGCGGCTGTGCCAGTTACCAGGCCGCACTGCACCTCATGCGCACGGGCGCGGCCGGTGTGCTCGTCGGTGTGGGGCCGGGCAACGCGTGCACGTCACGTGCCGTGCTCGGCATTGGTGTTCCCCAGGCGACGGCCATCGCCGACGTCGCGGGCGCTCGCATGCGTCACCTCGACGAGACCGGCGTCTACGTCCACGTCATCGCTGATGGTGGCATGAGCAAGGGCGGCGACATCGCCAAGGCGATTGCCTGCGGCGCGGACGCCGTCATGATCGGCTCGCCGTTGACCAGTGCCGTCGAAGCACCGGCCCGCGGTTTCCACTGGGGCATGGCGACCTTCCACCCGACGCTGCCACGCGGCACGCGCGTTCGCACGCAGGTCCGCGGCACATTGAAGGAAGTCCTGCTCGGACCGGCGCACGAAAACGATGGTCGGCTCAACCTGTTCGGAGCTCTTCGCACGTCGATGGCCACCTGTGGGTACGAGACGCTAAAGGAGTTCCAGAAGGCCGAGATCATGCTCGCTCCGTCGATCCAGACTGAAGGAAAGCAGTTGCAACGCTCCCAGGGCGTCGGCATGGGACATTGACGCAAGACGTCCTTGTCGTTGACTTCGGCGCCCAGTACGCCCAACTGATCGCACGACGGGTGCGCGAAGCACACGTCTACTCAGAGATTGTCCAGAGCACCATCACCGCGGACGA
>DATCCA010000104.1:0-6588 GCA_036511575.1 Acidimicrobiales bacterium
TTCATCATCAACGGTACCGAGCGTGTCGTGGTCAGCCAGCTCGTGCGTTCACCCGGTGTGCTATTCCAGCCCGGTAAGGACGAGAAGGTTGCCTTCGAGGGCACGATTCACCCGAGCCGCGGCGAGTGGCTCCAGGTCGACCTCGAAGAGAAGAAGAACAAGGCGGCCAACGCCGGCGCACGCATTGCGCGTAAGCGTCGCATCTCGATCTTCACGTTGCTTCGCGCACTCGACACCGCAATGGACGAGGCCTTCTTCGAGCGCTTCGTGGCGCACTTTGAATTCCTCGAGGACCAGTTCCACGCGGACTGGAAGAAGGCGCACCTCGAGATCTCCAAGCACATGGACAAGTACAACCTCGAGGACAACCCCGAGAACTTCCTGCGCGCGAGCCAAGAGACCGCCTGGCTCGAGATCTATCGCCGCGCTCGTCCGGGTGAAGTCCAGACCATCGAAGCGGCTCGTCAGTACTTCGAAGGCGCCTTCTTCTCGGAGAAGCGTTACGACCTCAGCCGCGTCGGCCGCTACAAGCTGGACCGCAAATTGGGCGACGAAGTCGCGAAGAACGTCGAGCTCTTCGGCGACCTGCTCGAGCGTCCCAACATCACCATGCACGTGCTCTCCAAAGCCGAAGTCTTGGCGACCGCGACGTACCTGCTCAACCTGGCCCGCGACCGCACGGCCAAGGAGACCACGTACCACATCGACGACCAGGACCACTTCGCCAACCGCCGCATCCGCAGCGTGGGCGAACTGATTCAGAACGCGTTGCGCACTGGCCTTTCGCGCATGGAGCGGGTGGTTCGTGAGCGCATGAACACCCAGGACGTGGAAGCAATCGCGCCCCAGACGCTGATCAACATCCGACCCGTGATGTCGGCGATCAAAGAGTTCTTCGCCACCTCGCAGCTCAGTCAGTTCATGGACCAGAACAATCCGCTGTCGGGTCTGACGCACAAGCGTCGTCTCTCGGCACTGGGACCAGGTGGTCTGAGTCGTGAGCGTGCCGGACTCGAAGTCAGAGACGTCCACTCCTCGCACTACGGACGCATGTGTCCGATCGAAACGCCCGAAGGTCCGAACGTGGGTCTGATTGGCTACCTGGCGAACTACGCCCGCATCAACGAGTACGGCTTCATTGAAACGCCGTACCGCGTGGTGACGTCGGGCAAGGTCACTGGTGAGATCAAGTACTTCACCGCCGACGAGGAAGAGCGCTTCGTCATCGCCCAGGCCAACACCGAGGTCGATGACAAGGGCGTCATCCGTGCCGAGCGCGTGCTCGTTCGTCGTGGACCGGTCGGTACCGGTCTTCGTGTTGGATCGTCGAACAAGTCGTCGTCGACCACGTCGGAGATTGACTTCGTGAAGCCCGACGAGGTCGAGCTCATGGACGTCTCGACCAAGCAGATCATCTCGGTGGCCACGTCACTGATTCCCTTCGTCGAGCACGATGACGCGCAGCGCGCGTTGATGGGCGCCAACATGCAAAAGCAGGCCGTGCCGCTCATCATGCCCGAGGCGCCGTTCGTCGGCACCGGCATGGAGGCGCGCGCCGCACTCGACTCCGGCGACGTTCTAATCGCCGAGGGCGATGGTGTCGTGAAGCTCGTCTCGGGTGACCGCATCATTGTTGAGTACGACAAGGACGTCACTGACCGCTACGGCAAGGCGCTGGGGAAGAAGCAGTACAACCTCAACAAGTTCCGTCGTTCGAACCAGGACACCTCGATCAACCAGAAGCCCCTCGTCTTCGGTGGCGAGATCGTCACCGAGGGTGACCTCTTGGCCGACGGCACCAGCACGGTCAACGGCGAGCTCGCGCTCGGCAAGAACCTGCTCGTCGCCTACATGCCGTGGGAGGGCTACAACTACGAGGACGCCATCATCCTCAACGAGCGACTCGTTCGTGACGACGTCCTCACGTCGATCCACGTGAAGGAGTACGAGATCGACGCTCGCGACACCAAGCTTGGTGCCGAGGAGATCACTCGTGACATCCCGAACCTGCCCGACGACATCTTGGCGGACCTCGACGACCTCGGCATCGTGCGCATCGGCGCCGAAGTCGAGCCCGGCGACATCCTCGTTGGCAAAGTCACGCCAAAGGGTGAGACCGAGCAGTCCCCCGAAGAGCGACTGCTGCGCGCGATCTTCGGTGAGAAGGCGCGCGAAGTGCGTGACACCTCACTCAAGGTTCCCCACGGCGAGTCCGGCAAGGTCATCGACGTCAAGGTCTACAGCCGCGACGAAGACCACGAGATGCAGCCCGGCGTGAACCAGTTGGTGAAGGTCTACGTCGCCCAGAAGCGAAAGATCTCTGAGGGCGACAAGCTCGCCGGACGCCACGGTAACAAGGGCGTCATCTCGAAGATCCTGCCCGAAGAGGACATGCCGTTCATGTCCGACGGCACGCCGGTCGACATCATCTTGAGCCCACTCGGTGTGCCGAGTCGAATGAACGTCGGTCAGGTCTTGGAGAGTCACCTCGGTTACGCCGCGCGTCACGGTTGGGCGGGCATTGAAGTCAACTCCACCGTTGGTACCTCTGGTCACGCTGACCAGAAGGACATCGCGACGCGTCCGTACCGCAAGACCCGTCCGCGCACTGAGCCGGCGGTCTACGTGGCGACACCGTCCTTCGACGGCGCCCACTGGGACGAGACCGAGCGCGCGAAGGACAAGCCCACGATCCAGCACACCTTTGCCACACTCAACGTCGATGGTCAAAACGGCAAGCGCCTCTTGGCCGGGGACAACGACGGCAAGGTCACGCTCTACAACGGTCGCACCGGTGAGGTGTACGACAGCCCAATCTCGGTTGGCTACGCCTACATCTTGAAGCTCGCCCACATGGTCGACGACAAGATTCACGCCCGCTCAACCGGCCCGTACTCAATGATCACCGCCCAGCCACTTGGTGGCAAGGCGCAGTTCGGTGGCCAGCGATTCGGTGAGATGGAAGTGTGGGCCCTCGAGGCCTACGGCGCGGCTTACGCGCTCCAGGAGCTGTTGACGGTCAAGTCCGACGACATGAAGGGTCGCGAGCGCGCCTACGAGGCGATCGTGAAGGGCCAGAACCTGCCCGAGCCGGGAATTCCCGAGTCGTTCAAGGTTCTCATCAAGGAAATGCAATCACTCTGTTTGAACGTAGAAGTGCGCGACAAGGTGGGGGCCCACGTGGACCTCGCTGACACCGAAGAGGACTTCTTCTCAGTCACCCGCGAGCTCGGCATCGACATCAGTCGACCCGAGCGAGGCAGTGACGAAGAGGACGCCCGCCGCGCCGCCGAAAGGAAGTTGTCATGAGCCCATTAGACGTCAACCAGTTCGACGAACTGAGCATTGGACTCGCCACGGCCCAAAATATCCGCAGTTGGTCCTCGGGAGAAGTGAAGAAGCCCGAGACCATCAACTACCGCACCCTGCGACCAGAGAAGGACGGACTCTTCTGCGAGAAGATCTTCGGACCTCAGAAGGCGTGGGAGTGTGCCTGTGGCAAGTACAAGCGTGTGCGCTTTAAGGGCATTGTCTGCGAGCGCTGTGGTGTTGAGGTCACGAGTGACAAGGTCCGTCGTGACCGCATGGGTCACATCGCGCTCTCCGCACCGGTCGTGCACATCTGGTACCTACGAGGTACCCGTTCGTGGCTCGCGTACCTGCTCATGGGCACCGCGCCCAAAGAGGAGCTCAAGGCCAAGCAGTTGGAGAAGGTCATCTACTTCGCCGCGCACATGGTCACCTTCGTTGACGTCGACAAGCGTCACCTCGACCTGGCTGAACTCCGTCAAGGTCTGAGCGAAGAGATGATTGAAATCGCCGAGCGAGAAGTGAAGGCGCTCGACAACAAGCTCAAGGAGATCGAGGCCCGAGCCGTCAAGCTCGAAGCCGACGGCGCCAAAGAGTCCGAACTTCGCGCCCTGCAGCGTGGCACCGAAAAGGAGCTCGACGGCGTGCGTTCACGCTTCGCCGAAGAGCGCGAACTGGCCAAGCAGGCCTTCGACACCTTCGAAGGACTCCACAGCCGCCAGATCATCGAAGACGAAGTGCTGTACCGCGAGATGGACTTTCGCTACGGCGAGTACTTCGAGGGCGGCATGGGCGCCGACGCGATCCTGCAACTGATTGACCGTATGGACCTCGACTCCGAGGAGAAGGTCATGCGAGAGATGATTGACGCGAAGGACGGCCGCAAGCCGCTCAGCGCGCAGCGTCACGCCAAGTTCCTCAAGCGTCTCGCCATCGTGCAGTCCTTCAACCGTCGTGACGACCAGGGACGTCGACTGAACGACCCGCGCGCCATGATCCTTGAAGCAGTGCCGGTCATTCCTCCGGACCTTCGTCCGATGGTCCAGCTCGACGGTGGCCGTTTCGCCACGTCGGACTTGAACGACCTCTATCGTCGCGTCATCAACCGCAACAACCGTCTGAAGCGGTTGCTCGATCTTGGCGCGCCCGACATCATTGTCAACAACGAGAAGCGCATGCTCCAAGAGGCCGTCGACGCACTGTTCGACAACGGTCGTCGTGGACGCCCGGTGGCGGGCCAGAGTGGCCGACCACTGAAGAGTCTCTCAGACATGTTGAAGGGCAAGCAGGGCCGGTTCCGTCAGAACCTGCTCGGTAAGCGCGTCGACTACTCCGGTCGTTCCGTCATTGTCGTTGGTCCTCAGCTCAAGCTGCACCAGTGTGGTCTGCCCAAGATGATGGCGTTGGAGCTGTTCAAGCCCTTCGTCATGAAGCGTCTTATCGAGACCCAGATGGCCCAGAACATCAAGAGCGCCAAGCGCATGGTGGAGCGCCGCAAGGCGGTCGTGTGGGACGTCCTCGAAGAGGTAATCCGCGAGCACCCGGTGTTGTTGAACCGCGCGCCAACGTTGCACCGTCTTGGCATCCAGGCCTTCGAGCCCGTGCTGGTCGACGGCAAGGCCATCCAGATCCACCCGCTCGTGTGCAAGGCGTTCAACGCTGACTTCGACGGCGACCAGATGGCCGTGCACGTGCCGCTCTCGGCCGAAGCCCAGGCCGAGGCACGCATCTTGATGCTCTCGACGAACAACATCTTCACGCCCGCGACCGGTCGTCCGATCACCGAGCCGGCCCAGGACATGGTGTTCGGTGCGTACTACATGACGTTGCCCGCCGACGAGGAGCGGTCCAACCCACCGGTCTTTCGTCACGTGTACGAGATTGAGAACGCGTTGGCCGATAAGACCATTGGTATTCGCACGCCGATCCAGATCCGTCCCTTGGAGGGCTCGTCACTCGACACCCGTCTAGAAGCCGCCGGCGTAGAAGTGACTGGCGCGAGCCGTTCACTGTTCACGACGCCCGGTCGCGTCTTCTTCAACGAGGCGCTGCCGTTCAGCTTTCGCTACGTCAATGAGTTGATTGGCAAGAACGCCACGCCCATCGGCACCATCGTTGAGGAGATCTCGGGAGGCTTTAGCCGCCAAGAGGTCGCCGAGTCACTCGACGCCATCAAGTCGTTGGGCTTTCGCTACGCGACCATGTCGGGTCTCACGATCTCCATCGACGACGTCATCACGACGTCGGAGAAGGCCGCGATCCTAGAGAAGTACGAGGAGCAGGCCGCCAAGGTCGAGACCAACTACCGACGCGGGGTCATCGTCGACGACGAGCGCCGTCAGCAGGAGATCGAGATTTGGACGAACGCGAACAAGGAGGTCGGTGACGCCACTGACCGCGCCATGAACGCGAAGTTCGACAACCCGATCCGCATGATGGTGGACTCCGGTGCTCGAGGTAACAGCCAGCAGATCCGTCAGATCGCCGCCATGAAGGGCCTCGTATCCAACCCGCGCGGTGAGATGATTCCCCGTCCGATCAAGTCCTCGTTCCGCGAGGGTCTCTCGGTCCTCGAGTACTTCATCTCGACACACGGAACCCGCAAGGGCCTGGGTGACACCGCACTTCGCACCGCTGACTCGGGCTACCTGACCCGTCGACTCGTCGACGTGGCACAGGAGCTCATTGTCAAGGAGTTCGACTGCGGCACGCAACGCGGCATGTGGATCGAGCACGTTGCTCCTGACACCCGCGGTCAGCGCGCCCACTTAGAGACCAAGCTGTGGGGCCGCGTGCTGGCCGAGGACGTCACCTTGTCCGACGGTTCGACGATGACTTCCGGCACCATGTTGATGGTCGACGACGTTGAGCTGCTCCGCGTGGACTCGGCCGTTGGTCGCGTTCGTGTTCGCACGACGCTCACCTGCGACGCCGTCCAGGGAGTCTGTGCGGCCTGTTACGGACTTTCGCTCGCCACGCACCAACTCGTCGAACTTGGCGAAGCGGTCGGTGTCATCGCGGCCCAGTCCATTGGCGAGCCGGGAACCCAGCTCACCATGCGTACGTTCCACTCCGGTGGCGTGACCGAGAGCGACATCACGCACGGTCTGCCGCGCGTGGTGGAGCTCTTCGAAGCCCGTACCCCCAAGGGCGCCGCGAAGGTCGCCGAGTTCTCGGGCGTTGTGCGAGTCGAGCTCGTCGGTCGTGAGCGTAAGGTCACGGTCGTTGGCAATGACGGCGAAGTGCAGGAGGAGTCGATTTCCATCGCGCGCCACCTGC
>DATCCA010000105.1:0-6465 GCA_036511575.1 Acidimicrobiales bacterium
ATCATTGGCTTCATTGAACAACGACGCGGCAGCATTCTGATCAAGGACTTCCGCGGACTCCAGGGTCCGGCGCCGATCATGGCGGCGCTCTTCACGGTCGTGATGCTCGCCTCCATTGGACTTCCCGGTCTCTCAGGCTTCGTCAGTGAGTACTTGATCCTCATTGGAACCTTCGCGACGCACTCCTGGTGGGCCGTCGTGGCGACCTTCGGCGTGGTGGCCGCCGCGCTCTATCTACTCTGGGCCTACCAGCGCGTGTTCCACGGCAAGGCTGAGGGACCTAACGCCACGATGGCCGACGCCACGCCCAAAGAACAGTGGGTTCTTGTGCCCGTGGTGCTACTCATCGTCGTGCTTGGTGTCTTCCCCAAGCCCGTGCTTGACCGCATCACGCCCTCCGTGCACCAACTGATCGAGCACGTCGCCCCGGCCGGGGTGAACAAGTGAAACTCCTCATCCCCTCGATTCACTACCTGGCGATCCTTCCGGTCCTCATCTTCTTTGGCGTCGCGCTCGCCCTCGTCCTTGCCTCGGCGCTCGCCCGAGGCAAAGTCCCGCTCGCTGTAGCGACCTCCAGCGTTGTGTTGGCCAGCGTCGCGACCATTGTCGTCACCTACTTCCAGTGGCGATGTGTGTCGCGAAGTGGCGCGTCGACGACGATCGCGCACGCCATTGTCCTCGACGATTTCTCGATCGTGGCATCGGCAGTCATCGCGCTGAGCGTCATCATGACCGCACTCGTGGCCCACGACTGGGCGGTGCGCGAGCGCGTCTCGGGCGTCGAATTCCACATCCTGGCGCTCGCCGCCAGCTCCGGTGCGCTCCTCATGACCCAGGCCAACGACCTGATCGTCATCTTCCTCGGACTCGAGATTCTCTCAATCGGCCTCTACGTGCTCGTCGCGTTCGATCGCCATCGCTCGAAGTCGTCCGAAGCGGCGCTCAAGTACTTCCTGCTCGGTGGCTTCGCGTCGGCAATCTTCATCTACGGCGCGGCCCTGGTGTACGGAGCGACGGGGTCGACGAACCTGACGTCAATCTCGTACTTCCTCGGATCGAACGTCCTCCTGCGGCCGGGCCTCCTCTACGCCGGTGGCGCACTGTTGCTCGTGGGTTTCGCCTTCAAGATTGCCGCCGTACCGTTCCACCTCTGGTCGCCCGACGTCTACGAAGGCGCGCCCACGCCGGTCACCGGCCTAATGGCTTCCATCGTCAAAGTCGGTGCGTTCGCCGCGCTGCTTCGCGTACTCATCTCGGCCCTTGGGACCCAGCTCGACACGTGGCGACCGATCCTCTGGATCCTCATTGTGCTCACGACCGTGGTCGGTGCGAGCATCGCGTTGGTCCAACGCAACGTCAAGCGCATGCTGGCCTACTCATCAATCAACCACGCCGGCTTCATCCTGCTCGGCGTCTGGGCTGGAACCATTCGCGGGACCGCCGCCACGCTGTTCTACGTGATCACCTACGCGCCGATCGTGGTCGCCACGTTCGCCATCGTGACCCTCATTGGTGGCGTGGGCGACGAGCACCACTCCATCGAGCGTTACCAGGGATTGGCGAGGCGTCAGCCGTGGCTCGGTGGGGCGCTGGCGATTCTGTTGCTCAGCCAACTCGGCGCGCCGCTCACGACCGGCTTCTACGCGAAGTTTGCCGTGTTGGCGTCAGTGGTGGATGCCGGTGGCGGCGCGCTGGCGTTGATTGCGTTGATCAGCGCCGCGGTCGCGGCCTTCTTCTATCTGCGTTGGGCCATGGCGCTCTACTCCGATGACCACCTTGACGCCGCGCGCGTTCGCGTGCCGCTTGCCACGGGCCTCGTCATTGGCTTCGGGGTCGCGGTCACGATTGTCTTTGGTGTGTGGCCCGGTCCACTGGCGACGCTCGCGCAACACGCCACGGTCCTCTTCACACCGTGAGACGCGTCGCGATCGCCACGAGCGCCGGCGACGACTTCGATGAAGAAATCGATCCCGACGCCCAGTTACTGCTCGACGCACTACGCGATGTGGGCATCGACGGACAGTTGTGCGTGTGGGACGACTCCGCCGTGGCGTGGAGTGACTACGACATGGTCGTCATTCGCTCGACGTGGGACTACACGAAGGACCGGGCGAACTACCTCGAGTGGGCGCGAGCACTGCCCAAACTCTTCAATCCTTATCCCATCATCGAGTACTCAACGGACAAGCACTACTTGGACGACCTCCAGTCGCGCGGACATCGCATCATCCCTACGTCGTTCTGTGACGTCGGGGCGACGCCCGAGTTTCCCGACTCGAACTTCGTCGTGAAGCCAACCGTCGGCGCGGGCTCGATGGACGCCGAAAAGTACGACGTGGGCGATAATGTTGCGGCCGCGGCACACGTTGCGCGACTCCACGACTCGGGGCGCGACGCAATGATTCAGCCGTACGTCGCGTCGGTCGACGAAGTGGGCGAGCGCGGCCTGGTCTTCATCGATGGGGCGTTCTCGCACGCGATTCGAAAAGGTGCGATGCTCCACGTCGACCAACTCGATCGACACTCGCTCTTTCGACTCGAGCAGCTCACGTTGGCCGATGCCGAGCCCGACGCCGTTTCGTTCGCCGAATCGATAATGTCCGAGCCACTGTTCAGCGGCCTCCTCTACGGGCGAGTGGACCTGGTCCAAGTGCCCGAAGGCTGGGCCATTATGGAACTGGAGTTGGTGGAGCCGTCACTGTTCCTCTCGTACAAGGCCGAGGCCGCGGCGCACTTGGCGTCGGCAATCAATGACCGCTTAGGCTAACGACACAAGGCCTTGACGCAATGCGGTGCCCAAGGGCGACCTTCGTCGCCCGGTGAAAATGAGCGGCCGCTGATCGCCGTCAATACAACAGCCCAGGCGTGTGGCTACATTCGTGCCAACAACCCCGGCAGCTCTCGCATCTCGAGAAAGACCGTGACGCCGTCGCGCGCGAGTTCGCTGGCACTAGTGACTCCACCGGCGTAGGCGAAGACCGTCATTCCTGCCGCGAGCCCCGCGAGTACGCCGTTCACGCTGTCTTCTATGACGGCACAACGATCTGGCACAACGTCAAGTTGGCTCGCCGCGAAAAGGAACACGTCGGGTGCCGGCTTGGCGTGCTCGACGTCATTGGAGCTGAAGAGTCGGCCGTGGAACCTTTCGAGCAAGCCCGTGAGCCCCAGCTTGAACTCCAGACTGCTGTGACTGCTGCTCGAGGCGACACACGTGAGGGTCGTTATTACGTCGAGGGCGTCCTTCACACCATCGATGGCCGTCAATTCGCTCTCGTAGAGGATTCGAATCGGCTCTTCAAACTCAGTCCACCAGTCAATGCTTCGACCAATGACGTTCTCGATTTCAGTTTTCATATACTTCGACGACCGGCCAACGAAGCGCTGGATTACCTCGGCCTCAGAGATCGGCCAACCAATCTCGGTCAGTATCCGCGACTCCATCACGACAGCGAGTCGTTCACTGTCAACCAGCACACCGTCGCAGTCGAATATCACCAGATCGTAAAGAGACATCATTGAATTCTACGAAGCCCGATGTCGGGCCCATGTGACGTCGAGCGACTACTCGATCTCCTTCGAGATCTCCCAGACGAAACCGTCAGGGTCACTGAAGTGCGCCGTACGGCGGCCCCACGCGCGGTCCCGGGGCTCGAGGAGGAACTCCACGCCGGCGTCAGTGAGTCTGGCGTGCCACGCATCGACGTCGTCGACGAACAGGTTGAAGACCCCCATCGGGGCCCGGCCCTTTGGTGAACCGGTCGCCCCACCAACGAGGAGGTCCTTGGACGCCTCGGGGTCGAGGAGCAGAAGCATGTCCTCACCAATTTGAAGCCCGGCGGAGTTCTCGTCTTCGAACACGACGGCGAACGTCAAGATGTCGCAGTAGAAGTGCTTGGAACGTTCAAGGTCTGTGACGAACATCACCGGTGGTCCCATGCTCGCTGCGGTTGCCCCCATTTACGACTCCCATCAGTAGTGATGAAGGTGAGTTTATCTGCGCCGGATTCGCTGGGACGGCCTCTTGGCGACGGGATTCACGTCGTGAAGTATCGCGCGAGCGTCCCCCGCGAACGATTCGCACTCGTTCGGATTACGAGGCGACACCCGCGCAGATGGAGAGGCCCGCGAACGGCTCGCCGGTGGTGAGCGTGGTGCCCGACGTGGTGGCCGAACCTGCGGGCGACTGAATGTTGAGCACGCCTGCGACGAAGTAGAAGTCAAAGTGAGGCGGATCGTTCGGCCACGATTGGAGGTAGGGACCTTCATAGGTTTCACCCCTTGTTAACAAAATGGATTCGTTCATCGTCGTGCCGGGATATTGCGCTTTGACCAACGAAATGGCGTTCGAGATTTTGGTTCCGTCGGACTGGCAGATGGCCGACATCGACTTCTCGCTCAGCCGTCCGAATGCCATGGCGGCAACCGTGGAGACCACGCCAATCACCACCACGACGGTGAGCAGTTCGATCAACGTGAATCCTCGCGACTTTTGATCGACGCGATGGTTCCTTTCACGGCGAGAGGAGAAGCGGGAGTTGGTGCGTCGCATCATGACAGTGACTCCAGGTAGAGGTTGAGTTCCCAGCGAGTGCGAGGATCTTGTCTCGCCGGGGATTCGATTGTGAAGATTCGACGTCGTCGAATCAGGTGAGGTTGGCGCACGTGCCTGCACCTTGGTACAACTCGCCGAGCGCCGGTGTGCCCGCGAGGGCGGTTGACGCTCCGCCGGTTTGCCCATTGGTCCAGATGTCGGTGGACGAGAACTGGACGGCCAATTTGCCGTCAGTGGTCAACGCGAACTCGTAGTGCGGATCGTTCGACGGCCACGACTGGATGTACGCCGTGTTGTTGTCATTAGCGGTGCCTTTGAGCAATCCGTTCGGCGTGGGAGTGACACTCGGGTTCTGCGTAGTGAACGCCTGAATTGCGGTCGATACAGTGGCGCCGTCGGCCTGACACGCAGATGTGGCGCTTTGGCCAGTGATGCCGCCCAGTGCGGCGATGACTACCGCCGCCAATATTCCGAGAACGACAATAACAATCAAGAGTTCGAACAGAGTAAACCCGTTGATTTCATCGGGCTCTCGGCGTCGCCGCAGTCGTCGATAGTTGGCCAGAGCATTCATAATTCCCCCTTAAATGGAAAAAACGGGATCGGAACTGTCTGCCCTTGCTAACTTCGACGCGCTTGTCAAAGAATGGACAAACTTTAAACAACGGATGCACAATTTGCAAATGGGTTTGTGCTAAGGGGCCAATCGGCTCAAAACCGCTTTATTCGTACGGAAACTGGGTTTTGTGCCGGTTGCATCTGGCCGTCGGACGTCGAAGGATAATCCTTTTCTCAGTTTCACCATGTTTGCGGCCCACCCCTGATCGCCTGTCACCAGGTGTTCAGACGCCGTCTCGAAAGCGACGAGGAGTACACGAAGTGACCTCGCGCGACAACTCTTCGACAATCCCAGGTGGCTCGTGGAGCGCACCAGGTAGAACAGATAGGTGCCTCCCTCCGCTCGCGCGCTCCCACTGCGGCGCCGAGCCGCGGTTCTCCTCGTTACCGTTTCTGCGGTGGTGGCGTCACTGAGCGTGGTGGCCGGTGTTGCAGCGGCGCTGGGACGGCCAACTGCCGCGTCGTCAATGCACTCGAACGTCGCGGGCCAGATTCTGCCGGGGACGCACTGCCCGGTTTTCCCTTCCGACAACGTCTGGAATACTCCGATCACGGGACTACCGGTGAACGCGAACAGCGCGACCTGGCTGGCGTCCATGTCGTCGTCGACTACGTTTTTGCATCCCGACTACGGCCCATCCGGGAACCCTCGCGCGCCCTACGGCATCCCTTGGGTTGTCGTGCGCAAGGCCACGACGTTTGCGCGACTGACGTTCCAATACGCGTCCGAAAGTGATCGACGTTCCTATCCGCTGACCGCCTCGACGCCCATCGAGGGAGGTTCGGATCGCCACGCGCTGATGGTCGACCCGTATACGTCGGCGTCGTCACCGGCGTGCACGCTCTTCGAGACCTACGACACCTACTTTCATCCCTCGGGCAGATCGACCGCCGGTTCCGGCGCGATCTGGAATCTCAACTCCAACGCGCTTCGTCCCGCCGGATTCACCTCGGCCGATGCGGCGGGCCTTCCGATCCTGCCCGGTCTCGTCAACTTCAGCGAGGTGGCGTCAAGGAACCTGGATCACGCACTTCGCTTCACTGCCGCCTGTTCACAGGAGAGCTACATCTGGCCCGCCCGGCACGAAGCCGGCCAATCCAACACTGACTGCCCGCCGATGGGTGCCCGGTTTCGACTCAACGCATCGTTCACACTGCCCGTATCGGAGTGCGCCGCGTTCTGCCAGACGGTGCTGACAACCATGAAAACCTATGGTCTCATCCTCGCCGACAACGGAAGCAACTGGTACTTCCAGGGCACCGCGGATCGACGATGGACCTACACCGAGGTGGAC
>DATCCA010000106.1:0-13345 GCA_036511575.1 Acidimicrobiales bacterium
CCACGCAATGTCCGATCGCATAACGTCCGGTGGATCGCCGGCCGCTGACGTCGTGATGAACTTGTTCAACAGGTCGGAGTAGGGATAGATCACCGAATTCACCTTGATCCCGGGGTTCAACTTCTCGAACCTGGGAATGATCACCTTGGCGATCGTCGATGCTTCCTTGTCTGCCGTGTTGTAGGTGCTCCAGAACTGAAGTGTCACCGTCTTTTGCTTCGTTGCGGCCGACGCACCACTGGTGCTGAGACCAACAATTGCGCCACTGCCAATGAGAGCGAGGGATGCGACGAAGAGTGGCACTCTCGACGCGGTCCTTCCCCCAATTACATGCTTGCTGCTCATGAGAATTATCTCCTATTTGGTTGTTGATTCGGCCATTTGGCCGTTGTCTTCAATGTTTCGTAAATCTGTAGGACCCCATGGCCGTGGTCCTACTGCTCTCCCCCCTCGACTTTCTGATCCTCAGAACTCGTTGGTGGCCCTCCCCAACGTGCGATCACTTTCTCGATCCACAACCCGCGCTCGCTCATGAGGGGTCCCTGACTCCACTTGATCGTTTTGCAGAAACCCTTCGGGACGAGCCGTCATCGAGCAGACCTTCGGCATCTTCGATGACCATCATCAAGACGATGTACATCGCGTACGACCACGTGAGGTCCTTAGCTGGAGCACCCCACCGTTGCAGCCATTCGTTGTAGTGCTTGGGGTCACGCAGTTCGCCACCGAACTGTTCACCAAGGTGACCGTCGGCGTCAAAGTGTGACGCCACCCATGCCAGACAGTTCTTGGCACCGTCCAGATTGCCAATTGCGGCGTAGTGCCATCCCAACGACGCCGTGAGTACGGGCCACGCGCCGCTTCCGAAATACACGTCGGATGAGTAGCGCCGAATTCCACCATTGAGCGTTAGTCGATCTTCGATGGCGGCAATAGTCCGTATGAAACGCACGTCGTCGGCTTCAACGACGCCGAATGGTGTCAGAAGCCAGAGTTCGCTCGCGTCGACGCCATCGTTCTCGCTTGACTTCACATACATTCCGTGCTCTTGCGCGTCACGGCTGAGTCGCTCACGCACCGCATCAGCACTCGATTGAAGGTCTGCGTCATCGAGCAGTCGTGCCGCAGTGGCCAGTCCGCCATAGACGCTCGCGAGTGTCGAGGTGTGCACTGCAGTGCCACTCTCCTCCCACACGTCGTAGCAAGGACTCATCGAAAACGTCGCGAGATAGCGAGCAGCTCTCGCCACGGAACTACGCAACTCCTTTGGAACTGCGTCTTTGCCAATTTCGCGGAGGTGTTCGCCCAGCGACCACAACCAGGTTCCATAGCCGTCGATTTGGAAGTTCGGCCAATCATCGATGACGGCAGTGCCGTCAAGTGCGAAACGGGCCGGCGGCATGATTGACGGATCCAATGCTTCGCCTTGGATCATTCGTTCAATGACGTCGTCAATGATGCCGCTGATGCCGCCGATCGCGTCATTGACCCACGAGTGATAACGCGCCGATGCGTCATGCTCTCCCGCTCGGTCGAGCGCGAACGCACTAAAGGACCCATCACGCAACCAACAAAAGTGATACTGGGCGAAGTCCGGCGACGCGATGAACGCGCCTTCATCCGACTGGTTGCGCAGAATTGCTGCGACGCTCTCGTGAAACAGTGAATTGAATCGACTGGCATCCACGCGGTCTCCGAGTACGCCCGGAGCGGTTGGCTCACTCTCGTTCGGGGTCATGCGGTAATCCGATGCCAAATTGCGTTGCTCTTCTCGTCCGAGTTGGGAAGACTGAACGATTCGCGAAGTACCTGTGTTGCTGCGCCCACGGCCCAGGCCTCGTCGCCCCACTGCTGCACTTTCACGTCAACCTGTCGGCCGAGGTTTCCGAAAGTCTGCTCTCGCACGGCCGCGACGATGGGGTCAACGAAGGTCGCCCCTAGATCGGTTCCTTCGCCACAAATAATCAGCAGTTCGGGATTGAGCAACGTCATCATGTTGGCCACCGCCAACCCGAGGCGTCGACCGGCGTTCTCCACCACGCTTCGCGCCGCCTCGTCGCCGTCGTGAACCAAGGTAATGAGCTCTTGGCGTGTCACGTCTCGGCCCAGGCGCTCGCCGACCGCCCGACACAGCGCGCCCTCGCCCACCACGGCCTCTAAGCAACCGAATCGACCGCACTCGCATTTGGCACCGCCCGGATCGATGATGATATGACCAAATTCCCCCGCGGCGCCGTTGGCCCCTCGGTAGAGGGAGCGATCGATGACGATGCCGAGTCCCACGCCACGGCCAACACTCAACGTGACAAAGTCGCGCGCGTCCGGGGCGTCGCCGGCCCACTTTTCCGCGACGGCGAGTGTGTTGACGTCATTGTCAACCCACACTGGAAGCCCGAGTCGCTTACGAAGCGGACCCGCGAGGTCAACGTCGCGCCACCAGAGCAGTTGCGAGAACGTGCAGACACCGCGATCGGTATCGATGATGCCCGGAAGTCCAACGCCCACGCCCAGCACTTTTGCTGGCGGTATTGCGGCGTCGCGCAGGACTCGAAGGGTCGCCTGTTCGATGGCGAGCAGGGCAGCGGCGGGATTGCCGACAAGAGACGCGTTGGTTTCACGACTCCCCACGATCTGCGCGTCGAGGTCGCAGACAACCGTCGTGAGACCTTCGGCGCGCAACTTGATGCCAACGACGTAGCCCGCTTTGGGATCGATGCTCAACAGGACCGGCGGACGACCACCACTGGACGGCGCCATTGAGACTTCGTTGAAGATGCCGCGCTTGATGAGTTTGTCCACGATGGTCGACACGGTCGGCGCACTGAGGCGACTCTGGCGCGCGAGATCGGCGCGTGAGACGGTGCCAGCGCGTCGAACGAGTTCGATGAGCAGGCTGACATTCAGATCACGAAGAAGTGATCGGGAGCCCCGCCGCGTTGTGTAGCCAGCGGCGGGCTCCCGTTGATCACCCGCGTTCGGAACCTCGTGAGAGGAACGCTCGGGTTGGGGTTGAGCGTCGAGCTGTTTGCGAGTCATGCTCCTCCATCAGTCAGGCACTGCACTCGGTGCGGTACTTACTTACTTCATTGAACATACTAAGTAGTCGAACATCCCACGTCAAGTCGCCACTCGCCCGCAGGACTGGGCCGCAAATCGGTAGTGATACCTGATCAAACCCAGTTTCTTCTCACCGACTGGCCGTGCATTTCCTAAATTCTTTGTTTAGTAGTAGCTGAGGTTGTAGCCGCACCCGAAAAGGCATTCGATAGATTTGAGTCATCAACTCTGACAAATCCCATCTTCGAGTGAGCCTCAGTCGCCGGGACGTCGCCCATTTTTCGAGTCGGTTGACGCGGTGAGTACGTCAGGGGATTTACTCGACGGGCGTTATCGCCTGGGAGCTCTCCTCGGACGAGGTGGAATGTCGGACGTCTTTCGTGCCACTGACGAGGTCTTTGGCACGGAGGTGGCCATCAAGATCGTTCGTTCGCCCGATGCCGAATACGCTCGTCGTTCGGCGCTCGAAGCGCAGGCACTTCGTCGGTTTCAACATCCGGGACTGGTCCAGCTCCTCGAAACAGGTGTCAGCGGTGACATGACCTACCTCGTCATGGAGTTCGTCGACGGCGTAAGCCTTGCCGCGATGATCCAACAGGGTCATCTCTCGACCGGCGAGACCGCTGACATTGGCGCCACGCTCGCCGGTGCCTTGGCGTACGTGCACGCCCAGGGCGTCGTGCATCGTGACGTGAAGCCGGCCAACATCTTGATTGACTCCGAGGGTCACGCCCGTCTCGCCGACTTTGGCATCGCGCGACTCGTTGACAGCTCGTCGGTGACGCTCGCGGGAACGATGATCGGGACCGCGACCTACATGGCGCCCGAACAGATCGAGGACCACGCCGTCGGGCCGAGCGCCGACGTCTGGTCCCTCGGCATCGTGTTGCTCGAGAGTCTCACCGGCGAGCGCGTCTACGTGGGAACGCCGAGCGAAGTCATCGCCCGACGTCTCGCGGGTCCGGTGACATTACCGGAGGGACTGCCAGTTCCGTGGCGCCTGTTGTTCTCGGGGATGCTCGCGCTCGAACCCGATGACCGGTTGAGTGCGTCCGAAGTTCAAGCAATGCTCTCGACGCCCGCCTTCCGTGCGCCCTGGGACCCCACCACCTCAACTGGTGACATCACGACGATCGCAGGAAGTCCTTCGAAGCTGCGTGGCTCCACCGCCGACGAGACCAGGGTCCGGCCACCCGGCGTGTCCGTGATGACACGTCAGCCCACAACCAACGTCGCCAATGTACGACGCGGCTGGCGGGCGCTCGCGATTGCGTCGGTCGTGATTGTCGTAGGTGCGGCAATCGCGTACGCCGTCGGGACGAACGATCACCATCCGCCGCCCACCAGCACGACCTTGCCGACCACTACGGTCGCGCCGACAACCACGACCACCACGTTGCCCTCACCCTCGCACGCCCTCACCAAGTTGGTCAACGACGTGGTCACGGGAGAGACCGCGAGGCTCATTGGACCCCAAGTTGGTCAGTCACTATCTACGGGCGCACAGCAAGCAGTCATCGACGCGGGCAACGGCAACGCGAACCTGGCGGCAACGGACTTACAACAGGTCGCCACGACGATCGCCACAGGAGTGAGCGGTGGCCACATCGCGAAGGCCAATGGGGTGCTCCTCCAGAGTGACCTCACGACCTTGGCCAAGGCTCTCGGGCTCCCTGCGGCGGCGACGCCATCGTCGACCACGTCAACCACGACATCGACGACGACGTTGCCCGGAAATAATGGCAACGGTGGTGGGCCAGGCAACAATGGCAACGGTGGTGGGCCGGGTAACTGATTTCCCTAGGCTGTGAAACGGGACCGAGCGTTGCTCGATTCTCGGATTCATGGAGGGTCGGACGTGGCAGTCTCCCGGTTGATGGCACCTCACCGATGAGCACCTACCCCGCCGCACTGGCCGCAGAGGTCGTGACTGACAGCGGCATTCGATTGTCGCTTCGCCCGATTCGACCCGGCGACGCCGCGCTCCTCGAGCGTTTCCATCAACGACTTTCGTCACAATCGATCTACAAGCGATACTTCTCGCTTCATCCGGTCCTTTCGGCGCATGAACTGCGTTACCTCACGGAGGTCGACTACGTCACCCGCTTTGCATTCATCGTCGAATACCTCGGAGAACTCATCGGGGTGGGACGCTTTGACCGCGTTCCGGAGACCAGTGAGGCAGAGGTTGCCTTCATTGTTTCTGACGAGTTTCACCACTTGGGCATTGGTCTCATGCTCCTTGAACGATTGGCCGACGTGGCGTGGTCACTCGGTATTACGACGTTCTTCGCGGAGACGCAAGCAGATAACCGAAGCATGATGGGTGTCTTCGCTGCGTCGGGCTTCGCGGTCACTACCCGAATGGAGGACGAGATAATTCTGGCGAGATTCTCGATTGAGCCAACGGTGGCCAGCCGGGCGAGTCGAGCACGTCATAGTCGAGGCCCCCATGAAGTAGTGAACGCAGAGGAGGCGTAGTGACGAAGTTGGTCATGAACGCGCACGTCGACGACGGGGGCCACGAGGAGGCTGGACACCCCGAACATCCCGACCGTCTGGCCGCGACCATGGCTGGCGTGGCGGATCTCCACCTTGATGACGACCTCTCGTTCGTTGCTCCGTATATGGCGACGCGAGCGGAACTCGCACGAGTACACGACAGCTCCTACCTCGACGAACTCGGCACTTTCTGCTACGAAGGCGGCGGGAACATCGACGAGGACACGTACGCCACCTACGACTCGTGGTCAATCGCTCAATACGCGGCCGGGGCCGGCATTGCGGTTATCGAAGAGTTGCAACACCGCGACGACGCGATCGGCTTCATCGCGGCCCGCCCGCCAGGACATCACGCCCTGCGCGACAGGGCGATGGGTTTCTGCCTCCTCAACAACGTGGCCGTGGCCGCGGCCGCGCTGACCGCTGAAGGTGAGCGGGTCGCCATTGTCGATTGGGACGTGCACCACGGCAACGGCACGCAGGCGATCTTCTGGAACGATCCCAACGTGCTCTACGTCTCGACCCACCAGTGGCCGCTCTATCCCGGCAGCGGCGGTCCGAGAGAGATCGGCGGGGTCGATGCGCTGGGTCAAACCGTGAACATCCCCCTGCCGCCCGGTGCCACCGGCGACGTCCTCCGCCGCGGGTTCGAGGACATCGCGGCGCCAATCCTTGACACGTTTCATCCCACGTGGGTGCTCGTCTCGGCCGGCTTCGACGCCCACCGGGACGATCCCATTGCTGATCTCGCACTTTCGAGCGGCGACTTCGCGCGCCTCGCATCCAGCGTCGCATCCTTCGCGCCAACCAGTCGTCTGGCGCTCTTCCTCGAGGGTGGCTACAACCTTGAAGCGCTTCGCAACTCGGTTGGCGCAACGCTGGCGTCGCTCCTTGGGCGTGACTACCAGTCCGAGGCGTCGACGAATGGGGGCGCCGGCGCCGATGTGATCCAACGCGCGCAGTCCGAACGCGACAGTGCGCTCCACTTGGCGTACGACGTCAGAGCAGCAGAGAGTGACTCGTGAACGGCACGTCACACGTGATTGCGGTGGGCTTCGATGGATCGGCCCCCTCGGAGGCAGCCGCAGCGTGGGCGTTCGGATTGGCTGTCCAAATCGACGCAGACGTGGTGTTGGTCCACGCCGTTGGAATACTCGAACATTTAGCGCACGAGGCCATCACTGAACAGTTCGCGGGCGCCGTACACGCACTCGCGACCGCCGTTGGATTCGACGAGGGCCGCCTGCATTGGCACGTCGACAACGGAGACTCTTGCTCGGTGCTCCTTCGCGCGGCGCAGGCACCGATATCCGCAACGCTGTTGGTCGTTGGTTCACGAGGACAAGGCGCGCACGCGGGCCACCTCCTCGGCAGTACGAGTCTCCAATTAGCGGAACGATCGACAATTCCGCTGGTCATCATTCCGGCGCGCACATAGGACGCTAAGACCATCAAGCTTCGTTGACGCCAGAGTTTGGTCTAGCGGGTTTGGATCGAAGTGGCGATCACTACGACGCGATCTGGATTACGCCAGCGCGGGAATGCGGAACCGGAATCTCCTCGCCCATCTCCCGAAGAATTTCGAGGTGCTCGGCGATGGCCTCGCGGAGAGTCACTGTCACTTCTTCGACTGATGAACCGGTTGCAATACAGCCCGGGACATCAGGCGCGTACGCTGCGTAATTTTCACCCGCATCCTCGATCACGATGGTGAACTCCGTCATCGTGGTCACCTTTCGAGTCCGGCTGGTCTCACAACGCTACCGAGGGTTCATTTGGGAACATCATCGCCCAGACTGCCGGCAACGCAGACGGAACCAGAACTTGTGGCGTGCTTGAAGTGGCGATGGCTCCCTGTTTGACGAATCTGAACCCACCCGTCGCGCTCGAGTTCCTGGATGATCTCGCGCACCTTCACGACGACACAACGGTCGCAGCGTTTCAGTCATCAAATCAAGTACCTGTACACGTTTGTCTCGCGACGCGAATTCGCCCGCGGGCGGAGTGTCACTTCGATACGCTTCATCAATGATCGTCTTTCTTCATGGTGTACCCGAAACAGCGGCACTTTGGGACAAGGTGCGCGCGCAGTTTGACGACGAAACGGTGGCGCTCTCACTGCCGGGATTCGGCTGTGCGCGTCCGGACGGCTTCAGTGCCACGAAGGACGCCTATGCACAGTGGCTGGTTGGTGAACTCGAACAGTTTGACGAACCCGTCGACCTCGTTGGACACGATTGGGGTGCGTTGCTCACGTATCGAATCGCCTCGACGCGCAGCGATCTCTTGCGATCCTGGACCGCCGACGTCGCCACTGGTGTGCACCCCGACGCGCGTTGGCACCGATTCGCTCGCGTGTGGCAGACGCCGGACGAAGGTGAGGCCTACTTCGCCGCACTGCACGAGGCCCCCATCGAGTCACTCGCCCGTGCCTACGAGGAGTATCACCTCAATCATGAGGATGCCGTGACGCTCGCCACATGGTCTGACGACACCATGGGCAACTGCATTCTCGACCTGTATCGCTCGGCCGTTCCCAACATCTTCGCGACATGGGGATCTCAGTTTGGCCCGACGACGTCGCCCGGATTGGTTCTGCACGCGGAACTCGATCCCTTCGACAACAAAGAGATGTCCGACGACGTCGCCAAGACCTTCAACGCACGTCAGGCAACAATTCTTGATGCCGGACATTGGTGGGCACTCGGGGCGCCTGTGAAGTCCGCCGCCACCATTCGAACGTTCATTGACTCCCTATAGAGGTTGACCCGACTGGTCTCACACCGAACGCAGCCCGACCAGTAGGTAGCCCGTTGGTGACGTGACGTTACTGACGACCTCGAATCGATGGGGCGAGGTACCCTCAAACAGCTTGCGACCCGCGCCTATCACCGACGGCGCGATCACGAGTCGTAGTTCGTCGATGAGTCCCAGTGCAAAGAGCGAGCGACTCAGCGCGACGCTGCCGTGCACACCAATGTCACCTCCCGATTCACGCTTCAAGCGCGCGACGAGTTCCGCCAGTGACCCTTGCGCAACCGTGGTATTCGACCAGGACCGGAGCGGCGGGGTCGACGTGACGACATATTTCGCGACACCATTAATGAAACTCGAGAACGGTTCGTCATCGCTCTTCGGCCAGTACTCAGACCACTCGTCGTACATGTTGCGGCCGAGTAGCACGGTGTCTTGGGCCGAGATGACCTGTCGTAGATTTTCTTCCATGACGTCGTCGAAATGGAGGATGAAGTCGTCTGGTGTTTCAGCCACACCATCGAGGGACAACAGTTGATAGAGAACGACGTGGCGCACGTTAAACCTCTCCACACCGAAGTTGTTGTTGAATGACGAGTGTCCGGTGCCCAACGTAGCGTTCGCACGCTGGTTGGTCAAGCTGCCGTCGGTCGCTGCCGGGACTCGAAGTAGTGGTTCCGACGAGCACGCGTTTCGTTGGCCGTGGTGCCGATAAGGTTTTTGAACGGAGATCTTGCTGAGCGACCAGGCGCGCGAATTCGTGAATTCGCGAGGTGGCACTCTCTTCCTACGCGTGCGCCACAATCGGTGCTGCTCTGGAGGGTTGACCTACCTCGACGCATCGACGAACGCGAGTGACAACGCGCAATCCTACGAACATGTGCTCGACGGCAGTCCGAACGTGCTTCTCCACAATCGAGGTTCTGTGCTCCCGTCGTCAGTCAGCGTCGAAATGCGCGGGCGTGTAAAACCACACCTCGTGGCCTATTGGGACGGGTGTGCCTTCAAACTTTGATGGGCCTATCAATGTCCTCGGTGCGCGAGGACGAACGCAATCGCGAGCGCCATCATTGCGAACGACAGTGCGCGTAAGGCGCGTTCCGTGGGTACCAGGAGAAAGTCGCGGTCGATCGGCCGAACCGAACCGTCCGCAAATCTGATCTCGCCTTCGACCGACGTCACTCGACGACGAATCATCCGCACCGGATTCGAAAGATTACGCTGCGCCGCCGACGACAGCGCCGCCGAGAACGCCAGCACCGCGGCGGACCACGATATCGATGACGCTTGGGCGTACGCCGACGTCAGCACCGGGAAGGCACCCCACGCGACGGCGAATCCAAGGTCCGTGTGGACGAGTCCTCCTAAGAGTTCGAGGTCGTAGGCGAGCACGAAGAATGAGCCAATGACAATGAAGAAGAGGAGACCGAAGCCAACTCGCGTAATGCCGACAATGCCGAGTGCCACTGCGCCGCCCAGTCCTACGGCCGCCGCGCCCGAGAGTACCCACGTGGGCAGTTCCGTACCAAGTGGGCGTCCACGAAGCTCGTCCAACGCATGCGCCGCGATGCCCACGGCGAGAAAGAACGCAACGAGTGTCGCTATCAGCGTCGTCCAGTTGACGTGTTCGACCACCATCGCTCCGAGTGCCACGTACGAGAGGTGCCACAACGTATAGGGCGGGTGGAGCAGCGCACGCACATCACGCCACGTGCCTCGTCGGCCAGTCGCGTAAAACGCCGGGCCCTCGACGCTCTTAGCCATCACGTCCTTTGACGGCCCACATGACGATCCCACCGCCCACCGACATTGGTTGCACCTTCACGTCGGGCATCCCCGCCGATTTCCAATACTCAACCGTCGCTGCGACCGGGTGGCGACGGTAATGGCCCTCGATGTTTGGACCCAAGAAACGCCCGACGTCATACCACTCCTTGCCGCCAAGCAGCAGTCCTCCGATCGGCAGGACCATTCTCGTGTAGCACCACCACAGCGGATACCAGAGTCCAGTCGGCACGAAGAACTCCATACCCGCGAGCACGCCGCCTGGTTTGAGTACCCGGGCCAACTCGGCGAGCGTCGCCGCCGGGTCGCTTACGTAGCGAAGAAGATACGTAAAGGAGACGGCGTCGAACGTGTCATCGGCGAAGGGCAAATCCTCCGCGCGTCCCTGCACGAGACGCACGCCCGCGTGTTGACCCTTTAACAGTTTCTGGCGCGCGCCCTCCAGCATTCGGGCGTTGAGATCGATGCCCGTAATTTCAGCCCCCGTGGCCGCGCGAAGCGCCAGCGCCACGCCGGCCGTGCCGGTCGCCACGTCGAGCACGAGATCATCGGGCCCTGCGACGATCTTCTCCACCACTGCGTTACGCCACCTTCGATCCTGACCCATTGAGAGCAGATAGCCCAACGCGTCGTAGCGCCGCGGCAGACCATTGAATAACTCCGTAGCGAAGCGATTGGGCTCGGGTCCTATGCCTTGTGACATCACCATCTTTCGTCTTTCACGCAGGATACGCCCTGGTATTACGTAGCCGGAGGCGTCAAGGATGTACCACCCGCGAAGTGGGTCACGACTCAGAGAATGGAGCGGCCCCTACGGATCCGCCGGCGGGTATCGAATTCGACGACGTTCCACGGGAACTCGCGTAGCGACCTCGGAACGTGTCGGTTCACGGCGCCGAGCGCGTGCGTGCAGCGCTCGAACTTCGCTTGCTGACGAGGAGTCCACTTGAGACCTAACTCCTTGCGGAAGGGCTCGGGAAGAAAGCCGCTCGTCAGGAACAGATGCGGCGGTCCAAGGACCCGTGCAAGTGGCCGCGGTAGGAATGACAGCGACGCGATACCAAGCAGGAACTCGCGGGTGACATCATCGACGCCGATGTGCTGCACTGCAGTATTCCAGTATCGATCGAACGCGGCTCGATCACCCGGCCACATTGCCGCTGGGACTTGCAACGTCGTCGCGAATCGTGCGCAGCGTGTCAAGAGGAGGTCGCGCTCCTCGTCGTCGGGACTCCCGCGAAGGAATCCAATTGCGCTGAGGGAACCTTGGTACATGCACGCCGCAACCCATAGCTGCAAATCGGGATCGAACGCATCGTAGGTGACGGCGTCGCCCTCACTCGATCGCACCAGACGGTGCTGTGCGTTGACTTCAGCGCGCAGCACTTCTCGTTCGCGTTCGGAGCCGAAGAGCGCGATCATTATGTAGCCGAGTGTCGTCCTCGTCCGCTTCACTGGATGCTTCGAAAGTGAACCACTGGGAGCCTTGCTCCTAGCGACTGCGTGGCCAACGGGAAGGCGCGAGAGTTGCATGATGACATTCGCACCAGCGGGCGCAAGTGCCAGACCACTCAACATTCGACGTCGAATGTCGGAGTCCACAGAGCCTGACCGCGATGCAGGCTGACTACCCGGTTCCACCGACAACCTTCGACCACCTCTCGTGTCGCTCGTTGTCAGCGTACAGGCGGAGAAAAGTTTTTGGCGATGTGCGTCGGTGAAGAACACGTTGCGCGAGATTATTCTCTACGCGAAGGCGGTATTCTCGGAAGTAGGAATCGTCGGCCATCGAGTTAGAAAGTCGGCATCACACACTTGAACGTCGCTCCATCGTCACTCCTCACTGACCGTTACGAACTCAGCATGCTCGACGGTGCGCTGACCTCAGGACTCATCGATGCGCGCGCCACCTTCGAAGTCTTCACGCGTTCATTGCCGAACGGCTATCGCTACGGCGTCGTTGCGGGCACCGGGCGCTTGCTTGACGAGCTCTCAACATTCCAGTTCGATGAGCCAACAATCGAGTGGCTGCTCGCACACCAGGTTGTCAGTCCGGCGCTGGCTGCGTACCTCGCCAACTACCGCTTTGATGGCGACGTCGTCGGTTACCTGGAAGGCGAGGTGTTCACTTCGCTCTCGCCCGTCCTGCGTCTTGAGGGACGTTTCGCCGACATCGTGCTCGAGACGTTGGTGCTTTCGATTCTCAACTTCGACTCGGGGGTGGCGACCAAGGCCATGCGCGTCGTACGCGCGGCGCGGGGACGCCGACTCATCGAAATGGGTTCAAGACGAACGAACGAACGAGCGGCCGTCGCCGCGGCACGTGCGTCGTACATCGCGGGCTTCGACGCCACGAGCAACCTTGCGGCCGGCATGCTCTACGACATTCCCACGGCCGGCACCGCCGCGCACGCGTTCGTTCTCGCCCACGAGAGCGAACGCGCGGCCTTTGAAGCTCAGATCGCGACGCAAGGTCCTTCAACGACATTGCTGGTGGACACGTTCGACACCGAGGCGGGCACAGAACTGGCCTTCGACGTCGCCGGTCCCGACTTGGGCGCAATTCGTATCGACTCCGGCGTTATTGCGGACGCGGCACTGCGCTCACGAAAGTTGCTCGACCAGCGCGGTGCGACGAGCGTCAAGATCACACTCACCGGCGACCTCGACGAATTTGCAATCGCGGACCTGTTGCAGCGCGACATTCCGGTCGACACGTTCGGCGTCGGAACGAAACTCGTGAGCGGCTACACGCCACCGGGCTTCGTATTCAAATTGGTGGCAATTGAAGATGGGTCCAACATGCGCTCCGTCGCGAAACGTTCCGTCGGGAAACTGTCGACCGGTGGTGCGAAAGTGGCGTATCGGCTGCTCGACGACGGTGTCGCAGTCACCGAACTAATGATCCCTCGTGAGCGCGACGCCGAACACGCACACCCGCGAGACCGTGCACTCACGCACGAACTCGTGCGTGGCGGCGTTTCGATCGTCGATACATCAGTGCTCGCGGCTCGAGTTCGCGCCGCGAACGCGGTCAACGAGCTGCCCGCCGAAGCGTTCAATCTGGCGGAAGGTCAACCGGCACTGGCGTCGCAAGTGATCACTGAGAATGAGTCGTAGCGAATGGCGCTTCAAGGGGTTGACCTGAACGGCACTGAGCATCGACGCGCGATCATCGTCGTCGATCCCCAGCCTGACTTCTTCGAAGATGGTCCTCTTCCGATCGCGGGGGCGACCGCGACCGCGG
>DATCCA010000107.1:0-4005 GCA_036511575.1 Acidimicrobiales bacterium
GCCGGGTACCGACGCTGCAGTTGACCTCGTACGTCCACGCGATTCCGGCAGGGGAGTGGTTGAAGGCGCGTCAATGGTGCACCATTATCAGCGACGGCCGCGTCGAGGAGCACGCTGAGCTGTTCGATTCGACCGACGTCCTCGTGGCATCATCGAGTCAACTGGCACTGGTTCGCTTCCCCTCCATAGAGCGATGACCACCGGGCCACGAGTTCTCGATGATGGGTCCCTCTTCATCCGCGCACGTCTCACGATTCCCAGTGACGAGGTCGCCTTGCGGGTCACCACGTCCGGTGGTCCCGGTGGCCAACACGCCAATCGATCCCTGACACGCGTCGTCGCATCATTCGACGTCGAAAGCTCACTGGCGCTCAGTCACGCAGATCGCGAACTTCTCCTTGAGAAAGCTGGCACGGTCGTTCGCTCCAGCGCGAGTCGTTTCAGGTCGCAGGGTCAAAATCGCAGCGCGGCGCTGGAGCAGTTGGCGCAGAAGATCGCCACGGCATTGACTCGAATGCCGCCGCGACGCGCAACGAAGCCAACAAAGGGATCAAAGGTACGTCGAGTTGATGAGAAAAAGGCGCGTGGCCGAGTGAAACAACAGCGCCGAACGCCCGTCGAGGACTAGTTGCCGTAACTCAATACGAGCCCCAGACCGCTGCAACGTGCCGGGGTTGTCCACCGTTCCTGCGGAAGATACATTGTGTCTAGCGCACCAACTCGAGGTGTCGGGCAATCGCGGCGAGGGCGGAATGCATGAGTCCGTGAAGTCCGGGGTCGTCGTCTTCGTGTGGTCCACGAAGCGGCGTGAGCGAGGCGTACCCGGCCACCAACAGTGCGCCATCTTCATCGGCGTCTTCGTCACTGACGTCGCCGAGTTCGGGCGTCGCTGCGCCGAGACGGAGCGTCAACTCACCTTCGTCACCGAGGGCCTCGCCGCCATTTCGCGGCGAGGCCGATTTCACGATGCCGGCGCCAGATATTCGTCCCCGGCGAACGCCTTTCAACTCACCGGCGGGAAGGTTGGGCACGTTGAGATTCAACAGCGTGCGCGATGGCGCGCTGGACAGTTCATTCAAGACCTCAATCGCCACCTCGGCGGCGGTGTCGTAGTGGACGTCCTCGCCCCACTGGACCGAGACGGCGAGGCCCGAGAGACCGAGTTGAGCGCCGGTAAGTATCGCTCCGACGGTGCCGGAGTGCAGGACGCTTCGACCCACATTGGCGCCGGCGTTGATACCCGAAAGGATGAGGTCCGGTTGATAGTTGAAGCTGCCGACGGCCCCGAGGATCGCGCACAGTGCCGGGGGAGCTTCCAAGGAGTAGGCGGTCATTGTTTCGGCCCCGACGATCCGGTAGCGCTGATATTTGACCGTAGGGCTTGAGAAGACGTCGCCGACCGCCGACGACATGCCCGAGTAGTTCATGTGGGGTGCCACGACGATGACGTCACGGATTTCGCCGTCCGGTGCTTCGTCGACCCACTTCGCGACGTGTTGGGCGAGGATGGCCAGACCGGGCGCTTGCACCCCGTCATCGTTCGTGATCAGAATTCGCATACGGCGTACGATAACGGGCGAAGGTTACAGACCAGTGATTAGAAGGAAAAGCAGCTGATGCTTCCATCGGGAGAACAGATCGCGATTGCGCACGGCGACGAACGTGCCGTGATCACCGAAGTGGGCGCGACACTGCGAACCTTCGTGAAGGGCGGACTCGCCGTTATTGAGGGCTTCGCCGGCGAAGAGGTACCGACCGGCGCGCGAGGCCAAGTGCTCTATCCCTGGCCTAATCGAATGGGTGACGGGCAATGGACGTTCTCGGATCGCACGGCCCATCCCGCCATCGACGACGCCGCCCACGCCACCGCCATTCATGGCTTGGTGCGCTGGCGACCGTTTCGAATCGATTCGGTAAATCAGAACCGCTGCTCGCTCACGTTGCTGCTGCACCCCACGCCCGAGTACCCGTTCCTGAGTGAGATCAACGTGACGTACCACCTCGGAAAGATGGGTCTCACGGTCACCACCACCGTGACGAATCGTGACGACGTGCCGATTCCCTTTGGCGTCGGGTTCCACCCGTACTTGGCCGTGACCACGACAACCATCGAAGGGGCCGAGCTCGAAATTCCCGCGACGGCGTACGTTGCCGCCAACGAACGCCAACTACCCACGGGTCAGATTCTTCCCGTCAAGGGCCACGCCTTTGACTTCACGGTCCGCAAGTCCGTCAATGGCCACTCCCTCGACACGACGTACACGGAACTGGTGCGCGACGACTCCGGTCTCGCGACCGTCGTGTTAGCGGACGCCTCGGGCGGGGAGATCGAACTGAGCGTCGACCGCAACTTCCCCTATCTCCAAGTCTTTACGGGCGATCACTTAGAAAAGGGTCGACGACGTACCGCGGTCGCCGTGGAGCCAATGACCTGTCCGCCCGATGCGCTGCGAAGCGGCAAGGACGTCGTCGTCCTTGAGCCGGGACAGCACTGGGCCGGTTCGTGGCGTCTGCGAAGGAGATAGTCATGACCAGTCGCGTGGTGCTCGTTACGGGCTCGACGAGCGGCATTGGCGAAGCCACGGCGTTACGATTTGCCGGCCTCGGCGACACCGTGGTCTTTAACTCCGTGCGCAGCGTCGCAGAGGGGGAGCGACTCGCCAGTGCCACGCCCGGCTCGTCCTATATACAAGGCGACGTCGCCGTCGACGCTGACTGCGCACGACTTGTACGAGAGGTCCTCGAACGTCACGGACACCTCGACGTACTGATCAACAACGCCGGGACCACGAAAGTCATTCCTCATCAAGACCTCGAGGCGGCGTCGCTCGACGTCTGGCGCGAGATCTTTGAAGTCAACGTTTTTGGGACGTGGAATCTCAGTGTGCACGCGATGGACGCGTTGCGCGTCGCGAAAGGTTCGATCGTCAACGTCTCGTCGCTTGCGGGGGTACGACCGGTCGGCTCTTCAATTCCCTACGCGGCATCCAAGGCTGCGGTTAATCACATGACGACGCTGCTCGCGAAGGTCGTGGGGCCCGAAGTGCGCGTGAACGCCGTCGCGCCGGGCCTCGTCGACACGCCGTGGACGAAGGACTGGGACACCGTGCGCGGCTTCGTTTCGACGGTCGCGCCGCTCAAGCGCAGTGGCACGCCCGACGACATCGCCGACGTGATTGTGTCGCTCGCGTTGTCGCCCTACGTCACCGGACAAGTCGTAGTCGTTGACGGAGGACTGTCACTGACTACGTAGTACGCGGCGGCGGCGGGACGAAGAGACGTATCACGCGACACAGCACCCACGTCGCCGGTTGGATGAAGAGCCGGTTGCGGATCGGTCGACTGCGTACGCCGAGGAGTTCCAACTCCCACGGGTCCAAGAGTGCGAAGGAACTTCGAACGAGCAGCCAATAGACGAGTCGCTGTGTGGGTCCTCGCACGACGCCTCGCGCGACGAAATCACGTGCCGTGGCGCCGGCAGCGCTCAGTCGAAGTTCAGGGCGAAATCGCAGTATCGCGGCATTGAGTTGCGCGACCGATTCGGGTGGGTCGATCATGCCCAGGTCGCGCGCGAGCGTTGCCATCTCGTGGACGTAGAAGTCGGCCTGCGCGTCGGTCAGTTTCAACTGACCGAATCGTCGATACGCGCTCAGGAACATCGACGTTTCCGCAGCGTGCACCCAGGCCAGTAAGTGGGGATCGTTCGCGTCATACGGCACACCGTCGTCGGCCAAACCTCGCACGACTTGATGTACGGAGAGGACCCGTTCGATCGACGCGTAGGCCTCCTGTTTCGTGCCGTAGGTCGTGAAGCCGATGAAATTTGCAGTTTGGAGTAGTCGGCCCAGTGGATCGTCTTGGTAGCGCGAGTGCTGGGCGACACCGGCCATTGTGTGCGGATGCAGCATTTGGACGAAGAGCGAACCGAGACCACCAACGAGCATTGGTGGAAGATCGCCGTGCACAATACGCGCGACGCCGTCGATGGCGAAGTAGGCCTCGTCG
>DATCCA010000108.1:0-39498 GCA_036511575.1 Acidimicrobiales bacterium
TCAATGAGCAGCGCAAGAAACTCTCCAAGCGAAAGGACCCGGTCGCTGTCGAGTCCTACCGGGACCAGGGTTACCTCTCGTCCGCGTTCGTCAACTATTTGGCGCTGCTCGGCTGGAGTCCACGCGGTGATGAGGAGATCGTGCCCCGCGAGACGCTGGTTGCACAGTTCGCCTTGGAGGACGTCTCACACTCGCCGGCCTTCTTCGACGTGAAGAAGTTGACGCACATGAACGGTGAGTACATCCGCGCGCTCTCGCTTGACGCATTCATCGCTGCCGCCACGCCATGGGTCGCTCCGTGGTCGAGCCAGTGGCGACCCAGTGACCGAGAAGTGCCATGGTCGCGCGAGCTGTTCGACGAGGCGCTGTTCGCCAAGGTCGCGCACCTCGTCCAAGAACGAGTCGCGACGTTGGGAGAGATTCCCGCGATGGTGAGTTTCTTCTTCTTGGCCAACGTTGCCTACGATGACGCGGCGTTCGACAAGACCATTCGCAACGACCCCGCAGCCCACACGTTGCTTCGTTCGGCGATTGAACGATTCGCAACGGTGAACTGGACGGCCGACGTCCTTCATGAGGCCACCCTCGAACTCGGCGAGCCACTCGGAATGACGTTGCGCAAGAGCCAAGCTCCGATTCGTTGCGCGGTGACCGGCACGTCAGTGGGCCCACCGCTCTTTGAGTCGATGGAACTGCTCGGACGAGAGAAGGTGCTGCAACGACTTCATGACGCGTTAGTTCGTGCCGGCGCGTGATCTTTGGCCCCATAAAACTGATCCTGCGCATCCTCTCGGTAGTGATCAGCGTCGTCATCATCTACTTCGCGATCACCTTCGTGCAGATCTGGCTGACCGGTCACGAGCATTCAACTCGACGTGCGCAGGCAATCCTCGTGTTTGGCACCACCGAAGACAACGGAACACCGTCGCCCGAGTTGCGAGCCCGTTTGAATCAAGCGCTGGTGCTGTGGCACAAGGACCGCGCGCCGTGGATTGCGGTCACCGGAGGAAAACGACCGGGCGATCAGTTCACTGAGGCCGGTGTGTCGGCAACGTATTTAGAGAGCAAGGGCGTTCCCTCGTCGAAGGTCCTCGTGGGTGCGGGCACCAACACGTGGCAGAACGTCGCGACGGTCACGCCGAAACTAAAGGCGCATCACATCACGACCGTGCTCACCGTGACCGATCCCTTTCACGAGGACCGCGCCATGGCCATCTCCTCGTCGCAAGGTCTCACTCCGTTTCCTTCACCCGTGCGCAATTCGCCCACGGTGAAGCATTCGCTGTGGAAGTACTACGCCAAGGAGACCTTCGAAGTCGGCATCGGTCGCATCATTGGTTTCGGACGTTTCAGTTCGTGGTTCGACTGAGTCGCGAAACGTGTGGCGTTGGCAGCTTCTTTCGATTGTCGGGTAGGATTTCCGAGCCCTTCGGGGGTGGTGTAATTGGCAACACAACTGGTTCTGGTCCAGTTATTCAGGGTTCGAGTCCTTGCCCCCGAGCGAATGCAGCGACGAGGATTCGGGCGTCGTTGATTTCATGGTCCCATCGTCTAGTGGCCTAGGACATCACCCTCTCAAGGTGGAGGCACGGGTTCGAATCCCGTTGGGACTGCTTCAGAGAACTGTCACGACATCGTGAACAGGATTGCACATTTTGCCTGAAAAGTAATCGATTCTTGACGTGGATTATGTTGGCGAAGGAAAGTACGTCGACTGGGCAACGACGTAACGAATCAGGACGTAGTGAGCGGAGAATAAGTGTCGGGGACAATTAAGTCCATTCTTGGTCGAGGCGGTTTCGTCGCGCTCGCGTCAGTCCTCGTGCTGTGTGCGACGACCGTGACCCCCGTAGGGGCCGTTACCACCGGGTCGATTTCCGGAACCGTATCGTTCAACGGCACCGGCGTCGCGGGTGTTTGCGTTGAAGCGGCGCCGTCGGCGGGTGGCGTGGCGACCGGCGCGACCACAGCGGCCGACGGGACGTACACGGTTTCAGGACTTAACGCCGGGAACTACAACGTCTGGGAATGGGCAACGTGCGGGACGTTAACCACGTACGCGAACTCCACGTCACGAACTCCCGAGGCGGTTGCGAGTGGCGCCACCACGTCAAACGTGAATTTCTCCCTCGTCCTGGGCGGCACGATGTCGGGATCGGTCACACACAACGGCGTCGGCGTCGGATCAGTGTGCATCGACGCGACAACGGCGGGCCAATCGTTCGCAATTGGTGACACGACGGCGGCCGATGGTACCTACGACTACGCCGGGCTCCTCCCAGGTACCTACAGCGTCGTGTTCGATCCCTCGTGTGGCGGATCGATAACCACGACGTATTCTTCTCAGACACTCGCAAATGTACTGATCAGCGCTGGCACGACGACGTCGAGCACCGACGTCTCACTCAATTCGACCGTGGGCGCGTCCCACCCGGGTTCGCCCAGCATCCTCTCGGTCGCTGCGGAAAACGAAGCGGTGGCGATCGATTGGTCGTCGCCGAGCAACACCGGTGGCAGCCCGATCACGGGCTACACGGTGAGCGCCGATGACACAACCTCGTCAATCATCACGACGGACGTGTGTCCCGGTTCGACGACCTCGATTATGTACACGTGTATCGCCTCGGGACTCACCAACGGTGACGTCTACACCTTTACGATCGCCGCCATCAACGCAATCGGCACGGGCACCTTCTCGGTCCCGTCGAGTCCGGTGACGCCGGCACCGTCCGGAACCCCGGGTGGTGGCGTCCCTCCCTTGCAATTCGGTCCGACGAATGTGGTGACGCCCACCCCCGCTCGCAGCACTGATTTCGAGGGCGCTGCCTGCCCGAGCGCCACGACGTGCGTCGCCGTCGGGACCTCTGAATACAACTCCGGCATTGTGGCGACCGCAACCTTCTCCAACGAGACCTGGACGATGTCGCCGTACGTTGCAATCGCGGACACGAACCCGGGTGGCCTTTTGACGAGCGTGAGTTGCCCGGCGGCGACAACGTGCATCGCGGTCGGTTCGAACGGTGAAAGTGCACCGGCGTACACCACTGGAACGGAATCGGGAGGGACATGGTCGTGGTCGGCATACGTCCCCGTCACGCTGGCCGGAACCTGGGGTGAGACATTGAGCAGTATCAGTTGTCCCTCAGCGACGTCGTGCGTCGCGGTCGGAACCACGGGCGACGGTTACATCACCTACGCCTACGGCACTGCGACAGGTTCAACCTGGACGTGGTCAAGCGTCATCGATATCGACCCACTCACGCAAACTATCGAAACGTTGCACGGCGTGAGTTGTGCGAGTGCGACGTCGTGTGTGGCGACCGGTCGATATGGGAACTCACCGGACGAGTACACGGGAACGTACAGTGGCGGATCTTGGACGTGGGTTCGGTCGCTGCTGAACTTTGAAGGTAATGCTGGACTGTTCTTCAACGTCACGTGTACGTCGTCGACCACCTGTGAGGCCTTAGGCGAGGGCGGTACCGGCACCTATTTCGAAGCTGGCACGTTGACTGGAGGCACGTGGACCTGGCTCGGACAACAGGCCGTGTTGCCTAGTGGTTCGACCTCGCAGGAACTCGTCAATCTGACGTGCACGAGCGCTACGTCGTGTGTAGCGGTTGGCTACGACAACTCTTATCGCGAGCTCTACGCCACCGGAAGTGACACTGGAGGAGTCTGGACGTGGTCGACGCCAGCCGTCATCGCGCCGGATGTTTCGGGCGGAGGCTACATGAACGCGGTCGCTTGCGTCAGTGGCGCGTCGTGCATCGCGGTGGGCGGAGACACCGCCTCGATAAATGAGCCAACGGTCGCCACGTCCTTCATCGCGGGTATTTCGGTTCCGGGCGCGCCAGCCATAACTTCGGCCACGGCCGGTAATCAGTCGGCCGTTGTCGACTGGACGACTCCTTCGAACGATGGCGGAAACTCGATCTCCGGCTACACCGTGACGGCTCAGAACAGCACGACATCGATGACGTCCAACGATGCCTGTCCTTCGGCGAATACGAGCTCGACGGACAGTTGCACGGTGAATGGACTCACGAACGGCGATTCCTATACGTTCACGGTGGCCGCGATCAACGCCGCCGGAGCTGGCGCATTCTCTTCGCCCTCATCGTTGACCACTGCTTCGGGTGGCGGCGGCGGCGGTGGTGGCGGCGGTGGAGGTGGTGGTGGGACACCACCGACGACGACCATGACCACGACCACGACCACAACGACGACAATCATCACGACCCCGACCACAACGACGACCACGACGCTCCCGACGAAGGTCACGCCACCGGCTCCAAAGCTGGTCACGATTAGTTTCGGTACGGGCAGTGTTTTGAGCAAGGGCGAGAAGAAATCCCTCACCGGCTTCGCGAAGAAGCTCAAGAGGGGCGCAACGGTGACCGTCATCGCATACGCCAAGGGCCATTTGGTGGCGGCTCGCCAAAGGGCGACGGTCGTCGCTGATTTCTTGAAAGGGCTGTCTCGCGTCCACGTTGTCCTCGACTTGAAGAAAAGTGCCGCGAGCAACTCCCTCACCGTCAGGTCGACGTAGTCGTCAAAAAAATTGAATACTCGAGCATCGCCATGACCGTCGCGAAACGGGCGCGCTAGGCCGACTGCTCACGGGCGTGCAAGGGGAGCGCAAACACGAGCGCGAAGGCGGCCACGAGTAGCACGAGGCACGCCCAAGCGGATGTACGCCGTCTTTGCGGGTCAAGCACCGGAGCGCTACCCGAACGTCGTTGCGCACGCGTCGCAACTCGTCGCCGGCGAGGGTGACGATCGCTTTCGTTTCGCCGTCGACACGTTCCTCGACGGATTCGTCGCGCGCTCAGCGCGATAACTCAATCGACGTGAAGGAATCTAGATAATGCTCGGCTCGTTGACATCACCGACGAGTGGTTCGTCATCGCCGACCCATGCCAACATGCCGCCCTCGAGATTGATCGCGTCAAAACCGTTCTGAATGAGAAACGTGGCGACGCGTGCGGAACGCACGCCCGAGCGACAGACACAGACGATTAACCGGTCTTTGGCGAAATCTTCGAGGTGATCAGGCACGTCGCTGAGGGCAACGTGCGTGGCATCGGCGGCGTGCCCGGCCTCCCACTCGTTGTCCTCTCGGACGTCCAGCAAAAGGGCGCCGTCGCTGACAAACGCGAGCGCCTCGGCGACGTTGATGTTGCGAAGTTCGGGCATGGTGCTTCCTTTCGTGGGAACGTCAATCGACATTATGCGCGAATGTGCTCCTAGACTTTTCGCGTGGCGGACGGCGACTTGATTTCGAGCATCTCGACGTACGAACTGCTTCCCCTTTTGGACAGTAACGAGCGACCCTTTCTCTTGGACGTGCGAGAAGAGGACGAGGTCGCTGAGTGGACGATTCCCGGTGTTTACAACATTCCCTTGGGAGCGCTGGAGGCGAGACTCGACGAGGTTCCCTCCGGCGCTCGAGTTGTCACGATCTGCACAATGGGTGCTCGCGCCCAGCAGGGCGCCGAACTACTCGCTCGCCACGGCCGCCCCAGCGAAGTCCTCGACGGCGGCATGAATGCCTGGGCCTCGACCTACGACTCGGTCGAGGGTCAATTTGGCGGTGCGACCGTCGTCCAGCTCCGTCGCCGGGGCAAGGGATGCCTTTCGTACGTGATCGGTGCGGGCGTCGAGTGCGTCGTTATCGACCCGTCGCTCGAGATTGACCAATACCGCAGGGCCGCGGATCGGCATAAGTGGACCATCACCCACGTCCTCGACACGCACCTTCACGCCGACCACCTCAGTGGCGCGCGGGACCTCGTCGCGGCGACCGGTGCGGCCCTCTGGCTCAATCCGGCCGACCACTTCACGTTCGATTTCGAGCCGCTGCGCGACGGGCGAAGCATCCCGCTGGCGCCCGGTGTCGCGCTTTCGATCTCGGCAGTCAGCGTTCCCGGTCACACCGAAGGTTCGACCATGTATCAGTTGGGCAATGGTGCGATCTTCACCGGCGACACAATCTTCCTCGAGAGTGTTGGACGACCCGACTTGGCCGATCAAGTCGAGCCGTACGCGCACTCGCTCTATCGCAGCATTCACGAACGGGTCTTGCCCTTACGCGACGACATTGTTGTCTTTCCAGCGCATTATGGTGCCAGCGTCGAGGTTCACTACGGCCACTTCGTCGCTCGATCCCTCGGCGCTCTTCGCTCGACGCTTCCGGCACTCTCACTGAGCGAAGCTGACTTTGTGGCCTGGGCCATCGCCAACGTCAAGGATCGGCCACCGAACTACCAACACATCGTTCGTATCAACGCCGGGACCGAGCAGAGAAGTGACGAGGCGACGACGCTGGAGCTTGGTCCGAACCGCTGCGCTGTCGCGTAACGACGACCTCGATCTTCTTGGCCGGAAATCCAGTAAAGGACTGGAGTTTCGTCGTCGCACTCGCGAAAATCATGGATTCCGATGTAGTTACGTATATATAGGTCCGCGTTCGAGGGCAACTCTCCTGGCCCGACTCAGAGGTTTCTCGACGCTCTGGCGCTCGAGATTGTTAGAGCCGACGTGTCGCCGCTCGAAACGAGCGACGGCTTGAGCGCTAATTCGTCGTGGAACTGATTCGACTGCCTTACGAGGCGAGAAGTCACGAATTTGACGCGGACCGCGACGCCGCGACAGACCGCGCGATGGGGGTCCTTCGCGATCGATGCTCTTCGCAAATGCGTTACGCAGCTGTGGTGATGTTGGGGGTCGTTTCTGACGAAAAATGATTGCGCGCGCACCACTTCACGCGTCAACTTCGCGTCAAATATGGGAGTTACGACTCTGTGACGTTTTTCGGTAGCCCGATACATGGCTGCAGGGCACCCAAGCACTCTCGCATTTTTACCATCCTCATCAGGTACTACAAAATTGACCACGAAGTTCTCCACAAGGAGTTCCCCTGATGAAGAATGTATTTCAGTATTCGCTCTGGCCTACGGCCGTTCTCTATACTGACTGCAGAGGAAGCGACCGTGGATTGTCACGGGGCGCCCGCCTCGTGTCAAATTTCTGCTGTACCGCATCATCTCAAGTTAATTAGGTCGATGGGAGTCGGCCCCTGTGAATGGAGTGAAGTGAATACTTTTCGACGCATACCTCGCCAGATGGTAAAGGGCCTTGCTGGCCTTGCCGTGCTGGTTGCCTCAGCTGTGCCGTTGGTGGCACTAGCTGGTCCGGCCAGTGCTGCCACAGCGCCGACCCTTGGTTGCTCAGTCGCTGCGCTTACCGCGCCGGCATTGTGCACCAATGGCTACGCGATCGTCGGTCAGGGTTTCGCAGGAGCCTTCCGTGCTGAGGGCACCGGCTTTGCCGCTGACCAGGCTGTCGGTGGAAACGTGACACTTACGACCACGGCTCCCGGCGTCACCTTCTCCTCCGTCAACGAGTCGAGCGCGACCAATTTGACCGCGAACATTTCGACGACCTCCGCGACGACTCCCGGCTTCTACCCGGTCACGTTGACCGATGACAGTGGCACCGTCACCTTCCCGGTCGGCCTTGGCGTTGACAATGGTCCACAGATCACGTCGATTTCTGGCAACGTCGGCACGGCCGCTGGCGCGTCGTCAGCGGTGACCATCACCGGAACGGGCCTCAAGGGCGCAACAGTGGCTATCTCCGCCACGGCACCTGTCGTCGCTGCGACGGTTCTAGGCACGCCTGTCTCTAACAACGCCGGCACGTCGCTGACCTTTACTGTCACCAACGCCGGTGCCAGTGCTGGCACCGACGTCTTGACGGTCTCGAACTACCTCCAGGATGGCGAAGCCAGCACCGCGCCCGGTGTTGCGACCAGTTCCTACACGTTGACTGCTGGAGCGGCTGCTATCTCCATTGCCTCCGCGACTCCCACCGAACTCGGCATTCCATCGGTCAACCCTTCGTCCAGCACCGTGACCATCACCGGCACGGGCTTTGAACTGGGTGCAGTCTTGACCATTACGCCAGTTCCGGCAGACGCCGCCGTTACGATCTCGGCCCCGACCTTCGTGAATAGCACGACCTTGAGCGCTCTGATCACAGTGGGCACTGCCGCCACGCATGACCAGCTCACCGTCTCGGTCGTGAACCCTGACACCACCCACGCCTCAGTTGCTGGCCTCATCGGCGTCGGCGTACCTGCTGCGGCCGGTCCCGCCGGTCCCGCCGCACCAGTCGCTCCGGCGCTCGGTCTTGCGAACCCGGACACCCTGGCACCTGGCGTTGCCTCGATCATCACGGTTCAGGGCAGTTCGACGTTCCCGATCACCACAGCTTCCACCGTCAACGTGAAGCAAGCTGGCGTGACGAACGTCAGTGAGTCATTGACTGGGACCGTCGTCTCCGTTGATGCATCGAACACCGCAACGATTCGAGTTCAGGTTCCGCGCTACGCCACCTCTACGACCACGGCAGCTATTGCCGCGGGCGCCGCTGGCTTTACGGTGACGGACGCCACGGGCATCACCAACGGCACGGTCAACGCGACCATCGTGGACGGCGCGTCGACGGAGCGTGTCACTGGCACACTTACCGGCAACGTCTTCTCGGTGATTACTGCACCGGCTACCGGCACTGAGTTTGCTCACGCCGCTGGCGTGACCGTCGAGTTCCCATTCCCCGCCACCACTGGTGGTATCTCGAACGTCTTGACCGTCAATAACGGCGTGAACAGTGAGACGGCGACCGTCTTGATCCAGCAGGGCGCCGAGACACCTCCGTACCCGTTCAGCGCGTACACCGCAACGGGCACCGGCGCAACCTTGGCCTCACTTGACCCGGGTACTTACTCGATCAACGCCTACCTCCCGGGCTTCGGCTTCGCTACTGGTTCTGCGGTCACCTTCCAGAGCTTCACTACGGCGGGCGTGCTTGACCACGATGGCGTCACTGGCACCGTTACGGTGGTCAACGGCAACACCGCGACCTTGGCTGTCACTGTTCCGAAGATTCGTTCGGGCGACACTGGGCAGCACTTGACGACCGCGGCCACCGCTGGTCAGAGCGCCATCACCCTGAGCGGAGTGGCTAATAACTCAGTCGCAGGGCCGCCGAACATCCTTGTCGGTGACTCGCTGACCATCAATGGTGACGCGTTCTTCACGACTCCCGAGACCGTTACGGTCACGTCCGTCAACACGACTACCGATGTCGTTGGCATCTCGCCTCCACTCGCTGACAGCCACACTGGTGGTGCCGTCAACGTCGGTGCTGAGGTAATTGACAATTCCGACCCGCAGTCGATTAACGACCGCGTGCAGGCGACAATCACCAATGGTTCCACTGGCGCTGAGGTTGACCCGTCGGTCTTCCTCTTCACGACCTCTGGCGCGATCTCCAGCACGCAGCTGGCCACGGCCAACACGACGCCTGGTGGCGTCGGTGTGGCACCGCTCGGTGCTTCGAACGTGGTCGGTGCTGGGGCGAATGGTGCGACGATCAACCTGACCCTCAGCCAGAACACGGACGGTTCCCTGCCCGCAGACTGGACTGGTACCTCGACGAACACTGGTGTGACCTTTGGTCCGATCACTAACGACACGGGCCTTAACATCACCACGACGATCAGCGTCAAGGCGGGCACAGCTGCCGCCGCGAGCGTCCCGATCTCCTTCACCGACGGCCTTGAGACCTACGCAGGTACCATCGCCATCGTCGCTGGTCCAACGATTTCGGCCGTCACCACGGTCGGGAATCTGACGGCAGGCGGCACGGAGACAATCGGTGTCACCGGTACGAACTTTGTGGTTGGTGGAATGTCCTGCAGCGCGTCTGACCCAGCGGTCACCTGTGCGGTCGAACCTGAGATCACGGACACTGGAACGACGGCAACGGTCTTGCTGACCGCAACGCCGGCGATGTTGAACGGCTCTGACGCGTTGACCCTTACGTACTCAGTCACCACGTCGGCGACGTACGGTGCGGGAACGCTTGCTGGAGCCTTCACGGTTTCTGGTCAGCCAATTGTCACTGCCATCGCACCTACCGCGATTGCTGCGGGTGGAGGAGTTCCCTCGGTCGGAACGCCATTCGTGCTCACGGGCACCGCGTTCTCAGTGGCACCTACTGTGTGCACGCTTGTTGCAACGCACCCAGGTGGCACGACAACCAACGGCACCTGCACGGTCGCTGGCGTCAGCGCGACGACTGCTGATATCACCGCCTTCACGTACGTCGGTTACGGCACAACGTCCGGTGGCGACAGCCTGGTCTTCACAGTTGGCACCGCAACGTCAACCGCCGCCACACCCGCGGTCGCTGTTCAGACGGACCCGGTCCCATCGTTCATGATTAACGGCTCAGTGCTGAACAACTACACGGTCGATGGCAACATCGCCGCCGGTTCGACAGCGGTGCCGTTCTACATCATCGGTGCCGGCTACAACGCTGGAGCAATCGTTACCTTCGCCACGTCGCCTGCTGGTGGCACTGCTGGCACCGCGACGATCACCTCGGTTACGCCAAACGGTGTCTACGGAACGGTCACCGTTCCCGGCGCCGCCACGGTTGCGCAAGAGAGTGCGACTGTCACGAACACCAACGGTGGTGCGGGCGTACTGCCAACGGCACCTGCGGTTACGAATGCATTCGCCGTCGTTGCTGCCCCAGGCATCACTACACCGACGACCGGTACTCCGAAGGCAATTCTTGATGGCGTGCCCACGACAGTTACGATCACCGGTTCCGGCTTCATCACCGGTGCGGTCGTAAGTGGCGCGGTCACCGGGGTTGACAAGTTTGCTGCCGCAGCGGTTTCGAACTCGGCCAACCCGCTTGACAAGTGCACCGGCCTCGCTGGTGACACTTGCGACACCATCAAGGTCCTCGTGACACCAGTGAGTTTCTCTGGCTCCACGCCAATCCTTGACGGCCTCGTAGTCACTAACCCAGTTGGCGGCGGTGCAGTCACGGTGAGCAATAACATCACCGTGAACCCGGTTCCAGCTGTGACGGGCCTGTACTACGTGCCGACCTTCACCGCCAACCGTGAAATCACCATCACTGGCACCGGCTTCGAGACTGGCATCACTGCCTCAAGCGCCAACCCGGACTACACGGTCCTGGCTGTTGCTTCGACGCCAACAACGGTTACGTTGCTTGTGACCACCGACTCGAATGCCACTGCTGGCACGTCGAGCGTGGTGACACTGACCAACCCCGACACTGGTTCCGGTACCTTCACCCTGAACGGTGGACCGAACCCGAAGACGGCGACGCCAACGCCCAAGGCCACGGGTGCTCACGGCCGTGCTCACCTCGGCAAGACCTCCAAGCTCACTGTCTCGGGTGTCGCCTTCTATGGCCAGCCGAGGGTCACCAGTAACGACCCAGGAGTTCGGGTCGGTGTTGCTGGAGACAATGGCAAGTTGCTGACGCTTCATGTCACCTCCAAGAAGACGTCGAAGACTGGTGTACACACCTTGACGATCACCTTCAAGAACGGTGAAGCAACACACGTGAAGTACAACACCGGAAAGTAACTCTTTAAGCACGAAGTTAAGAGACCCTCTCCGAAAGGAGAGGGTCTCTTAACGTTGGTGGCAACAGTGAACTTCGTGCCGGCGTGCGTACTGCGACGTAAGTAGCCGAAGCCACCCAGCGTTACTTGATTGACCAGGTCGAGCCGTCGGGCGTGTCCATTACGTCAATACCCGCCAGAACGATCACGTCGCGGATCTCGTCCGCCAAGGCAAAGTTCTTCTCACTGCGTGCCTTGACTCGAAGGGCCAGAAGTCCCGACACGAGGTCCGTGGGATCAATGTAGCCAGCACCCCCGGTGGTTGCTCGACGTGCGAGTGAGGCGATCGCGTCGATTGACGCCGGACCGCCCCGCCCGGCGAGTGCGACGAGCGCGTCAAGGTCACTCACGTCGGCGGCCGGCTCGTCGCGAACAACTGTTGCGTCAGGCGTGAACGTCTGAATCTCTGCGAGGTCAACCGAGGAGCCGCTCGCAAAGGTTCGCGTCGACCCGTGGCGGCGCCAGTAGACGCCTCCCTTGCCGAGGACACGCAGCGTCTGGCTCTCTAGGTCAATGATGCCGGCCGTGTGTTCGTCAACGCCGAGAATCCCAGTGTCGTCAGGGAGTTGGTGTTCGAGTGACACCAGACGTTCTTCGCCGAGGTAACAGAACCGGGTGTCGTAGTTCCCACCTTCGGCGTTGTCGTAATGGGGAATGATCGCTGCGTCAATCCCTGCCATTGAAAGAACGTCGAGTCCCGGCAACCAATGGGCTTTCGTACCCACTTTGTAGATCTCGTAGACCGGAACCGTGAGTGACCCCAAGGTCAGTGCCGCGGCGGAGGCGAAACAGAGAACGCCGCCGCCTTGGAGCGTTCCGCGCAGATCCTCTTCGATGCCGAGGGGCGCCCATTGATGCACGGCGTAGCTCGGGCTGCCTGGACCGGCGAAGACGTAGTTGGCGGCACGAACCTCTTGGCGAAACGCCGCGCGTTCAACTTCGGTCGAGTCCTCGTACGACGTGAAGTGCAGGGGCTTGATGTCGAGTCGAAGCGACGTCGCGAAGTACTCCAGGATCTTCTCGGTCATCTGGGGCACGTTGGCTTGGAAGCCGTAGGCGGTATCCAGGGAGACGGCCTGGATTGAGTCGAGGTGTTTCAGTAGTTGACGGTGCACTTTGGTCATGCTGGGAGCGATCTCGCCCGAGCCCAGAAGTGCGAGGACGCCCAAGGTCACGACTGAAGCGTACCGTCAAATTCTGTTCAGTTGGGCGGCGCAATGACTAAGTTGATGGCATGAGCGCAGTCTTCATTCAAGCGAGAAATCGAGCCCGTGGCAACGTCACGGCGCCAATGATTATCTGGTCGATCGTGATGGCGGTCGTCCTCTTCATCGCCGAAGCCCATCACGGCGCACATCGTGGCGACTACTGGATCGGCTTTGGCGCCACGGCGCTCTTCGGCGTGTATCTTGGACTTCGCCGCCGAGTCGCCGCAGCGTTCGTGGCTCCGTTCGTCAGTTGGATGGCGGCCTGGGTGCCCCTGTGGATTGCCGCGATGGTCCGCGACGGGTTCTTCAAGGGTCTCGCCGTTGGACTGTTCTGGATCACCATTGGTTGGATCTTCATCGGCGTCCTCGAGTTCGTGACATTGTTCGTCATCGGATCGTTCGTGCGACTTCTGCGTGGTTCATCGGGCACTCGACAAGGCGACGTGATCGTCTTCGGCCCCGGCGGGAATGAGGGCTGAGTAGTCGGCGACTACGCCGTCACGACGGGCGCCAGTCGACGCCATTCATCGAGCGGCGGCTCATTCAATTCGTTCCCCAGCACCTGGAGACAGACGTGGTCCGCTCCGGCCTCGCGATGCTCGTTGACGCGAGCGAGCACGTCACCTTCGTCACCGTGCACGACCATGGCGTCACAGAGCCGCTCGGACCCACCGCGAACGAAGTCCTCGTCGCCAAAGCCGTGACGTCGCCAACTGTTCTTGTAGTTGGCGAGGCCGGTGTAGATCTCTAAGTAGGCGTGGGCGCGCTTCAGATACTCCTCGTGACTCTGTCCGAGGACGACCCCCTGCTCAACACCAACGAACTTGTCGCCCATCGCCGCGCGCGCGAGTGCCGTGTGCTCGGGGGTCACCAAGTACGGGTGCACGCCGTCGGCCAGGGTCGCGCCCAGCTCGAGCATCTTGGGACCGAGGGCCGCGATGACGCGCGCCACCCGAAGTTGGCCCTCCGGAGCGAACATTGGTACCGCGTCCATGGCGGTCAGGTAATCGCGCATCGCCACGACGGGAGAGGCGTACTCATGACCACGCAGTCGCTCGACGAGCGGTCGGTGACTCACCCCCAGACCGAGCACGAAACGATCGTCGTAGGCGGCATTGAGCGTCTTAGCGGCGTTGCTGGTCGCCACGGCGTCGCGAGCCCAGATGTTCGCAATGCCCGTCGCGATGACCATCGACGAGGTTGCGTTGAGCAGGAGCCCGGCGCTCGTAAATGCCTCGCGACTCCACGCCTCAGGGATCCACATCGCGCCGTAGCCGAGGGACTCGACCTCGCTGGCGACCTCGCCGCTTCGACTGGCGGGCAACGATTCGTGGGTCATCGTCCAAATGCCCACGGTGCCTCGCAGTCGCTCCAATGACGGGGGCAAATTCGACATACTCCGCAGCCTAGATACTGCGACACGTCGCACGCGCGAACCGGCAAACTAGACAGATGGCCTATTTCGTTGTGCTCCTCAGCGCGTTCCTCGTGCTCTCCGCAGCCACGGCGCTGCGCCCGGGACGTCGGGGACTGTCGGCGGTCTTGGCCTACCCCGTGGGCTGGGCGGCCGGTGAGTTGCCGGCACAGGGGATCGTGACCGAGTTGGCGTTGCTCGGTCTCCTCGCGTGGTGGGGCTGGCCCACGACGTCGTGGATCAACGTGCTCGTGAGTGTGCTCGCGGTCATCATCGTCGCCGAGAACCTCGTATTGATTGCTATTGCGTTCTACTCGCGACGCATCGTGCGTCTCGCCATGCGTACTGCACTCCTGCGTCCCTTGGAGATCTCGAGACCCCGTGACGACCGCTTCGGTGCGTGGTGGCGCACGGCGCTGCAGTTTCCTTTCCACCCTCGTGACATGCAACTGGTGAAGAACGTCTCGTATGGTCCGCTGGCCCGTCAGCGTCTCGACGTGTGGCGCATGTCCACCACACCCTTGCACGCACCGGTCGTCCTCTTCATCCACGGCGGATCGTGGACGATGGGCGACAAGCGCGAGCAGGGCCGTCCGATGCTGCACGAGTTCGTGCGACGCGGATGGATTGCGGTCGTGCCGAACTATCGACTCGCGCCGCGCCATCCCTGGCCCGCACAGATTGTTGACGTCACGCGAGCGCTGGGCTGGGTCAAGAAGAACATCGCGACCTACGGCGGTGACCCTGAGCGCGTCGTGGTCTCGGGAGGATCAGCCGGTGGTCATCTCGCCGCGCTCGTGGCCCTCACCGCGGACGATCCCACGTGGCGTCCGAGGGATTTAGAGAGCGTCACCGACTGGTCAGTGCGCGGCGCCATGCCCTTCTACGGTGTGCTCGAGATGACCGGCGACGAGTCGCACTGGCACGGACTCGGGAGGGGAATTCGAATCCTGCTCGAGCGTCGCATCGTGCAGGTCTCCTACGACGGCAACGAGCCCCTCTATCGGTCGATCTCCCCCTACGAGCGAATCCACATCAACGCGCCACCGTTTCTCGTCGTGCACGGACGAAATGACACGCTCGTTGACGTGCACGTCGCGCGCGATTTCGTCCAGAAGTTCCGCCGTGATGCCCTGGCGCCCATTTACTATGTCGAGCTGCCGTTCACGCAACACGCATTCGACATCAGCGCCAGTCCGCGTACGTCGGCCACGACACGAGCGGCCGTGGCCTTTGCCGAGTCGGTCGCGACGCCGCGACCACAGTTGACGAACGAACTCGTCAAAAGTTACCAAGTGCCGCCGACGGAACTCGTCGTCGAAGTGCCATCGGGGGAGTGGCTCAGCGCCACAGTGGCCGCACGCGAGCTCGGACCATTCACCGTGTTGACGTCAGACAACCCATTCAGCAGTGCCAAGGGCGCCGAACAGAACGACCAACGTCGCGGTGAGTTGCTCGCTGACCTGGTGCGCCGTGGCGTGCAATTCCATAATGCCGTGGGACGAGATCCGAGCGGTGAATGGCCCGGTGAGTCGGGCTTCGCGCTCGTTCGCCAGAGTGTCGATTTCGCGCGTCAACTCGCACGAATCTGGGACCAGTTCGCGATCTACGACGTGAGTGAAAATGAGGTGCTCGTTCGAAGCGTCGGCACCGGTGAAGTGCTCACGTAACAAACATGTCCTGCCCGCACCGAAGGCTGATGGAGCGAACGATCTAGCGCGGCGTCACTTCTCGAACTGGCCCCACTGGCGCGTGCACGAGGCGGAACGCATTCGCCTTCGCCGCAGTCTTCGCCAGCGGAAATGAAATTTTGTCGACGTCGGGGACGCAGGTCAGTGACGTCTGGTCAGGGCGTTGGGCCAGGATTGAAACCTTCAACGCGCCCGTTCCGTCAACGACCGTGCTGGCTCCATAGGTTGCACAGTGGGGAATGGTGGCCCGGAACGTGATATCGCCGTGCGCCGACGCCCGACCCTGCTGATACCACTTGATTGACATCTGCTCGCTCGGTACACGGACGCCTGAGAAGCGCGTCAGTCCGCAGCCCGGTGGAATGTAGACGTCGGCCGCGGTGCCCTTTTCGTCACCGATGATGACGAACGCCTCACCGTTCGAGCGATACGCGCCGCTCTTCTTGATGCAGGCGGAAAAGTTCCCGTTGGCGAAGCCCACCCACGCCGCGAGGTTCTTCACGGGCAATGCGGTCTTAGAGGTCGCGCGCATGGTGACAATGCCGAAGCCCAAGGTCTGGGGCTGGAAATTCAAGAGTTGGGTGGTCGCCCAAATCTTGGCGGTCATGCCGCCAATGCCCTGTTGCGACTGGATCGACGCGGGAGCGGGTTTCACGGTGATGAGGCCGCCATCGAGGACCACGGTCGAGGTGAAGCGACCGCCGACGACGGTGGCGCTCGCAGGATTGGTCACCGTCGCGGACGATGACACCGCGACGGAGGCGAGTTGGACTCCCGCGACGCCGATGAGCATTAGGGCAGCCAGCACCACACGCCGAGATTTCTTGAGTCCATTTCCTTTGGCAATCACAATGATTTCCACCTCCCCTATGGAAGTTAACGGTAGGGGCTGGTGTCTGAGCGGTGAGTTGTATTAAACGGTTCTGACGAGGTACTTCACAGATAATCGCCTTAAATACTATAAATTTAGGACTCTGACTCTTGCAACAGCGTGACCACGTACGTGATGTCGTCCGCTTCCTCCATTGAGAGGAGTCGCACCACGCCCGCGGCCTTCAGGTCGTCTTCGCCGCTGCGAACGGCGTCGAGGAATGCAGCGGGTGCGCGCAACGACACCGACGCAACTTCCGCTCGTTGCGAGACCTTGGCCGAACTCTTCTCACGTCGGATCGCTTCAAGCACTTCGCAGACCGGTCGGTACAGCGAGCCTGACGGTGCGGCGTCGAGGGCCGGGAGCTCCGCGACCGTGGGCCACGACGAAGTGTGCACCGACTGATCGTGCCACCACTGCCACACCTCTTCGGTGACGAAAGGAAGAATCGGTGCGAAGAGCCGTTGTAGCACCGAGAGCGCGATGGCGAGCGTGGCCCGGGCCGAGTTGGTGGCGCTTTCGTTCGCGCCGCCGTAGGCGCGGATCTTCACGAGCTCGACGTAGTCGTCGCAGAACGACCAGAAGAAGGTCTCGGTCCGTTCGAGGGCCCGCGCGTAGTCGTAGGACTCGAAGTCGTCGGTGGTCTCGGTGATCAGTTTCGCGAGCAGCGAGAGGAGATCCTTGTCAAGCGGTTCGCTCACGGTCTCGGGTCCGGGAATGTCGGCGCCGTCGAGGCGGCCGAGAACGAATTTGCTGGCATTGAGGATCTTGATCCCGAGTCGTCGACCGATCTTCATCTGACCCTCGTCGAACGCGGTGTCGGTCCCTGGTCGTCCGCCGGCCGCCCAGTAGCGAAGGGCGTCCGCACCGAACTTCTCGAGCACCGGCATCGGCGTGACGACGTTGCCGAAGGACTTACTCATCTTCTTTCGATCGGGATCGAGCACCCAGCCCGATATGAGCGCGTCAGTGAACGGCAGACTGTTGAACTGGAAATGACTACGCACGACCGTGGCGAAGAGCCACGTGCGGATGATCTCGTGGGCCTGAGGACGCAAATCCATTGGGAAGACACGTGCGAACAACTCGGTGCCCCACTGACCAGCGATCTGCGGCGAGAGCGAACTCGTGGCCCAGGTGTCCATGATGTTGGCGTCGCCAATGAATCCGCCCGGTTGACCCCGCTGGTCTTCGCGGTAGCCCGGTGCCGCGTCGCTCGAAGGGTCAACGGGAAGGTGCTCGGGGTCCGGCAGGATCACGATGTCAAGGTTGGTCTCCCCGTCTTCGCCGATTGGGTACCACGCGGGAAACGGCACGCCGAAGAATCGCTGACGCGAGATGTTCCAGTCGACGTTGAGACCCTCCACCCACGACTTGTAGCGAAAGCGCATGAAGTCGGGGTGCCATTTGATCTCGTCGCCCCGTGCGAGCAGTTCGTCGCGGTGTTCGAGCGTGCGCACAAACCATTGACGCGACGTGACGATCTCGAGTGGTCGCTCGCCGTATTCGTAGAACTTGACGGGATGGGTTATTTCGCGAAGGTCGCCGATCAGGGCGCCAGTCGCACGAAGTTGGTCCACGATCGCGGCGCGCGCCTGATTGACGGTCTTGCCCAGCACCTGCGCGTCGTAAAACTCCTGGGCCAGTTCGGCGTCGCGCGCGGTCCAGCCTTCGGCGGCGAAGTCGGCCTTGAGGAATCGCCCGTCGCGACCGATGAGGGCACGGGTGGGCAGGTTCAGTTCGCGCCACCAGACCACATCGGTCGTGTCGCCAAAGGTGCAGATCATCGCAATGCCCGTACCCTTCTCGGGATCGGCCAGTTCGTGCGCGAGGATCGGGACTTCGACGCCGAACAGCGGCGTGACAACCATGGTGCCAAACAACGGTTGATAACGCTCGTCGTCGGGGTGCGCCACGAGTGCGACGCAGCTTGGCAAAAGTTCAGGCCTGGTCGTGTCGATGTCAATCGTGCCGGTGTTGTCGGCGCGGGTAAAGGCGATTCGGTGGTAGTTGGCCGGGCGGTCCTTGTCGACCAGCTCCGCTTGGGAGACGGCCGTTCGAAAGTCGATGTCCCAGAGCGTCGGGGCTTCGGCGGAGTACACCTCGCCGCGCGCCATCATCTCGAGGAAACCGCGCTGGGAGATCGCTCGGGCCGGTGCGGAGATGGTCGAGTACTCGAGGGTCCAGTCGATGCTGAGGCCGAGGTGTCGAAAGAGGTTCTTGAAGACCTCTTCGTCGATCGCGGTGAGCGACACGCACAACTCGATGAAGTTCTGTCGCGCGATCGAGACCTTCTCCTTGCCCGGCTTCTGCGGTGGCGTGAAGGTCGGGTCGTAGGGGAGCGACGGGTCGCAACGCACGCCGTAGTAGTTCTCCACCCGTCGTTCGGTCGGAAGTCCGTTGTCGTCCCAGCCCATGGGGAAGAAGACGTCCTTGCCGCGCATTCGCCAGAACCGCGCGACGATGTCGGGGTGAGTGAAGCTGAAGACGTGGCCCACGTGCAACGAGCCCGACACCGTGGGCGGCGGGGTGTCGATGGAGAAGACTGACTCGCGCGTTGCGTCGCGGTCGAAGCGGTAGATCTTCTTTTTGTCCCAGTGCGTCATCCACCGTTCTTCGAGCCCGTCGATCGAGGGCTTGTCGGGCACCTCGTGCGAGGGCGGGTCGAGAGCGTCATTCATGGTTGGCGTAGTTTAGAACAGTGATTCGCCTCTTTGATTCCGTGCACGGCGAGGTCCGAGACCTCGAACTGCGTGACCCGGGGCGTGTGTCGATCTACAGCTGCGGTCCCACGGTCGACAATGTCCCCCACATCGGTCACGGTCGCCAAACGTTGGTGTGGGACGTCGTGCGACGTTGGCTCGTCTTTCGCGGCTTCGACGTTCGCTTCGTCTCCAACATCACCGACATCGACGACAAGATCATCGCTCGTGCGTCGGCCGAATCAACTTCAGTACCTGAAGTGGTGGCAAAGTACGAGAACGAGTGGTGGACGGCGATGACGGCCCTCGGGGCCGCAATGCCCGATGAAACGCCGCACGCGACCAACTACGTATCCGACATGATTGAACTTATCGGCGGGCTGCTCGAGCGTGATATTGCCTACATCACGAGCGATGGCGTCTACTTCGACGTGACCTGCGTCGACGACTACGGCCTGCTGGCGGGCCAGCCACTCGATAGCCTGCGCGCTGGTGCGCGCGTGGAAACGATCGAAGAGAAACACTCTCCGTTGGACTTCGCACTTTGGAAGTTGGCCAAGCCCGGCGAACCGAGTTGGCCCGCGCCCTTCGGTGATGGACGCCCAGGATGGCACACCGAGTGCGTTGTGATGTCGCTCGACCTCTTGGGTGATGACTTCGACTTACATACCGGCGGGTTGGATCTGAAGTTCCCGCACCACGAGAACGAACGCGCCCAGGCCGTTGCGGCCCATCGTCCCTTCGCTCGTCACTGGGCCCATCACGGCTGGGTCATGGTGGGCGGCGAAAAGATGAGTACGTCACTGAACAACTTCACGTCGCTCAAGGACCTCTTGGCGAAGACTGATGCCCGCGCCTACCGATTGCTCGTCCTTCGCTCGCACTACCGCTCGCCCATTGAGGTGACGCCCGCGTCAACCCAGGACGCCGAACGCGCTCTTGCGCGGCTCGACAGTCTGGCGCGCCGCTTCGATCTCGGCCCGCTGGCCGGTAAAACCCTCGAAGTCGCTTCAGACTTCACGTGGGATGGGCCGGCGAAGGAACTCTTTGACAGCGTTGCCGCCGTCCTCGATGACGACATGAATACGCCACTCGCGGTCGCCCTCCTCTTCGACGCGCTCGCGGCAGCGAATAGTGCAGCTGACGCAGGCGACGACGAGATGGCGCACACGATAGCGGGGGCCGTCAACGTCCTCTTTTCGGCGATGGGATTGGCACTTATTGCCCACGGTGGCGACGTTGATGAGGCCAGTAGTGAACTCGTCGAGCAGCGTGACGCGGCGAGAGCCACCAAGGACTGGTCGGAGGCCGATCGACTCCGTGACGAATTGGTTACTTTGGGCTGGGTTGTTGAGGATTCCCCGCGGGGGACCCTCATTCGCCGGCCGTAATTACATTTGGCGGATGTTGAGTTGTCCAGTAGGCTTTCTAGTTGAGGTTGCCGTTGTGGTTCCCTCCGGGACCGGTGCGAATCGGTCCCAAAGAAACAAGGAGGCCCACAGTGGCTGTAGGAACCGTCAAGTGGTTCAACGACGAAAAGGGTTGGGGATTCATCGCTGTCGATGGCCAGCCCGACGTCTTTGTGCACTACTCGGAGATTCAAGGTGAAGGTCGAAAGACGCTCGTCGAAGGTCAGACTGTAGAGTTTGACATCGAGCCGGGCGACCGCGGACCACTCGCCAAGCGCGTCATCTTGAACTAACCAAATCATCTAGTAGTAGACAACCGCCGCCTTCGGGCGGCGGTTGTTCCTTTTCTCCCCGATAACGCACGTAGTGTACGTGGTGGTTACCCGAGGGTAACCACACTCGAGGTAAGGACACGCAATGGGCGACTTTTCGCTGGAACTAAACGACGACCAGAAAACAATGCAGGACTGGGTCCATGGATTCGCCGTGAATGAGATGCGGCCAATCGCGGCTGAATGGGACGAGCGCGAAGAGACGCCGTGGGAGTTCATCCAAGAGGCCGCCAAGATCGGCATCTATTCACTCGATTTCATGATGAACGCTTTTACGGATAAGACCGGACTTTCGTTGATGATCGCAACTGAAGAGCTCGCCTGGGGCGACGCCGGCCTCACGATGGCGCTCATGGGCACCTCGCTCGGAGTGGCGGCCATCGTCGCCAACGGGACGCCCGAACAGGTCATGGAGTGGGTTCCCCAGTGCTATGGAACGCCCGACGACATCAAACTGGCGGCCTTTGGTGTCTCAGAGCCTGACGCCGGGAGCGACGTCTCGTCGCTGCGCACGCGCGCCGTCTACGACGAAGCGACCGACGAGTGGGTCCTCAACGGCACGAAGACCTGGATCTCGAACGGTGGCATCGCGAACATCCACGTCATCGTGGCGTCCGTTGAGCCCGAACTCGGCAGTCGCGGACAGGCATCATTCATCGTGCCCGACAAGACCAAGGGCATCCGCCTCGGCCAGAAATTCAAGAAGATGGGCATTCGCGCCAGCCACACCGGCGAGGTCGTCCTCGAGGACTGCCGAATCCCAGGCAAGTGCCTGCTCGGTGGCAAAGAGAAGTTGGACGAGAAACTCGCTCGCGCTCGCGAAGGTAAGCGCTCGCAGAGCCAGGCCGCGATGGCGACGTTCGAAGCAAGTCGACCGGCCGTCGGCGCACAGGCGCTCGGTATCGCGCGTGCGGCGTATGAGTACAGCCTCGACTACGCCAAGGAGCGCAAGCAGTTCGGCCGCGCGATTATTGAGAATCAGGCCATTGCGTTCAAGTTGGCCGACATGAAGATGCACATCGACGCGGCGCGTCTGCTCATCTGGCGCGCGTCGTGGATGGCCGCGACGCGCCAGAAGTTCCTCAACGGTGAGGGCTCGATGTCCAAGCTCTACGCCGGCGAAACGGCGGTCAAGGTGACCGAAGAGGCAATCCAGATACTCGGTGGCTACGGCTACATCCGCGAGTACCCCGTAGAGCGATGGCACCGTGACTCCAAGATCTACACCATCTTCGAAGGGACCAGTGAGATTCAGCGACTGATCATCGCTCGCGCAATCTCGGGTGTGCACATCAGGTAGCCCAGAGGCGAAAATTAATTGGCTTTCGCGACCAACATCAACTGCTCACGCTCCGTCAATGTTGGTTTGCAGTTTTGTTGCAATCTGCGTAAGAAACGAGCGCACAGTTGACGCGGCCACGTGGTGCAACAGGGCACGGTCAACTTGAGCGCCGAATCTTCCTAACGCCGGTGTGTAGGTAGCGGCCAAGGAGATACGACAGTCGTCGGGACCAATAGGGGCAAGTTCCAAATCACCATCAAGCAACGGGAAAAGAAATTGCCAATCGTTTGGTGTCCAACTAAGAGATCGCGCCAAGCCGTATCCTCGCTGGCGAGGTGGCCAGAATGTGACGTTTACCTCACGGGTCACGATTCCTGCGGCCCACGATGGACCAATGCGCATTTGAAAGATATCTCCGTCCTGCGTGGCGACGGTCGCGAGCGGCGCGAGCCACTGACCATCACCGCTAAAGCGCGCGCGAAGTGTCTCGAACGGACTGGCGACGTCGACAAAGTCCTCAATGAAGCAAGGTGTTCGTTTTTTCGTATCCGATTCAGCCAGGTCCCTTTGATCCATACGTAGAGTATTTGTCACCGCCATGGCCGCCTCGTAGAGTACAAAGCCACTTTGTGTAAATAAGTCGTCCGGTCAGGAAAATTGAATAGACAGTTCGCTCAACTGGGCGCTGAATCTTGGAGTTAAAGGCCGAGGACATGGCGCGGACGCCAATGCCCATCGCGTGGGCGGAACGGCGGAAAATTTCGTAAAGTCAACTGGCGCGTAGATTCATCGAACGACCCTAAGATCCACTCCATCTTCGAAGGGACCAGAGTTCCAGTGCCTGATCAGTTCGCGCGCCATCTCGAGCGTCCACATTCGTTGAACATCGTTCCACTCTGCACGGGCAACGTCGCGCGTTCTGTCATGCTCGGCTACATGCTCGCGACGCTCGCGGAGGGCACCGGCGCGGAGTGGTCGATTCGCACGGCGGGTACCCACGTCGTTGAGGGCTCGGCGATGAGTTCTCGAACACGCGACGCATTGCTCAAGATCGACGCGCTCGGTCAGCCACGCTACGGTGCCCACCGAAGCCATCAATTCAACGCGGAGGATGCGGCGTGGGCCGATGTCATTCTGGCGAGCGAGGCTGGCCACGTGCATTACGTGCGCACGCACTTCGTCGGCGCCGGCAACAAGACGGTCCAACTGGTGCGGTTTGTAGAAAGCGCACCACCCAACGTCGACGTAAACGACCAACTGCGCGTCGTGGCGAGCCTCGAACCATCGCCGTCGCTCGACGTGCTCGATCCGGCCGGTGGCGATGAGGCCGTCTACGACGCGTGCGCGTCGCAACTCTGGGAACTGGCGAAGGCGTTTGCGCTGCTGGTCGGAGAGGACCCTCGGTCCTAGTCCTCCTCGTGGACAGTACGCAGTCCGCCCCACGCCAGCGTGGCGCTGCGTGCGGCGAGCCGTTCGGCCGCGCCGGGCGCGGGCGTTGGCCAACCTTTGGACTCTTGCTGCTCCAGCCACACAATGGCGGCACCTTCGGCGATGCCGACGACACCGCCCGCGAGTTGTCTTCGGTGTTCATCGCTGAACGACGCGTCCATGAAGGGAATGACGAAGGAGATGAGGCCGAGTTCGAGCGCGCGCAGTTCCTTCGCGGTGTCGCCCTCGTGGGAGTGGATGAAGAGAATGCGAAACGTGTCGGTCTCGCTCACGACCATTTCGAAGTAGACGCGGAACGCCACTTCGATTTTCGCGCGCGGTGACTCGGCAGCGCTAACCGCTTCCTTCAATGACGAGAGCAACGAGTCGGCGAGCTGCGCCACGATCTCGTGGTAGAGGACGGTCTTGGACTCGAAGTACTGGTAGAGGATCGGTTTGGTGAAGCCGGCCTCCTTCGCGATGTCATCCATGGTGGTCGATTGGAAGCCACGCTCGGCAAAGATCGACGTCGCAACCCGCAACAACTGTTCGCGCCGCTCGGCGTGCTGGGGTCGGTCGTCCTGGATCACCATGTCGTTAGAGGTTAGTTGGCCTCACACGATTCCCATAGATGCCAGAAGCACTTGCAGACGACCTGGAAGCGTCACCACGTTGAAGTGCGCTTCGGCGATTGTGAGGTTGTTCGCAAGGAGATCCCTGTCGGGCGACGAAAGAAAGTCCGTGATGGTGGCGACGTCGACCAAATCGAAGAAGCGAAACCCGTACGCCGTGATTTCCTTCGCGACGGGGTAGGGGTAGAGCGCGAGCGCGCGTTGATGCGTCACCGATTCGAGCACCGGATTGCCGAACCCCTCCCACGTGGAGGGCATCGCCACGAGGTCGCAGGCCGCGTAGGCATCATGGATGTCAATGTCCTCGCGAGCACCGCGCCGAACGCCAACGTGTGACGAGTTGAGAAGTGCGTCTAGTTCTTCGTCGTAACCATCTTCGGCCGGACCGAGCAGCCATAGGACTGCGTCGAGCGCTTCGCACAGTGACAGTGCTCCGGCGACATTCTTGCGCGGCACTGCGCGTGTGGGCATAAGCACGAGTCGCTCGCTGTGCACGTCGATGCTGTCGCGCGCCTCCTCTCGTCGACCGAGCGGGGGAGCGCAGTCGAAGGAATTCATGATGGTGATTGCCTCGATGCCGCGATCATGCAACTCGCGTCGCGAGAGCTCATTGATTGTCACGTGATACCAGCCGTCGGCGTCCCGAGGACCTTCTAAATGTGCGAGGCGTGGGCGCTGCCACGGGAGATCGTGATGATGAAAGAGTGCGCTACGCCCCTCGAGCGCGCGCCAGAGGACGTCGCGGGCACCGACGTTGAGTGGGAGTGATGCGAGGTTCTCGACCACCACGAGGTCCGCGTCGCCTAGGGCAAGCTGCATCTCGTTCAGCGTCGGTGGCTGTCGTGCACCAATCGCCAGACCGGGAAGAATGACGCTGGCACTGCCTTCACCGGCGACGGTGGTGACGTCATGGCCAAGCATCACCAGCGCGTCGATCCACTTCTGCGCTTCGATGGCGACACCATCGGTTCCACCGAGTCGGAAACTAACCACCGCGACGCGTGCCATCGGTTAAGGCTACGTACGCAGATGAGCGCGATCGACCGCCTCTAGTAAGGTTGTTGGCGGTGGTGACGAGAAGTCAGCACCATTTTCTGGAGGACTGCCGGTGGCCAAACGAGCGCTGATAACGGGGATTACCGGTCAGGATGGCTCCTATCTCGCCGAACTCCTGCTCACCAAGGGCTACGAAGTCATCGGGCTCATTCGACGCAGTTCGACCCTCACGATCGAGCGAATCAGTCACATTCAGGACCAAATCACGCTCGTGTCGGGCGATCTCGTGGACGAAGTATCGCTCATTAACGTGCTTCGAGATTTCCGCCCGAGCGAGGTGTACAACCTCGCGGCCCAGAGTTTTGTCCAGACGTCCTGGACGCAACCGGTCCTCACCGGAGAGATCACTGCGCTTGGCGTCACTCGCATTCTCGACGCCATTCGCATCGTCGACCCGGAGATTCGTTTCTACCAGGCGAGCTCGTCAGAGATGTTCGGTCGCGTCCACTCCGTGCCCCAGGACGAGCTGACGCCGTTCTATCCCCGAAGTCCTTATGGCGTCGCCAAGGTCTACGGCCACTGGATCACCGTGAATTACCGCGAGAGTTACGACCTGCACGCCTCGTCGGGCATCTTGTTCAACCATGAGTCGCCGCGACGTGGCCTCGAGTTCGTTACGCGCAAGGTGACCAATGGCGTCGCTCGCATCAAGGCCGGTGTGGCGACCGAACTGCGTCTAGGGAATCTCGACGCGCAACGCGACTGGGGCTTCGCCGCAGACTACGTGCGCGCAATGTGGGCGATGCTCCAGCAAGACACACCGGACGACTACGTCGTCGCGACGGGAGAGACGCACTCTGTCCGAGATCTCTGTGAAGTCGCATTTGATACCGCCGGGCTCAACTACGAGCACTACGTTGTCGTCGATCCAAAGTTCATCCGTTTGGCTGACGTGGATCTGCTCGTTGGTGACGCGACGAAGGCGCACGAAGTGTTGGGATGGAAGACCGAGACTGACTTCCACGGTCTCGTCCAGATGATGGTGGCCGCGGACATCGACGCCCTCGCGCGATAGTCCTGCGATGACACTCGAGGGTCTTCCCGTCGTCACACTGCGAAGCGCTGTCTCGATGGCCAACGGCTTCCCTCTCCTTAGTGGGGTCGACCTCGAACTCGCACCATCGTCGTTGACGGTGCTCGTTGGTGCCAATGGTGCGGGTAAGACGAGTCTCCTGCAACTCTTAGCCGGACTCATTGGTCTGACGAGCGGAGAGGGGACCGTCCTCGGATTTGACTTGGCAACTGATGACCGTCGACTACTTCGTCGACACGTGGGATGGCTCGGTCACGAAGGCTCCTTCTACGACGACCTCACGGTCGCCGAGAATTTGACCTTTGCCGCGAAGGCGCTCGCCCGACCACTCGACGATCTGCCCAGCGTGCTCGCACGCGTGGACCTCGAAGGTCGCCGAGACACAATTGCCAAAGCGCTTTCGGCCGGACAGCGACGACGACTGGGGCTGGCGTGGCTGTTGCTTCGTCGTCCGCAGCTCTGGCTCCTCGACGAACCGTACGCATCGCTCGACGACGAGGGCCGGACGTTCTTTGACGCGCTTCTCGGCGAGGTCATAGAACGCGGGGCGACGGTTGTCGTGAGCGCCCACGACCCACTTCGCAGTGCACTGCTCGCGCCGGCAACGGTGACGATGGTCGGCGGGCGGGTCGTGACGCCATGATCGGCATTGCCCTGCTCGTCGCCGCGAAGGACCTTCGCATTGAAGTGCGCAGTCGCGTGTTGTTGTGGCAGGTCGTGCCCTTTGGTGTCATGGCCCTCTTACTGTGCGGACTCGCGCTCGGACCTGAACAGGTAGGTCACTCGAGCGCCGCGCCCGGACTGTTCTATTTGGTCGTCGTCTTGGTGGCGCTGCTGATGATCAATCGCAGTCACGCGATTGAGACGTCCGCGGGCACGAGGGCGTCGGTGGCGACCCTCGGTCTGGACCCGGCTGGTGTCTTCTTGGGCAAGGCCCTCGCCCTCGCCATCGAACTCTGGTTGAGCGCCGTGGTGCTGCTCGCGGGCAGCGTGGTGGTGTTACACACGTCCCTTCACGGCACCCTGGTGGCCGCGCCAAGCATCCTGGTCACTCTGGGCGCCATCGCGGCCGCCGGAACCCTTTACGGGGCGCTCACGAGCGGTGGTAATGCTGCTGCGACGTTGCTGCCCGTCCTCAGCCTGCCGGCCTTCGCGCCCTTATTGATTGCGGGAGAGCGCTCGTACAGCGCGGCCCTGCACGGCGGCGCACTCGAATGGTGGGTCATTTCAGTCGTCGCCCTGGCCGTATACCTGGGCATGGGCATTCTCCTTTACGGTGTTCTCGAGGAATCGTGATGAAACTGACCGCCCAACGACTACTAGGCCCGGCGACGATCGTGACGATGGGACTCACGATCTGGCTGGGCATCTGGGTGACGCCGCCGGACAAGGTCCAGGGAAATCTCGCCCGACTTCTTTACGTGCATCCGGCGATTGCGACCGTGGCGCTCTACCTCTCTTTTGGGACCGCGACGATCGCGAGCGCGTTGTATCTCTGGCGCCGCACGCGTTCGATGGTCATGGACCGCGTCGCGCACTGCGCAATGGAGGTCAGCCTCGTCTTCATTATCCTTACGTTGATTACCGGTTCTATCTGGGGCCGACCGGCGTGGGGTGTGTGGTGGGCGTGGGACGCGCGTCTGACCTCAACGGCGATCCTCGGCGTGCTCGCGCTTGGATACCTCGCACTGCGGCGAGCCAACGACGACGTTGAACTGCGGGCGCGCCGCAGCGCGGTCTTCGCCATTCTCGCCGCGATCAATGTGCCGATCGATCACTTCTCGGTCCAGTGGTGGCACACGTTGCATCAGGGCGCGACGTTGCTCGGACCGAACCGTCAGTTCAAGGTTCATGGCAGCATGCTCTGGACCTTGCTGCTCAGTTTTGTATCCTTCAGCCTCGCCTACGTGTGGCTGTTACGCGCGCGCTACCGCCTTGAAGTGCAACGCGATGCGACCAAGACCCAGACGTTCGAAGTCGCGCTCGAGCGACGCCGCGCCGAAGGAGTGCACTGATGGGGTACGTCGCGGCCGGTTATTCCTTTGCCTTTGGGGGGCTGGCGCTCTATGCGCTGTCAATCTGGTGGCGAGGGCGACGTAGTGACTGAGACGAATCTCGATCTCTCACCAGTCGCGCCGCCTGCGTCGAAGCGTTCGAGTCGACGTCGGTCAATCGGCGTGCTGTTCGTGATCGCCGCCGCAATTGCGGCGCTACTCAGTCAGGGTCTCCTGCATTCGCTGAACTACTTTGACACGGTTGACCAGGTCTTCGCGAGTCGAGCCAAAATCGGCACGACGACGATCCGACTCGAAGGACTCGTAAAGCCAGACACGATCGTGCGCACGTCGAGTGGTGCCTCGTTCTGGCTGACCGGCTCGGGAACCCACGAGGTCTACGTGAAGAGCAACGGCACGCCGCCGCAGCTCTTCCAAGCGAACATCCCGGTCGTCGTCGAAGGTCACTTCACGACGAAGAGCTCGACGACCTTCGACGGGACGCAGATTCTCGTGAAGCACACCTCGACGTACATTGCCCAACATCCCAAGCGGGTCAAGGCTCCTAACGGCACGTCGCGATGACCCTCACGTGGCTCGGGCGCGTCGCCCTGTATTTCGCGTTCGCCGGTGCCATCGGGGGCATCATCCATCAGGCGATCGCACTTCGTACCGGTAGGCCTTCGCGTTCACTTCGCTGGGCGCTTGTTTCGTTGTTCGGGGTCGGCGCAGCCGTCGCAGTGATGCAGATCGCGCTGATCACGCACAACTTCTCGCTCGCCTACGTGTCGGAGAACAATGCCACGTTTACGCCACTCCTCTATTCGATTACTGGCATGTGGTCGGCCCTCGAGGGATCGCTCTTGTTATGGGCGCTCCTGCTGGCGGCCCTTATCGCGGTTGTTCTCCGTTTCTACCGTCGCCAAAGCGACGATCGCGTCGTGGGATGGGCGACGGTCGTCCTCTTTGGCGTCAGCACCTTTTTCATCGGACTCATGTGCGGACCGGCCGACCCCTTCATTCACAACGGAGCCAAGATCCTCCAGGGCGCCGGACCGAACGCGCTGTTGCAAGACAATCCTCTGGTCGCCATTCACCCCCCACTGCTGTACGCCGGCTTCGTCGGCTTCACCGTCCCGTTCGCCTTTGCGATTGCGATGCTCATCACGGGACGCGTGCACGACCGGTGGCCGCTCGAGCAACGCCGATGGACGGTGCTGGCCTGGGGTGTGCTGTCGGTGGGCATCGTGCTCGGCGCCTGGTGGAGCTACCAGGTGCTCGGGTGGGGCGGGTTCTGGGGATGGGACCCCGTCGAGAATGCAGCGCTGCTGCCCTGGCTGACCGGCACCGCCTACATTCACTCGGTCATCGTGCAGGACCGGCGGGGACTGTTCCGCGTGTGGAACCTCTCGCTCGCGATTGCCACCTTTTCGCTGACCATTCTCGGAACTTTCTTCACTCGCTCGGGCGTCCTGCAGAGCGTGCACGCCTTTTCGTCGAGCACGTTGGGGCCGATTCTCATTGGCTTCTTCTCCGTCACGGTCGTCCTGGGCATTGGTCTGCTCGCGTGGCGCGGTGATCGGCTGCGCTCGCCGGTCGGCGTTGATCAGGCGCTCTCGCGCGAAGGACTCTTCATTGCCAACAACGTGCTCTTCGTCGGCTTCGCGGTCGTCGTGTTGCTCGGCACCGTCTTCCCGTTGCTCTACGAGGCCGTGAACGGTGGTCAGGTGACGGTTGGTACGCCCTACTTCGCGACGGTCGCCGTGCCCATGAGCATTGTCTTATTGGTCCTCATGACCTTGGCGCCCCTCGTTGGTTGGCGAACGCTCGACGTGGGCGTGTTGTGGTCGCGCGTTCGCGTGAGCGCCTGGACGTCGTTGCTCGTCGTCGTCGCGCTCGTGCTCTTCGACGTGCGCAGGCCCATGGTCCTGCTCGCGTACTTCCTCGCCACCGCGGCCGGCGGCGCTGCGTTGCGAACGTTGCGCGGCGCGTTCGTCACGGCGAGACGGCGCAGCCAGCCGTGGTGGGACGCTCTTCGTGGACCGAGCGCCGGCGGCATGATCGTGCACCTCGGGGTCGTCATCATGGCACTGGCGATTGTGACGGCGACGTCGTATACGACCCGCAACGAAGTCACGTTGGCGACTGGTCAGAGTACGGTCGTGTCGGGTCAGTACGTGACGTTCAAGGGATTTCAAACGGTGAAGGATTCGCTCGAAACGGCGACACAACTCCGTGTAGACGTCGATCATCACGCCCTGTTGCCAGCGATTACCACCTACCACGGGCGCAGCGACCAGAGCGTCGGGACACCGGCCATTGACTCCAATCTCGAGCGCGACGTCTACGTGACCTTCGACGCGGTCGGTGGCAACGGTGCGACGTCTGGGGCGCAGGTCGAGGGGAATCTGCCGGCCGGATCGGTGGTGCTGGGCGTGACGGTGGAGCCGCTCCTGGCGTGGCTCTGGATTGGCGGCCTCCTGCTCGGTCTGGGCGCGGGGCTCTCCTTTGTACGGCGCCGACACAACGAAGTGGACGCGGCGTGAAACGCACGGTGATGATCGTCTCGCTGTCGGTGCTCGTGGTCGTCATTGCGTTCTCTGCATTTCTCGCGACGCGTCAGCCGAGCGATGCGACCGTGGCGCAGAGCCCATTGCTCGGTAAACCGGCGCCAAATGTCGCCGGGACCGAACTCGGGGGCGGAACGTTCTCACTGAAGAGTGAACTCGGCGAGGTGGTGGTCGTCAACTTTTGGGCCTCGTGGTGCGGGCCCTGCAAGCAGGAGGCGCCCGAGCTCTCGACGTACGCGTGGACCGAGCGTCACAAGGGTGTCGCGGTCGTCGGTGTTGTCTACGACGACACCGTGTCGTCAGCCACGGGCTTTGCCGCGCACTACGGCTCGCTCTACCCCTCGATCGTCGACCCCGGCGGCGTCATTGCCAACAACTTCGGCGTTGATAGTCCGCCCACCACGTTCGTGATCAATCGTCAGGGCAAGGTCGCCGCGACACTCCTCGGCCCCACCAACGCGAAACAGTTGGCCGCCGTCGTCGCGAAGGTGTTGCAATGAACATCGTCAAGTCGTTTCGACTCTGGTGTCTGGCGTTTCTCTGCGTCCTCGCCGTGGCGCTCGTTGCCGCGCCGAGCACGGCGAGCGCACAGGGTCGCATTGCGCACCTGGAGACACTCGTCAAATGTCCCGCGTGCGACGATCTGTCGGTGGCGCAGAGTAACGCAACGTCCGCACTTGCAGTCCGAGAGGACATTACTCGTCGCGTGAAGGCGGGAGAGTCCGATAACAAGATTCTGACGTCGCTCGAGGCCACCTACGGTACGTCGATTCTGCTCAGTCCGGCGACGTCGGGAGTCGGCTCGCTCCTGTGGTTGGTGCCGATACTGGTGCTGGTGGCACTGGTCGTCGCCGGTGTGCGACTCGTGAGGCGACGATGAGCCGCGACGTCGCCCAACTGCGCGATGAGATTGCGCTTCGAGAGGCGTCGATGGCCGACGCCGCGAAAGAGTTCGCCGCCGGGGAGCTCACCAATACGCAGTTCGACGCAATCACGCAACGAGAGCAATCGGCGCTCGAGAAGACCCGACGTGAACTAAGCGAACGTGATGAGGCCGAGCCTGTCGCGCATCGCCGGCGAATCCGACGGACCCGATGGCTCGTCGTGGCGCTCGTCTGCTTCGCGATTGTGCTGGCTTACACGCTCTATTCTGCGACGTCACCGCGCCAGGAGGGCAACTCCGGTGACGGATCCATATCGCTCACGCAGTCTCAACTCATTGCCCGTCTCCTCACGCAGGGGGAGGCGGAAGTCCACAGCCGTCAATTCGTGACTGCGCTCAACGCGTATCAGAAAGTGCTGACCCTTGATCCGAAGAATGTGACTGCACTCACCGAGACCGGCTGGCTTGACTTCACCGCGGGCAGCGCGGCGAAGAAGGCCACCGTTGTCGAGTTGGGTATCAAATATCTGGAGAAGGCCATCACCGTGTCGCCGCGCAATGCCGCGCCCCGCCTGTATTTTGCGATCGTGGCCGACGCGACGCCGGGTAATCAGAAGGTGGCCACGACTGAGTTCAAGGAGTTTCTGCGACTCAAACCATCGGCCGGTCAAATGGCGATTGCGGAGCCGTTCCTAAAGAAGCTTGGGCTCGCACATTAGCGAACAGTGCTTTGTCCGCACCGGAACTTGGCGGGGTTACGCAACGACGAGATGTTCGTTGTGCGAACATGTGGTGCACTGGCATCAACTGCGCAGTTGATCGAGCGGAGGAACATGGAGGACAGTGGTCGTGACTTCGTGCAGTCCTTGGAGCGTGGACTCGAAGTCATTCGATCCTTTAGCGAAGAGCGTCCTCGCCAAAAACTGAGTGACGTTGCGCGACACACCGGCTACAGTCGTGCGGCCTGTCGACGACTACTGCACACGCTCGTCATGCTCGGCTACGTCGGCGTGGACGATCGCGACTTTTATCTGCTGCCGCGCGTGCTCGAACTCGGCTATTCATTCTTGACGTCCCTTCCGTTTCGAGCAATCGTCGAACCGTTCATCGAAGAGTTGAGCGACAAAGTGAAAGAGGCGGTGTCAATCTCGGTGCTCGACGGCAACGACATTGTCTACGTCAGCCGCGTCGCGACGTCGCGCATCATGACTCTGTCGCTCTCGGTTGGCAGTCGACTTCCGGCGTACTGCACGTCGGTCGGACGCGTCCTGCTCGCGGCGTTGCCGGTGGAGGAGCAACGTCGACACCTGTCGAAGACCAAGCTCGTGGCGCACACGAAGTTCACGTTGCACAGCGAGGCCGAGATACTGACCGAACTGGAGAAGACTGCGAAGCGAGGTTGGGCCCTCAACGATCAAGAGATCGAAATTGGCCTTCGTTCGATTGCGGCGCCAATCCGTGACGGCACCGGGCGAACCGTGGCCGCGATGAATATCTCGACGCCGGTCGGCAGGACCAATCTCAGAGAGTTGCGCGAGACGCTGCTTCCACAATTGTTGGCCACCACCGGGCGAGTCAATTCAATCCTTGCGAAGCGCTGACCCTACGCGGTGACGCGACAGGTGTCGTCGCCACGAGCACGCGAGGTGAGCGTTACGTTGCGACGCTCAGCGCCGAGGCCGTCGAGCATTCCGGCGATCAATCCCCGGTCGACGGCGCAGAGGACGGGGTGATGCACCGCCGCGGTCCCGAAGGGACAGTTGTCGGACACGACGGACTGTTCGAGGTCGTTCTCTTCCGCTCGGGCGGCAAAACCATGCGCGGTGAGGATGCCGGCGATTGACGCCATCGCGGCCTTGAGGGTGGGGTTGGGCTCACTCGAACCAACGGTTCCGGCGAGCGTGCGTCCATATTCGACGCCAACGTCGTGGGCCATGGCCTCGGAGGCCTCTGGACCTAGTCGCTCGAGTGCCATCTCCAAGAGGGCAACCAAGAGGGCGTCGCGGCGCATTGATCCGTCCATGGCGAGGCTTGAGTCCACGACGCGGTAGCCCTTTGCGGGGCGTCCGACGGTTGTCTTGTGGACGTTGTCGAATGTCACGTAGCCCGACTCGGTGAGGCGCTCAAGGTGGTGTCTTACGACGTTGGCATGCACGAGACAGTGCCGGGAGAGTTCCGTCGCGGTCGAACCGGGGTGCTCACGCAGGAAGAGGTAGATCTTTCTGCGTGTGTTGTCGCCAAAGGAGTGCGTCAGGCTCGTGACCGTCGCGGTAAAGAGCGCGGGGTCTAACTCGTTCTCATGGGTCGTCGTTGACACGTAGAAAGTCTAGGACCAGGTGGGCCGTGTGCGCCGGTAACCTCATGAGGCCCTCTCAAAAGGAAATCCGTGACACCCAGCAGTCCCTCGCGCAGCGAACTCAGCGCCATTGTCGAACCGCAACTGGTACGCACGCTCGACGAGTTGGGATTTCTCGGCGCCGTCAGTGAAGTCAACGGTGCGTTGCGCGTTGAACTGGTGCTGCCGGTCACCGGATGGCCCAACCTTCCACTCCTCGAGGCGGCAATTAAAGATCTCGCGCCCGACGCCACGGTGGTGGTGCGCTCCATGGACGAAGAGGAGCTCCTCGGACTTCGCAACTTCCTTCGCGGTGAAATGGCCGGCGACCCAGGTCCGGGGCAGCACGACCACGGCGGCGATCCCAAGCCCAAGTTCCTTGACCGACTCTCAAAGACGCGGGTCCTCGGCATCTCATCGGGCAAGGGCGGCGTCGGAAAGTCCTCGGTGACCGTCAATCTCGCTATTGCACTCGCTCAGAGCGGCTTCGACGTGGGGGTGCTTGACGCCGACGTCTACGGTTTTTCTCTTCCAAGGATGCTCGGCGCCGTGAATGATCCCATCGTGCTGGGCGACACGGTCATTCCGACGCTCGCGCACGGCGTGCGCTGCGTCTCGATGGGCTACTTCGTGCCCGACGAGCAGCCGGTCATATGGCGCGGGCCAATGTTGCACAAGGCCATAGAACAGCTCGTCACCGAGGCGTGGTGGGACGAGCCCGACTTTCTCTTGATCGACATGCCCCCCGGAACCGGCGACGTGGCGCTCACGCTGTCCGAAGTATTGCCGAAGATCGAGATGTACGTCGTGACGACGCCCCAAGCCGCAGCGCAGCGCGTTGCCCAGCGCTCCGCCTACGCCGCACGCAAACTCAAACTGAGTGTTCGCGGCGTCGTCGAGAACATGAGTTGGTTCACCGGCGACGACGGCAAGCGCTACGAGATTTTCGGTGAAGGTGGTGGCGCGAAACTCGCCCAAGAACTCGGCATCGCACTGCTCGGCCAGATTCCACTTGATACGAAACTTCGAGAGGGTGGCGACGTCGGCGAACCAATCGTGGTGACCGATCCCACCAGTGAAGTCGCGTTGGCATTCACTGCCCTGGCGAAGACGGTCGCGGCGCAAGGACCGGCACGCGTCTATCGACAAGAACTCAAACTGATGTAGTCGAAACGTCACGTTGTTGCGTCAGCGCGAACTGACTGCATCATTTCAACGGTGGCGACTGCAATAAAAGCGAAATACATCCCTACACCGTGCAATGGGTCTAGACAATTTACGATTTCTCTGGTATTTTTCCGCTCACTGGGCAATAGCGCTCGGGCTATCGGGGGGGATAGATATGGACGACACCAGCACCAGTGCTGGCGCAGGCACTTCTTCGGCTGACCAGAAGGACCTCGCATCATTTGGGTACAAACAGGAACTGCACCGAACACTCGGATTCTTCAGTTCCTTCGCGGCGGCCTTCAGTTACATCTCGCCGTCGACGGGAATCTTCACCCTCTTCGCCTTAGGCCTCACGACCATTGGTGGTGTCTTCATTTGGAGTTGGCCCATTGTGGCAGCGGGCCAGATGTTGGTCGCACTCAACTTCGCCGAAGTATCAAGTCACTTCCCGGTCGCGGGGTCGGTCTTTCAGTGGACGAAGTATCTCGCCGGACGTCCCTACGCGTGGTTCACGGGTTGGATCTACATCTTTGCCGGTGTGTTGACGGTTACCGCGGTCGTCGTGACGCTGCCATTGACCATCCTGCCGATGCTCAACCTGATGGGCTGGAACCTCAACGCCGCTGCGCACTCGGACCAGATCTGGGTCGCGGTCATCACGCTCCTGGTGATCACCATTTTGAACATCTATAGCGTCAAGGTCGTGTCGGTCGTGAACAACACCGGCGTCTTCTTCGAGATCGTCGGCCTCGTCGTCTTCGCGGTCGTCATGCTCATCGTGCACCGTCACCAACCGCTGTCGGTGATCACCAACACCGGCGGTCTGCACCTCGGCTTCGGCTCATTCTTCCTCGCGATGTTCATGAGCCTCTTCGTGATCTATGGCATGGACACCGCCTCGACGTTGGCCGAAGAGACCAGGGACCCCCGTCGCGCCGCGCCCAGGGCCGTGCTGTCGTCGGTCGGGGGTGCATTCATCATCGGTGGCATCTTCCTCCTGGCGATGCTGATGGCGATCCCTCACCTCGGCTTCGCCATCAAGAACGCGTGGGGACCGGCGCAGATCATCGAAGCGAACTTCTCGAAGCCGTGGGCCATCATCTACCTCGCGGTCGTCTCCGCCGCCATCCTCGTGTGCTGCCTCAGCATCATGACCGCGACCATTCGTCTCTGCTTCGGTATGGCCCGCGACAACCGTCTACCGGGATCGAAGGCGATGGCGAAGGTGCACCCCAATCTGCACACGCCGATTCTCTCCTGCGTGGTCGTCGCCGTGCTCGCCGCGATCCCGCTCCTCAAGTACGCCGGTGCGGGCTACGTCGCGATCGCCGCAACGGGCATGATCTACCTCGCCTACTTCTTGGGCAACCTGGCGGTGTTGCGCGCTCGCCTCAAGGGTTGGCCGCGCGAGAAGACACCGTTCGCCCTCGGCAGGTGGGGTATTCCCGTCAATATCCTCGCGCTGTGTTGGGGCGGCGCGATGTTGGTGAACTTCGCGTGGCCCCGCGCCGCGAGCAATCCGACGCCGAACCAGACCGCCGGGTCACTGAGTACGGGACTTTCGTTCCTCAACAAGGTGCCCATCCTCTATACGGTGCTCGGTGTCATCTTGCTCATTGGAATCCTCTACTACTTCATCGTCGAGGTGCACAAGCCGCTGCCGGTTAATCCACCGTCCGAGACGGGGGCGTTCACCATTCCGAGCGAGTCGTTACCACCCAGCGAAGTCACTGACTAAGTCGAGCCGGCGAATTACTTCGGAGGCAGTTCGAAGCTCCAGACCAACATCCGACTTCGGTCGGCACGCAGAATGTCGCGCGCGCTCTCGACGGGAACGCCATGCACGTCAAAGGCAACGCGTTCGACGCGTAGCAGCGGTGTGCCGCGCGTGACGCCCAGCAGTCGCGCAGTCTTGACGTTGGCGTTCACCGGAGTAATTCGTTCGACCGCGCGCACGGGACGAGCGTCATAACGACGGTCGAGTACCTCGTAGATGGAGCCGTGCAGTGGCTCGCCGAGCAGTCCGGTGAAGCGTTCGGCGGGGAAGCTGGAGTGCTCGAGCAGCACCGGCAGTTCATCGGCGAAACGCAAGCGGTCGATCTCGTAGACCTCAGCGTCTTCGACCAGTTGCAAGTCTTCGACGGTCGTCGCGTCGGCGACGGCCTTCTCGGTGCGAAGGATTCGCGCACTTGCGACGTGGCCCAAACGACGCGCCTGTTCTGAGAATCCGGCGAAGGTCGTGAGGTCGTATTCGATGACCGGCTCGGCGATGAATGTGCCACCGTTGCGTCCCGTGCGCCGATGAATGAGTTTGCGTATCTGCAACTCGGCGAGGGCCTGTCGCACCGTCAATCGGTTCACGCCGAACTCTCTGGCCAGTTCGCGCTCTGGTGGCAGTCGGTCACCGGAGCGGAAGTGTCCGAGGGTGATGGACGACGCGACCGCGTTGGCGATCTGGGTGTGCAGGAGCCCCTTGGAGCGAGAGATTTTGGGCGGCCACTGTGACTCTTTTGCCATGGCGCCTCCTTTCGAAGTCGGACGTGTGCCCTTACAACCGTGTGCCACGTCCACTGTTTATGGTATAGACAGTTCGGAACTTACGTGCGTCGGGGGGCGAGCATGATCGATCGAGCACGGGTTGTCGTTATTGGTGGCGGCATCGGCGGCTGTTCAATTCTGTACTGGTTGACCCGCCTCGGCTGGAGCGACGTCGTCCTCGTCGAGCGCGCCGAACTCACGAGCGGCTCGACGTTCCACTCGGCCGGCCTGGTGGGGCAACTTCGCGGTTCGCTCTCGCTCACCCAGATGATGATGAACTCCGTCGATCTCTACCGGACCCTCGGCGACGAGGTGGACCTCGAGACCGGGTGGCGCGAAGTGGGCTCCCTGCGACTGGCGTCATCGCGCGAACACATGGAGGAACTCGAACGCCAGGCCGCCTGGGCCGAGACTTTCGGGCTCCCGCTACACCTCGTCTCGCCCGACGAGGCGCAGGCGATGTTCCCACCGATGTCGACGGAGGGAGTCCTCGGAGCGGCGTTCCTGCCCTCGGACGGTTACGTCGACCCCAGTCAGCTGACGTTGGCGTTGGCGCGCGGTGCTCGTCAGCGCGGTGCGACGATTCTGACGTCGACGCGAGTCACGGGTATTCGAGTGGAGCGAAACCGGGTCCGCGGCGTTGACACCGATCAAGGCTTCATCGAGTGCGACATCGTCGTCAACGCCGGCGGAATCTACGCCCACGAGATCGGGCAGCTCGCGGGCGTGCACGTGCCACTGGTCGCCATGGCCCACCAGTACGCGATCACGAAGCCGACGGGGCTGTCGCGCGACATGCCCACTCTGCGCGACCCCGCTCGACTGGTCTACTTCCGCGCCGAGAGCGGCGGACTGATCGTGGGCGGCTACGAGCGGAATCCCTCGGTCTGGGCGCTGGGCGGCATTGCGCCGGACTTCAACTCTCGTCTTCTCGAGCCCGATTGGGACCGCTTCGCGCCGCTCTACGAAGCGGCGACGTCGCGCGTGCGCGAACTCGCCGACGCGGAGATCGTGACGCTGATCAACGGGCCGGAGGCCTTTACGCCCGATGGTGAGTTCATCCTGGGCGAGAGTTCGGTCGCCGGCTTCTGGGTCGCCGCGGGCTTCTGCGCCCACGGCATCGCCGGGTCGGGCGGTATGGGCAAAGTCATGGCCGAGTGGATCATCGACGGTCAGCCCTCGATCGACGCGTGGGCGCTGGACCAGCGCCGCTTCGGTCCGCAGTACCGCAGTCGCCAGTACACGCTGCTGCGCACGACCGAGATCTACGCGACGTACTACGACGTCAAGTATCCGGGACACGAACGCGAGGCCGGTCGACCCCTCAAGGTGTCGCCGGCCAACGCGCGTCATCGCGAACTCGGCGCGGCGTTCGGCGAGAAGTCCGGCTGGGAGCGCGTCAACTGGTACGAATCGAACGCGAAGGTCG
>DATCCA010000109.1:0-4956 GCA_036511575.1 Acidimicrobiales bacterium
CCGTCGTCCGACACGGGCGCGCGCGACCTTCTGACGCTCTAACGCCTCTGGTACTTCGTGCGGCCGAGGACGGCCGCCACGCCGATCACGATTGCGCTCAAGAGAAATGGCGTGTGCGACTTCGATCGGTCGTGAGCGCGCACCGGGTGCGTGAAGCTCAGTAACGGCCACTGACTTTCGCGCGCGACTTTCGCCAGTTGGCGATCGGGGTTCACTGCGTAGGCGTGGCCGACGCTCTCGAGCATTGGGATGTCGGTCTCGGAGTCGGAGTACGCGAACGATTCATTGAGGTTGATGTCACGTCGCAGCGCCAACGCTCGAATGGCGACCGCCTTGTTCTCACCCTGCGCGAAAAACTCCATCTCACCAGTGAACTTTCCCTGTTCATCGAGTTTCGCTCGTGACGAGATGGCCCCGGTGATGCCGAGCAGTTCAGCGAATGGTTCGACAATCTCGGCCGGCGACATGCTCACGAGCCACACTTCGTCCCCCTGGGCGAGGTGGTAGTCAATGAGGTCGAGGGCCTCTTCGTAGATGAGGGGTTCAATCACCTCGTTGATTGTTTCGGCGACCAATCGCTTCACTTCTAGGTGGTCCCAACCTTTGGTGATTTGTAACACCGACTGGCGAATCTTGTCGAGTTTCTCCTCGTCGGCGCCAAAGCGCATAAACATCATCTGACTAAGGACGGCCCACACGAGCGTGCGGCGATGCAGAAGTCCGCGAGCGTGGAATTCCGGCCCGAAGGCCACCAGCGAGGACTTTGCGATCACCGTCTTATCTAGGTCGAAGAAGGCCGCTCGCACGCATCCATGCTAGGTGTGTTCGAAAATTGGAGGTCCGAACTCAGCCCACGAAGGCCGACGCGCAGTCCTGCGAGGCGTCAGAGCGAGTGATCAAGATGACGTGGTCGTGTTCCAAGAAGTGCATGGTGGCCGACGGGACGAGCGGTTGGCTGGAGCGAACCACGGCGACGACGCGCACTGAGTCAGGGAGTCGAAGTTCGTCAAGCGTCAGATGGTTGGCGACCGCAGGTGCGTTCCCCGCGAGCGTCACCTCGATGAGTCGCATGCGGCCCTGCGCCAAGTCCATCAAGTTGATGATCGCCCCGACTTCCACGGCCTCATCGACGAGCGACGTGATCAACGCCGGTGTCGACACCGAAACGTCCACGCCCCAACTCTCATTGAAGAGCCATTCGTTGCGAGCATTGTTGATGCGGCTAATGACCCGTGGCACGCCGAACTCCTGCTTCGAAAGCCAACTGATGACGAGGTTGTCTTCGTCGTCGCCGGTGGCCGCAATGACGACGTCGGTGCTGCGCAGGTCCGCCGCGGCGAGGCTCGCGTACTCACAGGCGTCCGCCGCCATGACGTTGACACCGGGCAGCATCGCCTTCAACTTGTCAGCCCTCGACGCGAGCTGTTCGAGCAACGTGACGTCGTGGTGGCGGTCGATGAGGTCAAGGGCAATCGCGCTGCCGACCGAACCGCCGCCCGCAACCATGACTCTCATCGAAGTCCGCTCTTAATGAGTGCCTGGAGTTCTTCCATGCCATCGGTCGTCACGAGGTATTCAAGGACGTCGTCTTCTTGGGCGAAGAGGCCTTCGAGGTTCACTCGACCTTGTCCGCCGCGAATGACGCCCACCACGCGAACATTCTCGCCCTGATTGAACTGACTCACGGGCTTGCCCGCGAGGACATCGGGAACAATGCGCTCGACGAGGTGCAAGTTGCCGGTCCCGGCACTCCATCCAATGGAGTCATCGGCTGGCAAGAGCCAGCGCTTCACCTGTTGGGTGGTCCACGTCGAGGTCGCCACCGTCGGGATGCCCAATTTCATATAGATGTCGGCCCGAGCCGGGTCGTAGATGCGAGCGACGACGTTCTTAATCTCGTAGTTGTCGCGAGCGATGCGCGCGCACAAGATGTTGGTGTTGTCGCCACTGGTCACCGCCGCGAGGGCGTTGGCCCGTCGAGCGTCCGCCTGGAAGAGGACGTCACGGTCAAAACCGGAGCCGACGAGGGTTTTCCCATGGAATCCATTGAGTCGACGAAAGGCGTCGCGGTTTTTGTCGACCACGACGACTGAGTGTCCCTCTTCAGAGAGTTGCATCGAAAGTTCTGAACCCACCCGGCCACAACCCACGACAACAATATGCACCCCGTCATCAGAACACATGTGGCGAAGGAGGTGCAACATTGCCCAGGGCGCCAGAGCGTCACCTGAGTCGCGAAAGCCAAAGGCTTAGTATCGTTTGAGTGTCAGAAGCTGATAAGCAGATATCCAGTAATTCGCGGGTTCTGACCTCCCACGCCAACGTCGCCGACGTCTATCCCGAGACCCTCGGGTACCGACTTAAGCGGATCTTCCTCGGAAAGCCCTTCGTCACCGAACAGTTGAGCGGGGAGCGGCTCAATCGCGCCATCGCCCTCGGTGTCCTCGCTCCCGACTGCATCTCCTCCTCCGCCTACGGCACCGAAGAGATCCTGACCCAGATGACGCCGTTGATCGGTCTCGCGGCCTTCGCACTCGTGGTGCCGATCATGTTCGTCATTCTCGGCGTGCTGTTCTTCGTCACGACCTCCTACATGGACGTCATCAAGTACTACACAACGGCCGGCGGCTCCTACGTCGTGGCGCGCGACAACTTCGGTCCGAAGATCGCCCAGATCGCTGCCGTCGCGCTGCTCATTGACTACACCGTGACCGTGGCGGTCCAGTGCTCGGCCGGCACCGCGGTGCTCACGAGTGCCGTGCCGTACCTGCGAGCTGCTCCGTCGCCATTGCTGATCACCGTCGGCGTGGTGCTGATCCTCATTTACGGCAACCTTCGCGGGCTCAAAGAGGCCGGCAGTTACTTCGCCTTCCCCACGTATTTCTACATCTTGATGATGACCGCGACGATTGTCTTTGGCTTCTACAAGAAGTTCGCCGGCACCCTGCACCGCATTCCGCTGCCATTGCAGAGGGACCTGATCGGTCATCACCTCGGCACCCAGGGCACGGGCGTCTTGATGGGTCTGGCGTTCATCTCGTTACTGCGCGCCTACGCCCAAGGCGGCTCGTCGTTGACCGGACTCGAGGCCATCAGCAACGGTGTCGCAAGCTTTCGTCGACCGGAGTCGTCCAACGCGCGCAAAACGCTCGTCACGATGTCGAGCATCCTCGCGTTCCTCCTGCTCGGCATTACCCTGCTCGCGGCGTGGACGCACGCTATTCCCTACGGTGCGGGGACGCCGACCGTCGTCAGTCAAGAGGTGCTCGACGTCTTTGGTGCGAAAGGAATCGGACACGCGATTTACTACATCGTCTTGTTGGCGACCATCCTGATCCTCTACACCGGAGGCAACACGTCCTTCAACGGATTTCCGTTCCTCGCGAACTACGTGGCGACGGACAAGTACCTGCCGCGCCAACTGACCAAGCGCGGACACCGTCTGGCCTTCTCCAATGGCATCATTTTGCTCGGCGTGGTCGCGCTCACGCTCATTATCGTCTTCGACGCGAGCGTCAACTCGCTCGTCTCGCTGTACGCCATCGGCGTCTTCACCGGCTTCACGCTCGCCGGGGCGGGCATGGTCGCGCGCCACCTTCGCGAGCGCACCGGCAAATGGCGCTTCGGTGTCTTTGTCAACGCCCTTTCCGCGACGGTCACCGCCATCGTCGTCGTCATCTTCTTGACCGTGAAGTTCAAGGAAGGGGCTTGGATCATCGCGGTCATCGGGCCGCTTATGTACGTGGCATTGATCCGCCTGAATAAGCAGTACGTCCGCGAAGAGCGGGCCTTCGAAGCCGTCAGTGGCAGAGCCGCGACAATGAATATCCGTATGAATCGCGTGGTCGTCTTCGTCGACACCTACGACCTCGCCACGGAACGCTCGCTCCTCTACTGCGGGTCGCTCAACGCCTTTTCGGTGCGTGCGGTGCACTTCGACATCGACCCGATCGTGACCAAGCGCCTCGAGGAGAAGTGGGGATCGCCGGGCACTGCGTCGGCCGGCATCACGCTCGAGATTGTCGAATGCGACGACCGACGCGTTGACCGCGCGGCAATCGAATTGGTCGCCGACGTCGTGCGCGACCCCGAGGTCTTCTGCATGGTGATTCTCCCGCGACGCGGGTACGTCTCGCGATTGCAGCGCTTCTTGCACGACCGCAGTGCCGAAGCCATTGCCAGCGCAGTGATGCACGTGCCACGAACCGCGGCCACGATCGTTCCGTATCGCGCGGTTCGCAAACGCACGGAGGGCGCGATGCAAGAGGCTCCGCGCAGCGACGAAGTCGTGCGTGGCGGCGTGCGTGACAGCGCCCACCTGGTGGCTGACGAGAAGTTGGCTGAACGCTCGAGCCACTCCGCGCCCATTGGTGGATTGGTCGAGCGCCAGTTCGCCGAGATCGCCGGTCGCGTGCGATCGATGGCGATCAACCACGAGAGCGGCGGCCACGAACTGCGCTGCGTGATCGCAGACAACAGCGGCTCGGTCACGCTCGTCTTCCAGGGCCGATCGAACATCCCGGGCATTGAGCGCGGCACGCGGCTTCTCGTGCGAGGAACGGTCACCTCCCTACGCCGCGAAGCCGTCATCCTCAATCCGCAGTACGAGATTGTCGCTGCACCCGCGGGTGACGCGTAACGTCCCCTCATCACCCGAATCGTCAGTTGCCACAGTGTCTTTCGCCCGACCGATGGGTCGCGTGACGCGAGGATGACGACTATGGGGTTCCAGACCTGCCTATCTTGTAGAGCGCGGAGAGGTGGCACGCGCCACCGATTTATTTCTTGAGAGGTGGTGAGTATGGCCCGGGCACTCGTCATTGTTGAGTCGATCGCGAAAGCGACGCGCATTCAGGGCATGCTCGGCCCCGACTACATCGTGAAGCCCTCGATTGGTCACATTCGCGACCTCCCCCAGAGCGCGGCGGACATTCCCGCGTCGGTTAAAGGGGAGAA
>DATCCA010000110.1:0-15093 GCA_036511575.1 Acidimicrobiales bacterium
AGCGAGTCGGCTTCGGCTTTCGGAACTTCCAGAACTATCGAATACGCGCCCTGCTTTACGCGGGAAAACCAAACTGGCGAGTGCTCGGCTCGATCGTGGTCCGATGAAGCTCACCCCACCAGAATCCGATGAGCCAGAAAAGCTCGAAATCTACTCTTTGTAGTGCTCACGCCATATCAGGCGATAGACCCGAGTCTTTCGAGGAATCGAGCGAAGTCCGGGAATGAAGGGCATGAGGATCAGCCCGGCCGTGAGGACCATCATGAGTCCCCACACCAGCACGTCGCCGTTGCCGCTTTGGTTGAACGGTGGAACCTGATACCAGAACGTGTACAGCCACAGCCAGGCCTGGCCCGGATAGCTGCCGGTCTCGTTCATCATGCCCCACTGTGAACCGGTGAGGTGCTGGGCCGTCGCGAGGTTTTCGAGGTAAGAGCCATCGGCGATGAACAGCAGCGGCAGGGTGTAGTCGGTCGTATAGAAGCCGTTACTCGTCACGAGGTCTTGGTCGAGCGCGCCCGAGCGAGCCATTTGCGTGAGGTCGTTGATGAAGACCGGGACGGGACCGGCGTTGTTCGCGTTGACCACGACCTGGCCGGCCTGGAACTTCATCTTCGTGGCGGCCTTGGTGTAGCTAGTAATCCACTGCTGGCGGGTGCCATTTGACGCTGTCTTCCACTGCGTGAGGTCGCCGCTGAGTGTGGACTGGTTCGGGAGCGACCTCAAGGGATCGAGCACAAAGGCGGTGGCGGCGTCAATGGGGATGCGCACGCCAACCCACTTCGCGAGTTGGAGTGGACCGAGTTGTTGGCCGGTCGAGTTCTTGTTGTAGGGCGCACCGTACGACGCGGAGGTCGAAGTGCCGTTGAGTTCACTCAGCGCCGTCGCGGCGAAGTCGACGGGGGCGGCGTTGGCCCAGCGCTTCAGCGTGACGGCCTTCACGTCGGGTGAACCGAAGACGACGGCCAGTGCGATGGTCAAGATTGCGACGACGAGTAAAGCGATCGTCCCTTCCTTGATGATGTCGTAGGGCGTGTAACCACCCCGCCATTCGGGGGCGTCGACGTCGGGTCGAAATGCTTTCTTACTCATGACGCGTCCGATGTGTCCGCAAAGGGGGGCACGACACCCTTGACACGAACGAGCAGGACATGTAGTGCCGTGAGCACTACGGCCGCAATCGGGAGCAGCACGATGTGCCACATGAGCATTTGGCCCAGATTCAACACGTTGAAGTAGGCGCCCCCGCCGGTCGCGTTGATGCCGTCCTTGGCCTGGGTTGAGATCCACTGCGCATCAAAATTCGTTTGGGAAACGTAGCCGGTGAACGCCGTCAGGATCGACACGAGGAACGTGACTCCGCCGGTCACCCACGTGAGGGACCGTCCGCCTCGCCACGCCGCCATGAAGTATTTGCCCCAAAGATGGATGACCATGGCGAAGAAGAAGATCTCTACGCTCCAGAGGTGCATTGAGTTGACGAAGTGTCCGATGTACGAGCCGTGCCACCACTGGGGTCCACGAATGGCCAGGAGGCAGCCCGTCGCGATGACGACTATCAAAGCGGCGAGCGTTGTCACGCCAAAGACGTAGATCCACGAGGCGACGTAGGAGGGCTGGGTATCGGGAAGGAGCTTCTCGGGGGGCAATTTGGCAGTAGCGCGACGACGCAGCCTGGTCGTCCACTGACGATCGACCTCGGTGGTACTCACTTGGATTCCTTTCGGCGACGCCGGCCGGGGAACGGAAGCAGCAACGCGGCAATGAAGGTCACGACCATGAGGACAATGACGGTCAGGTTCGCGACGCTAATCAACAACCAATGCCAATGGAGATAGTGCCCCAAGTGATCGAGCGGTAAAAGTGCCGCTAGTGACGCTGACCAAGCCATGGTCTACCCCCAGATTTGGGAAAACTGTACCTAAGTTTCGAAGCCTGGATTAAGACCGACTAGGGACTAAAGACCCATTCTATGAGCTTCGCGTGGTGTCGTGATTTTCTTCGTCCCCGGTTCGCGGTCTTGGGCGCGCTGTTTGAGGTGGAACTGGGTGACGCCAATGGTGAGCGAGACGGCTCCTGCGACGTGAAGCTCCACCAGCACCGCTGGCACATGCGTCAGGTACTGCGTGACGCCAATGGCGGCCTGCGCGAGTGAGAGCAGCACGAGACGGCGCACGCCTCGTTGCAACGCCATCGGCGCGCTGCCCTTCCAGACGGCGAGGAGAAGTCCTGTGACGAGACCGATGAAGAGGGTGGCGGCGACGGAGTGAATCCACGCCGCCGAGGAGAACGCGAAGGGCAGTCGTCGCGCGACGAGCTGTCCCATTGATTCGCCCGCGTGCGGCCCAGAACCCGTGGTCATCGTGCCCGTCACGAGCAGCACCACGAAGGGAATCCAAAGAAGTCGAGCGACGCGTAAGAAGTGCGCGTCGCGGACGTCGTTTCGAGCACCCGGTGAGTACAGGTACTTCGAGCGGTGGTAGAGGATCGCGGCGATCACCACCATCGAGAGTGAGAGCAGCATGTGGAGCGAGACGAGCCACGGATTGAGCTTTGAGTAGACGACGAAGGCGCCGAGAATCGCGTCGGCGGCGATGCCCCCAATCAGCAATCCTGAGAGGATTATCAGGTCACGACGAACGATGACGCGACGAATGGCGGCGACGAACGCCGCGCCGACGACGCAAAACAACAGGACGGTGACCAGTCGATTGCCGAATTCGATCTTCGAGTGGATGCTCCACTGATTCGTTGCATAGTGGCGAAAACACGAGGGCCAGTCGGGACAACCCAGCCCCGAACCGGTGAGCCGGACCGCGGCCCCCGACAACACGATCAGGATCATTGCGATGAATGTGGCCAACGCGAACCAGCGAAATACCGGGGGCGTAACGCGGCGCCGCAGCAACGTAATCATGGCGCAAGCCTAGGTAATCCGTGTGCTCCTAGAATTCCTCCATGACGCTCGCGACCCCGACACGCCAATCCGCGGCCGACGTGTGCCGGGGCTACCTTGCGTTGACCAAACCGCGAATAATCGAACTACTGCTGGTGACGACAATCCCGACCATGGTGGTCGCGGCCAATGGCATTCCCGGACTCTGGCTGATCATCGCGACACTCGCCGGAGGAACGCTGGCCGCCGGTGGCGCGAACGCCTTCAACATGGTGATCGACCGTGACATTGACGCGATCATGGAACGCACGAAGCGCCGGCCGCTCGTGACCGGTGTCATGTCGGCGCGCGACGCGACAATCTTTGCCGTCGGTCTCGAAGTCGTTGCCTTCGTCGTGCTCGCGGTCTGGGTCAACCAACTCTCGGCGTGGCTCGCGATGTCGGCGACCGCCTTCTACGTGGTGATCTACACGTTGTGGCTGAAGCGACGAAGCAAACAGAACATCGTCATTGGCGGCGCGGCCGGCGCGGTGCCCGTGCTCATCGGGTGGGCGGCCGTCACGAACTCGCTCACGTGGACACCGGTGTTGCTCTTTCTCGTCATCTTCATCTGGACGCCGCCGCACTTCTGGGCGCTCGCCGTTCGTTACCGCGACGACTACGCCGCTGCGAACGTGCCCATGATGCCGGTAGTGACGTCACTTCGCCACACCACACTCGAGATGCTCGTGTACTCGGTCGTGATGTGGGCGCTCACCGTTTTGATTGGTCCGACGGCGCACTTGGGCTGGATCTACGCACTCTCGTCCACGGTCCTTGGGGGACTCTTCACGTTCTACGCACTGCGCCTCTACCGCCACGCCCGCGAAGACCGGGCCGACGTCGCCGAAGCGATGCGACTCTTTCACTTCTCGATCACCTACCTCACCGCACTCTTCGTCTTCATGGCGGTTGACGTTCTTGTCCGACACCACTAAGGCCCCCCGCCGACGTCCGTCCCCAATGATGATGGTCTCCTTAGGGATTGGCACGGTCCTGGCCGTCACGTTGATCGTCGTGGTGTCGATCTTCACCGGCGGTCACGTCACGAACGGCACTGCCGAACCTCCGAACCAACTGGTCGGCAAGCACGTTGGATCGTTCTCACTCGCGGGACTGAAGGGTGGCACCATCGTCGCCCCGTGGAAGAGCGGGCATGCAGCGGTTCTGATCTTCTTCGCGAGTTGGTGCGGGCCGTGCCAAGCGGAGATGCCCAAGGTGGCCGCATACCTGCGACACCATAACGAAGGATCGATTCGGGTCATTGGCGTGGACTCGCACGACACGCGTGGGCCAGCGATGACCTTCGACAAGAAGAGTGGCGTCGCCTTTCCCGTCGCCTACGACCCGAACCTGACCGTGGCCTCCCTCTTCAACCTCCAAGCGATACCCGACACCGCCTTCGTCAACGCCAAGGGTGTGGTCACCCAGATCTACATCGGGGCAATCCCCAAGTCGCAGCTCGTGAAGGGCATTGCCACGCTTCGAGCGAGTTAGTCGAAGCGGAACGTGCGCGCCGCGACGAGCGGCGCGACGAGTGCCCACAACGCCAGGGCGAGCCAGTCAGCGCTCGTCGGCGAGAGACCCTGACCGAGCACCCGATGGAGACCTTCGGCCATGGCGCCTGAGGGCAGCGCGATGACCACTTTCTGTATAAAGGTTGGGAACGAGGTGATCGGTATCACAATGCCCGAGAGCAAGAGAAGCACCAGGTACAGCCCGTTGCTCGCTGCAAGATTCACTTCAGCACGAAGCCGTCCAGCGAGGGCGAGACCGATGCCCGCTGATCCGGCCGATCCGAGTAAGAGGAGTGCGACGACCTCGAAGGCGCCGCCCACACCGCCTCGCGGACGCCACGTCAGCGTGATCGCGACGAGCGACAAGATGGCGACTTGCAACAGTTCGGTCACCAGGACGCCGGCGATCTTCGCACCGATGAGACGTCTGGTGCCGAGCGGCGTGACGTGAAGTCGGCGCAAGACGCCAAAGCTGCGTTCGAATCCGGTCGCGATGGAGAGCGCAACGAGCGACGTCGACAGGACGCAGAGCGCGAAGATTCCCGGCGCGATGAAGTCGATTCGACTCTTGGTCGGGGTCGATGTGACCTTGGTCAAGGAGAAGAAGACGAGTAACAGCACGGGGATGCCGATCGTCAAGAGCAGTGTCTCCCCGCGACGGATTGTCATACGAACTTCGGCCAGCGTCTGCGCCCACCAGGCCCTCACGGTCGCGCCTCAGTTCGTTCGGCGTCGAGGAGTTCCAGGTAGCGCTCTTCGAGTGAGGCACGCGTGCGAAGCGAGACGAGCGTCGCGCCCACGCTCGAGAGGTGGCCGTTGAGCGCGGCGATCCGCTCGGGTGACGACTCGGTCTCGCAACGAAACCGCAGAGCGCCGTCAGCGACGACCACGCAACCAAGTGCCGAAGCCAGCGCGTCAGAGTCGATGGGCGTCGAGACTTCGAGGATCATCTCGGGCGCACCGGAGAGTTCGTCGAGTGTTCCTTGGATCACGACGTGGCCGCGATTCATAATGACGAGTCGATCGGCCGTTCGTTCGGCCTCGGTCAGCTCGTGGGTCGTGATGAGCAGTGCGCATCCGCGTTCCCGTTCGGAACGGATGAGATCGCGAATCACCTGACGCCCTTCGGGATCGACTGAGGTCGTCGGCTCGTCGAGCACGAGGGCGCGCGGTCGTCCGAGGAGGGCCAGGGCGAGCAACGTTCGCTGTTGCTCGCCGCCGCTCAGTCTGCGCCACGGCGTTCGAGCGCACGTTGACAGATCGAGCAGATCGAGCAACTCCACGCAGTCGCGCGGTGCCTCGTAGTACGAAGACGTGAGTTCCAGCACCTGACGTGGCGTCATGGGGGCCCAGACGCCGCCTCGCTGGAGCAACGCTCCGGTGCGAACGACGACCTCTCGGTGGTCGCGCACCGGGTCGAGACCGTGGAGTCGAACGGTGCCGGTGTCAGGCGCACGAAAACCGAGCAGGGTCTCGACGAGTGTGGTCTTGCCCGCGCCGTTCGGACCGAGCAGCGTCACCACTTCGCCGTAGTCAACGTGGAGCGTCACGTCGTCGACGGCTCGAAGCGCACCGAAGCGAACCGAGAGGTTGCTGACGTCCACGGCGTTGCTCACGACCACAGAACCTAATGCGTCCTCAAGAACGCTCGGGACCGCTCGGTAGGCTTGTGCGCATGATTGATCTCGTCCGTCTGCGCCGTGAACCCGATGTCGTGAAGGCCGCCCTGGCCCGTCGCGGGGTCTCGCCCGAGGTCATGGACGAGATTCTCGCGATGGACGTGGAGCACCGTCAACTCCTCCAAGAGGCCGAGCGTCTACGTGCCGAGGTGAAGTTCCTCTCGCGACTCGTGGGCGAGGCGCGACGCGAAAAGGACGCCGAGACGGCTGACGCGTTGACCGAGAAGAGCCGAAAACTGGGTGACGAGGAACGCGTCGCGACGGAGGAGATGGAGCGTGTGGGCGCTCTCTTGCTCGACGAACTGTTGATGATTCCGAACCTGCCGGCGCCCGAGGCGCCCGACGGCGCGGACGAGAACGACAACGTGGAGCTCCGGCGCTGGTGGGTCGGCATGGACGAGGGCCTCGCGTTCCCGACGTACGCCGAGCACCAGAAGGTGCCGCACTGGGACATCGGCATCGAGCTCGACATCTTGGACCTGGAGGCCGGGGCGCGCCTCGCGGGCTCCATGTTCCCGCTGTATCGCGGCGACGGCGCTCGGCTCCTGCGCGCGCTCAGCGCGTTCTCGCTCGATCGTCACCTCGGTGTATACGAAGAGGTCCGTCCTCCGACCTTCGCGCTCACCGCGACGATGATGTCCACCGGCCATCTACCCAAGTCCTCCGACGACATGTACGCCATCGAACGCGACGGACTGTGGGCTATCCCCACTGCCGAAGTGCCGCTCACGTCGATGCACGCCGGCGAGATCCTCGAGGAGTCGCGACTCCCGATCCGACTCTGCGCGCAAACGAACTGCTTTCGTCGTGAGGCCGGCGCCGCCGGACGCGACACGCGCGGCGTCCTGCGCGTGCACGAGTTCGAGAAGGTGGAACTCTTCGCCTACTGCACGCCCGAGCAACAAGATGACGCCTTCAATGACATCCTCCAACGGGCCGAGGGTGTCCTACAGGCACTCGGTCTCACGTACCGGTTGCTCGATCTTTGTGCCGGTGATCTTGGCACGTCGTCGATGCGAACGATTGACCTCGAGGTCTTCAGTCCCGGTGTGGACCGCTGGCTCGAGGTCTCATCGGTCAGCAAGTTCGGCGACTACCAGGCCCGTCGAGCCCAGGTTCGCTATCGCACCAGTGAAGGAAACAATGCGTTGGTGCACACGGTGAACGGTTCGGCGCTCGGATGGGCACGAGTCTGGGCGGCGTTACTCGAGACGTACCGTCAAGAAGATGGCTCGGTCGTCCTACCCGACGCGCTGTGCGCGTACATGGGCGGCAACGCGACGATCGCCGCTAGGGCTTCGTAACCTCGTAGCGGTAGCCAACGCCTCGGACGGTGGTGATGTGCTCGGGGTTTTTCGGTTCATCCTCGATCAGTGATCGGAGTCGCTTAATGTGCACGTCGAGCGTCTTCGTGTCACCGACATAGTCACTGCCCCACACACGATCGATCAACACTTCGCGGGTGAGTACCCGGCCGGGGTTCTCGAGGAGTAGTCGAAGCAGCGCGAATTCCTTTTTGCGCAGTTTGATCTCCTCACCATTGACGTAGCAACGTCGCGCGTCAATATCCATGCGGATCGGACCGAGTGTGATCTCATCATCCGAGGCCAAGACGTTCTCGTTGGACTCTCGACGGCGAAGTACGGCGCGAATCCGCGCCACCAACTCACGAAGTCGATAGGGCTTCGTCACGTAGTCGTCGGCGCCGATCTCGAGCATCAATACCATGTCGACCTCTTCGCCTTTTGCACTCACGATGATGATGGGGACTTCGGAGGTTGAACGAATCGCACGACAGACGTCGAGTCCGGACATCTTGGGCAACATGAGGTCCAACAACACGATGTCGTAGGTGTCCTTCGCGAAGAGCGTGATTGCCTGTTGACCGTCGCGTGCAACGGCGACGTCGAACCCCTCGCGGTTAAGCCCGACGGTCAGTGCGTCGACAAAGGACTCCTCGTCTTCGACGAGCAGCACGCTGACGCGCTTCTCGCTCGATCGCTTCTTCGCCATTAGTGGGTCATCGGAAGTTCGAGGGTGAACGTCGACCCTTCGCCTTCGCGTGACTCCACGAGGACATTACCGCCGTGGTTCTGCGCCACGTGGCGAACGATGCTGAGGCCGAGTCCGGTGCCACCGGTCTCGCGCGCTCGACCCGGATCGACACGATAGAAACGCTCGAAGATTCTCTCGAGGTCCTTAGCGGGGATACCAACGCCCTGGTCCTTGATCGCGATCAAGGCAACCGCACCGACGTTCTCGCCTTCGTCGTTCACACTCGCGTCAACGCGGTCGACGGAGATATTGACCAGGCCGCCGCGGGGTGAGTACACGACCGCGTTCTCGAGAAGTGCGTGAATAGCTGAGATCAATTGGCGGCGATCGCCAATCACCACGAGGTTCGACTCGGGCTCGGAGAAGTCAATTTTCACGTCATGCTGTTCGGCGGAGGTGCGAATCCGTTCGATCGCGTCCGCCACGATCAACACCAGCGGAATCGGCTCGCGGGTCGGACTTCCTTCACCTTCGATGCGAGAAAGGTCGAGAAGATCTTCGATGATTCGATTCACGCGGAACGCTTCAGAGTTAATTCGTTCAGCCAGGCGATGCGCGACGGCCGGGTCGCTTTCGAACTGCAGCGTCTCAGCGAGGAGTCCGAGGGCGCCCATCGGTGTTTTCAACTCGTGTGACACGTTCGCAATGAAGTCGCGACGAATGTCTTCGAGTCGTCGACGCTCGGACACGTCGTCGATGATGGCGAGCACTCCGAGTGGCCGTCGTCCGTCGTCAATCACCGCCGCGCGGATCGTCAACGTGCGCCGAGGGGGTCCGTAGATATCCATCGTCCGTTCGGCGACGCCGTTGGACCATCCTTCGGCGAGGACGTCCGTGACCGCCTGAGCCGCAATGGCGTCACCGTAACGACTGGTCATGAGTGCCTCGGCCTGTTTGTTGCGAAAGATCACGCCACCGGCTTCGTCGCAGAGGACCAGCCCCAGTGGCAGCGAGTCCATGGATTGGCGTAGTCGAATTGAATCGGCACTCGACTCACCAACTGCGGTGCTGGCTGCCCCGGTCGCCTCTTCGAGGTAGCTGAGTGCAGTTTCGACCTTGCCCTTGTCGTCATTGGGCGTCACGCCAAGGCGCGTGGCTAGCGCGGTCAGGCGCTGGGCGATGGCGCGATGGCCCCGAAAACGGTTGATGAGAACTCCCGCAAGAAGACCGACGAGCAAGACGCCCGCGCCGGCGCCGTAGAGGGCAGCGGGCGGCCACTTGGAGGTCACGTTGTCGACAACTGCGATGAGCACAAGGCCATTCTCGCAGACTCCGCCACTGTGAACGCGACAGCGACCGTTGGGCGCTCCCCATTCGAAAGGAATATTTGCGATGTTTGCCGACGTAAGCCTCAATCCCTCAACTTCTTCTCTTCCCGGCAGCGCAGCGCTGCAGTCACTCGCGAACGGAATTGCCTCGTGGGCGCTGATTGGGGCGCTCGTCGCACTCCTGCTCGGTGCCGGTCTCTGGGCGGTGGGAAGTCACACGCAAAATATGCACCAATCGTCGCAAGGGCGTCGCGCGGTGTTGACGTCGTTGGTCGCGGCGGTCCTAATTGGTGCGGCGCCTGAACTCATCAACTTCTTCTTCAAGACCGGACTCAGCGTTCACTAATGATTCACTTCTCTTGTTTCTTCTCCCCGGTCGGATGCGTTGAACGGACGCTCGGCCACGTGGTGATAGGCGGAGTGTTTTCCCAATTGACGAATTGGATTCTCGGAAGTGTGCAGTGGTTCCTCGACGCCGCCGGTCACGTGCTCACTTCGGCAAGTGAGCCGTCGATGATTATTCGATCAGCGTCCACCGAGTACAGCGTCCTGCTCACAATTGCACCGGGGTTATTGATGATGGGCCTCCTCGTGGCCACCTTGCAGGCAGTGCGTCACGGCGACAGCGCATCGTTGTGGCGCGTCTATTTAGGGGTCGCTCCGGCCTGCGTGTTCGCGATCTTCGTTGCGAGGCCCATCGCGAAATTGGTGCTCGAGGCGGTGAATCAACTTTCGTCGAGTGCCTCAAGCGCCGCGGCCCTGCACGTGGCGTCGCTGAGTGGCGCGTTTGCACTGCTTTCGCCGTCGCTCCCGGGATTCGGGCTCTTCATTTTGGCAGCTGCCGTCGTCATCGGCACGTTTCTCTTGTGGTGTGAACTCATTGTTCGTGCCGTGGTCTTGACCTTGTTAGTAGTACTCGTTCCGGTCATCGCGCCCCTCTCTACGTTTCCCGCCGGGCGACGACTCGGTTGGCGGCTCGCCGAAACGTTCATCGCTGTTGCAGTGAGCAAATTCCTCATCGTGATCACGCTCACCCTCGGATTTGACGAACTCCTCGGATCGTCCGCAACGCAGATCGTCACCGGTGCGGTCACATTGATGTTGGCGACCTTCTCTCCCTTCCTTCTGTTGAAGTTGATCCCCTTCGTAGAGGCGTCGGCGCTGCACCACCTCGAGGGACTGAGGACGCGCTTCACGCGATCGGCGACGTCGCTTTCTTCGTCACCGGTGGGCATGGCGGCGCGAGCGTTGCGACCCGAACCACCCGACGTTGAGCCGGCACCGCGCCCCGACGACCTCGGGCTCGCGATGTGGGAAGGAACGCCAGCAGGACCGATGCCGCCCCACGATGGAGAGCGACCACCACCGCCTATTGGCACTCCGACCCTGCGCGGTGGTCACGTTGCGTATCACACCGATGCGATGGGTCCGGTCGTGGGTTGGCACTTCGATGAGTGAGTTCTTGGGACTGGGTGTCGCCGACGCCGAGAGCCGTTGGGTAGGTGTACGACGACATCAGGCGATCCTCGTCATCGCGGGCCTCGGTCTCTTGGGTCATTGGTTGACCGCTTCGAACGCTCCCTTCGTCGAAGCGTTCGTCGGCGTGCTCTGCCTCGCGTGCGCGGCACCGACGACTGACGGACTGACCATCGGTGAATGGTCGATCATTGGGTTGCACTTCGTCGTGCGATCGCGATGGACCTCGATTCACGTGGACGTGAGCGAGAGCGAGAACGTCATGACCGTCGATGCCCGCGGTGAAGTTCGTCTTCGCGGATTCGAACTCGTGCACCGGGGGCGCCTTGACCTTTCGGGTCGCGACCACGACAACGCCGTAGGTCTTGCCTCGTTCGCCGACGCCCTCGCGACGTCGGGCGCCACGCGGCACTTCTCGATGCACGTCCTCGCTCGGCGTGACGTCGTGTCGACGCTCCTCGCGTTGCCCGAGGACGTAAGCCCCCCCGCGGGCTGGACGCCGCGCACCGCGCTGGCGACTTCGTGCGTGGGAACACACGCGCTCGAGTGGATGCTCGAGCGATGGGCCTACGTTCGAATCTCGGACCAACTGATTCGAGTGCTGCGAATTCGTGACTTCAGTTCGGTACCCGATGGTCACGCGCTCCTGGAACAAATTCAGTTTGCTTCGACGTGGCTGGACGTCTCGTTGCACGTGGAAGTCGTCGCCGGAACGAAGGCGCAGCGGGTCGCTGCGCGCGCGGTGCACCGTATGGGAAGCGACGACGTCGCGACCCAGGCCGCTGGATTTCGCCGAACGGCCAGGTCGAGTCGAACGCTTGACCGACTTCGACAACGTGAGGCGCTCGTCGTTGAAGGAGCGGCACTGCTTCGCGTCGCAGTGTTTCTTGTCATTCGTGCGTCATCACTCGCGACCCTCGAACGCGACGTCGCGTCGGTGACGCGCCTGGCGTTCGAAGCGGGGCTGCGCTGTGAGCCGGGCCAAGGGCGTCAGGCACTGTGGTACTGCGCACAGTTGCCGGGGGGTCCTGGGTGGTGAGTCGTGAATGGACGCACTGGGCGACATCGAAGGACCTCGTCAGACTGAAGCTTCCCGCGCACGATGCCGGTACCGGACTCGCCGGGCGTGCCCTCGGCGACGCGCAACGTGGCTCGTCATTCGTCTTTGATCCTTTTGACGCCTACGCCACTGGTCTCGTGAGCAATCCCAACATGATTGTCGCGGGCTCCATTGGGGCGGGTAAGAGCACCGTAGTGAAAATGCTGCTGGATCGCGCGCTCGAACGTGGTCGCCGCGTGGTCGTCATCGACCCGAAGGGCGAGTACGCGGTCCTCGCCCGAAGCCACGGCGTGGAAGTCCTCGCCCTCGGTCGTGACGGCTGGTGCAATCCCTTCGCACCGAACGACCGAGAGAGTCGCGATCTACTACGTGCCCTGCTCGCCAGCGCGCAGGGTGGCTCGCTCAAGAGTGATCAGCACTACGCGCTCGATGAAGTGTGGAGTCGAATGGCCACGCCGCGACCGACGCGAGTACTTCGCTCGCTCTTTGAACTTCTCCGTCCCCATTTGACCTCGCTGTCGATGACACCCGAACGCTCACTGGCGCTCACGCTGTACCGATTCATTCACGGTGACCTTGCCGGACTGTTCGACGGTGACGATGAACCAATGGTGTTCACGGGCAACCTCGTCGTGCTCGATCTCTCAGCGCAGTGGTCTTCAAACTCCTTCGCCGTGGCCGCCCTGAGTGCCGTCGCGGCGGCCCAGCAGGTGGTTGCGGTCCAAGAGGAGCTGGGCTACCTCGTGCTCGACGAGGCGTGGGCGCTGATGTCTGATTCGTCCGCGCTGCGCTGGTTGCAGGGTTCGTGGAAGCTCGCTCGTGCGAAAGGACTGAGTCATGTGCTGGTGCTGCATCGCTGGACTGACGTGGCAGCTGTTGGCGACGCCGGATCCGCGCACCGCGAGCGGGCGCAGGGCCTGCTGCGCGAATGCGAGACGGCCTGGCTCTTTCGACAACCTCCGGACGAAGCTCGAGAAATGGCCTCCGCGCTCGGTCTGCACGTGCGCGAGGAGCGCTACCTCGCGGCGCTACCTAAGGGCGCGGCGCTCGTTCGCTACGGAGCGCATCGCTCCATTGTTCGTTTTCGTCCCGATGGCCGTGATGTCACCTTCATCGATACCGACGGGGCGATGAGAATCGCCACGGCGTGAACGATCGTCCGTCGCTCGGTCGACGAAGCTTCCACGATCTCGGCGTCGGTCCAAGGGTCTCGCTCGCTCCGCGCAGCTCGCTCCTCATTGTCGGACCAACACAAGTGGGGAAGACCACGTCGCTCGTTATTCCTTCCTTGTTGCGTTGGCGAGACGCGCTCGTCGTCACCAGCGTGAAGAAGGATGTCATCGCGACCACGAGAGACTGGCGAGGCACACTTGGCACCGTGCAGGTGCTCGAGCCTGGACGCGATGACGGTCTCACCTGGAATCCTCTCGAGGGCGTGACGACACTCCGTCACGCATTGCGCGTCGCACGTGACCTAACGAGTGGTTCCTCGGACCGCGGCGACACGGAATTCTGGAACTCATTGGCGACGAAACTCGTTGGCGCCCTGCTCATGCTCGCGTTCCAACGGTCGCGTGACATCTTCGACGTTGCGAAGACGATCGAAACCCGTGACTTCGAAGGTTGGCTCCACGTGAACGCGACGAGCGACGCCGCTCTGGTCCTCGAGGCGTTTCTGGCCCATGACCCCAAGACACTCGACGGTGTGATCACGACCGCTGAAACCATGTTGATGCCGTGGCGATTTCGCCAGCCGCTCGCCAACGTTCGTTCCGTCGTCGGCGGTTCGAATACTCTCTTCCTGTGCAGCCCTCGTGGCGAACAGCGACATTACGAACCGCTGTTTCGCGGCGCGCTGCGAATGATCCTCGAGGAGCAGCAGCGTCGAGTCGACGAGGGCGCGCCACGGCGACTCCTTCTCGTGCTCGACGAGGCGGCGACCGTGGCGTCGCTCGACGAGCTCGATCAAATGGCCGCAACGGTGAGCGGACTGAATGTGACCCTCGTGACGGTCCTGCAAGATTTCGCCCAATTGAAGGCACGCTGGGGCGCTCGCGCGTCGACGATTGTCAATAATCACACGACGCGACTCGTCATGGGCGGCCTCGCCGACCCTTCGGTCAGCCACTACCTTCCCGAACTCTTCGACACGCGCAAGGACGCTCCGCCAACCGTCCCGCTGCGCCAACGGCCGCCCGGCACGGGCGCCGTGATCGCTGGACACCGACCCGTCTTCAGCGTTCGGCTCACGCCGTGGTGGTCGAGTCGCCGGCTCCGTGTCAGAGGGGTGCGCGTGGGCTAACTACGCTTTATCGATGGCTCCGCCGCGAATACCAATCGAAGATCAGATTCTGGCCGTCGATATTGGTGCGACCAACGTCAAGTTTTGTCACGTCGATATTCACGGCGAGCTCCTTGAAGGTGTGCGTCGTCGCCCGACCCCGTATCCCTGCTCCCCCGATCGTTTGATCGAGGCCCTGGACGAACGCATCGAAGGCACCAAGTGTCCGCGCATCGGCATTGGCTTTCCGGGGGAGTTCACGAACGGTCGAGTGGTGCGTCCGGGCAACCTCTCTCGTCCCGGTGGCGTCACGACTGACGTCGATCCCGAACTCGAGGAGGAGTGGCGCGGCTACGAACTTCAGGCCAAGTTGTGCTCAGTCACGGGTCGTGACGTGCGCATTGTCAACGACGCCACGCTGGCGGCACTCGGGTCGATTGACGGCGAGGGCGTCGAGTTGGTCCTCACCCTGGGCACCGGTCTCGGCATCGCTCTGGCGATTGACGGACAGCTCAAAACGATCCGTGACGTCGGTGCTGAGATCTTCGTTCGAGGCAAGACCTACGACCAGACGATTGGCGAGCACTCGCGCTCTATGGACGAGGAACATTGGGGCGAGTTACTCGTCATGGCGGTCGTCGGTTTCGTGCGCGAGTTTGGCGCCAAGACGGTGCACCTAGCCGGTGGGAACGCCCGTCGAGTGACGCCGACGCTGTTCAGCGAAACGCCGTATCGGGTCGTCATCAATGGCAACCAAGCTTCGATCAAAGGCGCCGCCAAACTTTTCTACAACTGAGCGAGGTCGACCGCGCTTTGCGCGAG
>DATCCA010000111.1:0-3022 GCA_036511575.1 Acidimicrobiales bacterium
GTGCTGGTGGGCGCCGGCACGGCGCGCAGTGACGACCCGGCCCTGACCGCGAGACTCGGTGACCTCGTGCTCGAGCCGCTACGAATCGTTTTGGGCACGGCGCCCGCCGGCGCCCAGATGCGGCCCTGTCTCGAGCTGAGCGGTGATCTGGCGCAGGTACTCGACGAAATCGGCAACCACGACGTCTTGCAACTCCTCGTGGAAGGGGGTCCCACCACCGCGAGTTCGTTCCTCGAAGCCGGGCTGGTGAACCACATCGTCTGGTACCAATCGGCGTCCTTCGCCGGCAGTGACGGAACGCTCGGCGCCCTTCGAGGACTCTCGACGTCGACCATCGCGGCGCTGCGTCGAGGTCGGATCGTCGGTGTTCACCGGGTCGGAGAAGATATTCGAATAGACGTGGAGGTCTAATGGCTCTGTCAACCATCGAAGAGGCGATTCATCAGTTGCGACAGGGCGCCATGGTGGTCGTGGTTGATGACGAAGATCGTGAGAACGAGGGTGACCTCATCATGCCGGCCCAGGACGTCACGAGCGAGAGCATGGCCTTCTTCCTCGAGTACACCTCGGGCGTCTTTTGCGTGCCGCTCGAATCATCGCGGGCCGACGAACTCGATCTGCCGCTCATGGTGGTGGCGAATACCGAGGCCCAGCGCACGGCGTTCACGGTCACCGTCGACTACCGCCACGGCACGACGACCGGTATCTCGGCCAGCGATCGCGCCGCGACCATTCGGGCGCTCATTGACCCCGCGACGCGCTCGAACGATCTAAACCGCCCGGGCCACATCTTCCCGCTGCGCTACCGCGAAGGCGGCGTCTTAAAGCGCGCTGGCCACACTGAGGCGACCGTTGACCTCTGTCGACTCGCGGGGAAGTATCCCTCGGGCGTGCTCTGTGAGATCGTCACGTCCGACAAGTCCGACATGGCCCGTCTGCCCGAGCTCGAGGCGTTCGCCAAGGAGCACGGCCTTCCCATCATCTCGATTGCCGATCTCATTCGCTATCGAAGCCACTCCGAGAAACTGGTCCGCCGTATCGCCGAAGCCTCCCTCCCGACGGAGTTCGGTCAGTTCCAGGCCTACGTCTTTGAGAGCGTCTTGAACGGGGAACAGCACATGGCCCTCGTCTACGGGGATATCACAACAACCCCCAACGTGCTGGTACGCGTGCACTCTGAATGCTTGACCGGTGACGTGTTCACATCACTGCGTTGTGACTGTGGGCCGCAACTCCAAACGGCACTCGCCAAAGTGGTCGCCGAAGGTGCCGGCGTGGTGGTGTACCTGCGCGGACACGAGGGTCGCGGCATTGGGCTGGCGCACAAGATCCAGGCCTACGCTCTCCAAGAGGACGGACGCGATACCGTCGACGCCAACCTCGAACTGGGGCTACCCGTCGACTCGCGGGAGTACGGCATCGGGGCACAGATCCTCGTGGACCTTGGGGTGACTTCAATGCGACTCCTGACCAATAACCCCAGCAAGCGCGGGGGGCTCGAAGGCTTCGGTCTCAACATCGTTGAACGCGTGCCACTTGAAACGAACCCCACGGCATACAACATTGACTATCTGCGCACCAAGCGTGAGCGCATGGGCCACATGCTCGGGGGACTTGATGGCCTCGAGTGAGGACAGCGAACTCGATCCCAAATCGCTCGACGGCCTTCGCGCGCGCGTCGGCGAACACCTAGAAGGTTCCCATCTCGGCCGCGGCGTGCGAATTGGTATCGTCTGCAGTCGTTTCAACGGCGCCATCACCCTGCGCCTGCTCGACGGAGCCCTCGACGCACTTCGCGAGGCCGGCGTCGATCGAGGTGATATTTCCATCGGCTGGGTTCCGGGCGCGTTCGAGATTCCCCTGTTAGCGCTCGCGTACGCGGACGGCGAACGCCCCGTCGAAGCCGTGATTACTCTCGGCGCCGTCGTACGTGGCGAAACAAGCCACTACGAGATTGTCTCGGGGGAGTGTGCGCGCGGTGTCCAGGACGTCCAACTGAGTACGCGAGTGCCTGTTGCCTTTGGCGTCCTGACGACCGAGACCTTTGCGCAAGCGCGCGACCGCTCGCGCGCGGACGAGAGCAACAAGGGACGCGAGGCGGCGCTGACCGCTCTGGAGATGGTGTCGGTCCTCCACCAAGGATCCTTGGGCTCGTAATGGAGATCCGAGGGACCGTTGAATCCTTTGATGCAGCCCGTGGTGTGGGCGTGCTTCGAAGTGTCGATGACGTGGCACTGAGTTTTCACTGCGTCGACATCGCAGATGGGACCCGAACAATTGCCGTAGGGGCGAAAGTCCGAGCACAACGCTCGGTCGGTCGACGCGGGCATGACGAAGCGACAAGGATCGAGAGTGTCTGACGTGGAAGCGGCCGTTCGTGCGAGCGGGCGCCGCCAATGATTAAGCGATGGCCTTGTGAGCCTTTGGCTTCACGGGAGCTTTGCCGAGATTAATCAACGCGCTGGCGCGAGCAATTGTCGCATCGGCAATCGCGAGGCGCATGGTGGCGCGAGCGCTGATGCGCTCGGTGGAGTTGGTGGCCACTGACACGGTGGTGGCGTAGTTGGATTTCGCGATATCGACCGCAGCGACAAAGGTGTCGTTAATCACCTTGAGTTTGGCCAGGTAGAGTTTCTCCGCCGCTCGGTACTGTTTCAGGGTCGTTATGGCCAGCGTGGTCGTGGTTGTCGTGGTCGTCGTGGGGACGGCAGAGGCCGCCGACGAGACCAGAGGGGCCGCGAGGGCGAGCGTCGCCATGATCGCCATCGCGGCGAGCGTGCGAGCAGCGAAACCCTTCATGTTGAAACCTTTCAATGGAATACTCAAAAGCGTACTGACGCAATCTTTGAAAATCCTGTGAATCCGGTGATTTTCAGTTGTGAGATCGGTGACAGAAAATTCAGCGGCGCTACGAATTATGCCGCGTATCGGTTCAGGTGAGTTACGTCAACGTCAAAAGGGATCGGCGCGCTGTCCCGTAGGACAGCGCGCCGATTGAGGGAGATGCGGTGACTAACCAGCG
>DATCCA010000112.1:0-2220 GCA_036511575.1 Acidimicrobiales bacterium
CCACCTCAGCAAAGGACAGTGTGAGCGCGGTCACGAGCGGCACGACGAGCGTCGCGTTCAGCACCGTGTAAAGCAGATCCTGGCGATACCCACGCGCGAAGAGTGGGCGTCGCTGCGCGGGGTGCATCCGCTCGATGACGAGAAACGCCGCGATCACCACGAGCGTGATCGGGCCGACCACGACAACACGAAGGCTGGTGGTGGACGCGGCGAAACTTGAGCCACCCCAACGACTCGACCATCCGATCGCGACGAGCGCGAGCGCGACGGCCAAGATTGAGAACGCTGGCAAGTAGACGCGCGACGAGAGTGAGAATCGGGGCCGCCTCGACGCCTGCACTTTGCGCGCCACCAACGCGGTTGTTCGCGTCGGCACTGAGGAATCTACGAAGGACGACATAACGACTTCCCTTCCTGCACCCTGCACACTAGAACCCGACACCGCCGCCGCCTGGGCTCGTGGTGGTGGTCGTTCCACCGCCACTACCAGCGGAGCTCGGCTTCTTCGTCACGACGACTGCCCACGAACCCCAGGTGTCTTTGAGATTTCCCTTCACGTCTCCGGGGGACCTGTCCTTGTAGAACCAGTACAGCGGCTTGTCGCCGTAGGTCACCTGCAAGGCGCCGTTCGCCCGCTTCACGGTACCGAGCTTCGCGGCACTCACGCCGCTACCCGCGGTTGCCTTCTTCGCGCCCTTGGGTAGCAGCAACTCGGGCCAGATCTTCAAGCACTTCGTGCCACACGCCGTGCTACTTGGCGCCAGGGTGTACAGCGCTCGGCCACTCACGAGGATGGTGCCGTACTTCGCGTTCTTCACTGCTGTGACCACGACACCGGACGTCGCGTGAGTCGAAGCCGCGCGGGCGGCGTCAGGCGCGAGGAGCAACGCGGACAAGGTGAAAAAGGCCATCGTGGCCGCCGCAACCCTTCCAAGTGGGATTCGGCGTGTGCTCGCTCGGTACTTTGTCGTCTTTTCCATGTGACTGCTCTCCTCGTTGTTTGCGAACGTCTGCAGTGCCTCGCCCCGCGAAGTGCAGCTCGCCGGGAGATTCATTACGTCGTTTCCAGTTACACGGTTCTACGGAAGGACCCGTGGAAAAGATCACTGCGGCGAAGATTCTTCTCGTTGTTCGGTACATCGACGCGTTCGACGACGCGGCATCGAACCTTCGCAACCGCGTCGCGCTCAAAACGACTCGCGCCGAAACACTGCTACGAGATCAGGCGCGGAAGCTCGCACGCGCGAGGACAACCCCACTCGCCGTGATCAGGCGCGCGCCACGGACCTGACCGGCGGGTGAGGTGAGGGGGGCGCCCCAGGAACCGTACCCACCGGAGAGACCGAACTGACCGATGTTCTCGACCTTGCCGTTCGCGAGAATCAACTCGCAAGTGACGAGACCCGACCACGAGTGGCTGTCGATCGTCATGAACATCCACGACGGGGTGCCCGCGGAGACGAAGACCTCCCCGACGTTCTGTCCGTGCGAGCTCAGCGTCGCGGACGCGAGATTGGCCGTCGTCGACGGACTGGTGTTGTTGGTATTTTGAGAACCGACGAGTGCCCCGACTCCGAAGCCGATGACGACGATGAGCGCGGCGGCGGCGAGATAACTCACGCGACGAAAGCGATTGGTCTGTCGTGGCGCCGCGTCCGCTTGGAGTCGTCGGGCGAGACGCAACTCGAAACCGATCGGGGGATCCTCTTCGGGCGCGAGATGCAAGACGGCGTCAGCGACCACAGAGAGTTGCTCCAACTCGATCGCACACTGTGGGCAGCTCTCCACGTGACTCAGCACTTCGGAGCGTCGACGACCCGACAGGGTTCCGAGCGCGATGGCCGTCAAGTCCTCTTGGAACTCCTCGCACGACGTAGGGTCTTCGATGTGCTCACTCATAGTGCTTCCTCAATGTTGATAGTCGTTCGAAGTCGGGCCATGCCCAAGCGGATCCGGCTCTTCGCCGTTCCGAGCGGGATGCCCTCCCCTTCAGAGATCTGTAGGGCTGTTCGTCCGTAGAGCGCGGCGAGTAGAACCGCGCGACGCTGGTCGACGGGTAGTTTCCCCAGCGCGGATCGGATGTTCGACACGTTCTCCGAGGCGAGGGCCGCGGCGTCGGGCAGACGCGCGGTGCTCATCAGTTCGACGAAGACGCGGTCCTCGGGATCGGTTGGGACGCCGCGTCGAACGCGAATCGAGTCGATCGCCAGGTTGCGCGTG
>DATCCA010000113.1:0-3505 GCA_036511575.1 Acidimicrobiales bacterium
GCGATCTGTTTGAGATCGCGGAGCGAGCGCACGCCTTCGTCGAGACTGAGGGGGACGCCCAACTTGAGGGCCAAGCGCGCGTGGTCCGCGAGGTTGCCCACGGCGTAGGGCTGTTCCACGGCGCTGATCGTGGCGACGTCACAGATCTGCGCCACCTGGCATAGCACCTCGTCGTCGTCGGTGGCCGAACAGTTGTAGTCGACCACGACGGGGACGAGGAGCAACGCGAGTCGATCGATCGCGCGCTCACTCAAGCGACCTGGCGCGACCTTCACGCGCACGCGCGCCACGTCGTCGTCGACCAGCCACTCGATGTCGTCGTCGAGCAGAGAGAACGTCGCCTGGCGCGGCGTTTCGAATCGCGGCGGCCAGACATCTACAACGCGACGCGACGCCACACGAAGTTCACGGTCGAGCACCGCCATCTCGATGAGGGCTGACGCCACGTTGCTCGCGGGCGTCGATGACCCCATCCTCGCGACACGACTCCACGAGGGCAGTGAGCGTTCTCGACCGACGACACCCGCGAGTCGATCGATCGCGAGGCGCGAGGCGTCGAGCACCTCGTCGAACCCCGGATCACCGTTCAGTGCTTCCGGCTGCGGCGCCACTTCGCCGTACCCGACGACGCCATCGCATTCGAGGCGAAGGAAAAGGCGAGAGCGACCTTGATGGTCCTGCGCACTCGCTCGCACTGGACGTTCGAGAAGGACGTCTTGTCGGTACAGGGTAGTGTCCATCTCGGCCACCATAGGATGAACTGCTAGATAGTGACCCAGTATCGAACTACGCAGGCAAAGCCTGCTGGGCTCTACCGGCCCGAAGGATGTTGCGAGCGGCGTTAACGTCAGCGCGGGTGACGTGCGCACACGAAAGACATCGAAACTCCGCTTGGTTGACCCGGTTACCGGCTTCGACATGGCCACACTCGGCACAGGTCTGGCCGGTGTAGCGGGGATTCACCGTCACCACGATCCGACCGGCGCTCTCAGCCTTGTAGGAGAGCAGTGACGCCAGGGATCCCCACCCCGCGTCGTGAATGGAACCATTGAGTCCGGCCTTGGTTTTCGCGCCGTTAGGCAGGAACTCACCCGGGGCGTCGAGATCGGGCTTCGCCCGAGGCGCGCGCACCATGTTGGCAATGGCGAGCTCTTCGAGCACGATGACGTCGACACAAGGACACGCCCGATGCGGTGACCTCGGGCTGGAGGTCACTAAGAGCGTGTGTTCCATTTGGCGAGTGCGCTGGGAGCCACGACCGGCACCATCACGTCGTGGCCTATTCGAGTGATCTGACCGACGCCCAGTGGCGCATACTCCAACCTCTGCTACTGGCCTCCTCCAAACGGGGGCCGAAACACGGCGATGACATACGCCACGTCGTCGACGCGATGCTCTACATCTCGCACACCGGTTGCCAGTGGCGCTTCCTGCCCGAGCAGTTCGGTCCTTGGACGAGGGTCTGGTCCCAGTTTCGTCGGTGGTCGAGGAACGGGACGTGGGCGCGGGTGCTCACCGCACTGCACGCTTCGACGCGCACGGCTCTCGGTCGAAAGGAGCCACAGCCCTCGATGGTGGTTATCGACACGCACCTCGCACGAGGGGCCTCAAACGGAGGCGCCACCTTCCACAACCAAGGTGGTCCCTATGGCCGGACCAACGGGGCAAAGCGCATTGTCTGCGTGGATGTCACTGGGCTGCCGCTGTGCGTGCGAGTCGTTCCGGCCTCAACGTCCGAGGCCAGCGCCGTCGAACAGGTACTCGTGGACCTAGCCGACTCGGGCGCTGACCAGCGACTGGAGCTCGTGCTCGTGGACCGCGGTACTTCGCAGTCCGCCGCCACGAGGTTGTCGGCCAAGTTCAATTACGAGGTCCGCCCGGTCGGATGGGACGAGCCACCGCGCAATGAGCACGGTGTCAAGGTCTTTCGACCTATCCGCCACGCCTGGCGCGTCGAGGTGGCCCACGGATATCTCGTTCGCCGTCGGCGCTTGTCCCGATGTTTCGAGAACACCGTGGCATCAGCCACCGGATGACTGCACGTCGCTTCAATCACCGAGGTCCTTCGAGCACTGTGCTGAGTCTCGCTGGGTTGGATGAGGGTCTCCTCAACATTGCGCAACATCACGTCAATGGTGGCGCAGTTTCGACTAATCCGTGGTTGGGTAGAGACGGAAGCCCAGTCGCTCCCTGTGTGGGAGGTTCCGATAAAAGTCACCGGCGTTGTCGGTGATGAGGTCAATGCGTTTCGCCCCGAGTAGTGGGAACGCGTAGGCCAACAGCGCTCGCGCGATGCCGGCGCGCCTGCGCGCTTCGTCAACGACGAGCAATGAAAGATGGGCCTGGATCGCCCCATCAGTTTGGAAGTAAGCGAAGCCCACGACTTCGTCGTCGACAGTCGCCACGACCGAAAGAACTCCCGGAGCGGTGAACACTTGATGAGCGCGAGCTCGATCTTCGAGATACGTTGCCCAGCCTTGCGCGGCGCAAAGGTTGAGTACCGCGTCAAGATCGGCGTCTTCGTACGCTCTGATGAAGGGCGAAGTTTTCACACGTTCAGTATCGCCCCTGTCGTGTCACAGCTCGTGGAAATGATGACTACGTGACACGTCAACGCAACCAGGCTCCACTGTCGCACACCGGTCAAGTGCTCTCACGGGCCGTCACGTTCCAGTTCGCCCTTGATCCGAACGTCGAGCAGAGGAGCATCTTCGCCAAGTGCGCGGGCGCTCGGCGCTACACCGTGAACCACCACTTGGCTCGGGTCAAGGCCAATCTGGACGCCAGGTCGACCGAGCGAGAAGCGCTGTCGGAGTGTGGTGATCGGTGCGAACCATCAACTCCTTCGCTCTCCTGGACAGCGTTCTCCTTCATCAACGAATTCAACGCCTGGAAGAACGGGGGGTCTGATGACTCGCTGGTCAACGATGACGGGACGCGGGGCCTCGCCTGGCGCCATGAACTGCCTGGCGACGTCTTCGAGTGTGCTTCGGTGGACGCGGCCCAGGCGCTCGAGAACTTCTCGGCGTCGAGGCGCGGCCAGCGAAGTGGATCGCCCGTCGGGTTCCCCCGCTTTCAGGCCAAGGGGAAGGTGACCCCGAGTTTTCGGTTGCGCAACCGCGCGACGCCAGGTCGGGTGCCCTCGAGCCAGCCCATCCGCTTCACCGATTCCGCGCATCTGCGACTACCTAGGTTCGGACCGGTGAAGCTCTTCGGCCCCACTCGCAAGGTCCGCCGGATGATTGACGTGGGTCGATTCCACATCTACTCGGCGACGCTGACCCAGCGCGCAGGACGTTGGTCGGTGTCGTTGACTGGTGTGGCGACGGAGTTCCACCAAGCCGAGCGCGGCCGCACCAATCAACACGCCGTCCCCGTCGGGGTCGACCGAGGGATCATCTCCCTCTGCGTCGCCGCGGACGCGAACGGTGTTCCCTTCGAGCGCTTCGAGGGGGTGAAAACACTGAAGCAAGCGCACGCGTCGCTCAAGGCGGCCAATCAGGCC
>DATCCA010000114.1:0-15246 GCA_036511575.1 Acidimicrobiales bacterium
GAACCAAAGAGCGCGAGGCCGCGGTCGTCGAGTGAAAGGACGCCGTACTCCTTCGCTTCCTGCCACCACAGTGCAATCAGTTCGTCCAACTTCTCTTTATTTGACAACGCGAGGTCGTGGCACTCCGAGGGATCGACAGCCACGTGATAGAGCTCCCAATGGTCGTCGTCGAACGAGACACCAAAAACGTGACGAGTCACTGCCTTCCAACCCTCGTGGTACATCGCACGGTGGCCACCCAACTCGAAATACTGCGTTGTCCTTCGACTGGGCGCACCGGCATCATCGAAGGCGTAGGCGATCGAAGCACCCGCGACGGGCATCTGCGCAAAGCCGCGATAGCTTTCGGGCATCGTGACACCGGCGGCCTCGAAGACCGTCGGCGCAATGTCGGTCACGTAGTGAAACTGACTTCGCACCTCCCCCGTCGCCGCGATTCCCCTGGGCCAATGAACGACCAGGGGCACGTGGACGCCGCCCTCGTGAGTGTTCTGTTTGTACCATTTGAATGGGGTATTGCCGGCCTGCGCCCATCCCCATGGATAGTTCGAATGACTGCTCGGACCACCAATGTCCTCGAGATGCGCCACCGCCTCATCGGGACTCTCCATCACGAAGTTGAAGTACTTCATCTCGTGCAGGACGCCAAAGGGTCCACCCTCTTGACTTGCGCCGTTGTCGCTCATCAACAAGATCAGCGTGTAGTCGAGTTCACCGAGCGCCGCGAGGTCGTCAACGAGACGTCCAATCTGCGCGTCAGTGTGTTCAAGGAACGCGGCATACGCCTCTTGCAATCGCGCCGCGAGCAACTTGTGATTGGTGGGCAGGTCGACCCACGGCTCCACACCCTCGTTGCGCGGCGCCAATTCGCTGTCAGGCGGGACGATCCCCATTTCGCGTTGCCGTGCGAACCACTTGTCGCGGGCAACGTCCCACCCTTCGTCGTAGCGTCCACGATGCTTCGCGAGCAACTCGGCCGGTGCCTGGTGCGGCGCATGGGTCGCGCCAAAGGCAAAGTAGGTGAAGAACGGGCGATCGGGTCGAACTGACTTCGAGTCATGGATGAATTCAATGGCGTGATCGACGAGGTCTTCGCTGAGGTGATAGCCCTGTGCTGCACTCTTGGGTTGTTCGACGCGATGATTGTCGTAGATGAGGTCCGGAGAGAACTGGTCAGTTTCCCCGTCGAGAAATCCGTAGAACCGGTCGAAGCCCCGTTGCAACGGCCACTGGTCGAACGGCCCGGCCGATGATGCGTTCTCCATCGATGTCAAGTGCCACTTGCCGACGGCGAACGTGGTGTAGCCAGACTCGCGCAAGACCTCACCCATTGTTGCGGCGTGGTTCGATACGTGGCCACGCATATTCGGAAATCCCGAACTCCAGTTCGAAAGTCCTCGCATCCCCACTGAGTGGTGATTGCGACCGGTGAGCAGGGCTGCTCGAGTCGGTGAGCACAGTGGCGTCACGTGGAAATTCGAGAAGCGAAGTCCGCCTGCGGCCAGCGCGTCGATGTTGGGCGTCACGAGGTCCGAACCGAAACAGCCAAAGTGAGAGAACCCGAGGTCGTCAATCAAGATGACGACGATGTTGGGGGCGTCGCTCTTGGGGTGATGGGGCGTTGGCCACCACGGAACGGATTCGGCGACCGTGCGCCCAATCGTGCCCTCAAAGCGCTCGTACCGCTCCACCAATGCTCCTTCGACTCCTTGCCACGCTACGTCAAGGCGTCGTGGGACTTGACCTCGTCGAGCAGTGCCGTGATGACGTCACGGGGTGGACACGACGCCGGTCCGAGCGTGGCAATCGCCACGGCTGCTCCGGCGTTCGCTCGACGCGCGGCCTCGAACTCGTCGGTGCCGAGCGCCAGCTCAGCAAGGAACACACCACTGTGTGTGTCGCCGGCGCCGTTGGTGTCGAGGACGGTGGTCTCGAAGGGCCCGACAAACGTTTGCGTCTGTCCACGCGAGGCCAGACAGCAACCGTCGGCGCCCGTGCGAATGACGACGCCGCGACGACCGCTGCGCGAGGCGAGCACCTCCAGCGACTCTTCAATCGTCGTCGCGCCCGTGAGCGTCGCCGCTTCGATTTCGTTGCAGAGGACCCAATCGGCACGGCCCAATATCTCGTCCAGGTTGGCGACGGGAAGGTCCGCGACGCGGTTGCTTGGATCAAAGGCGACGACGACGTCGTCCGAGAGTGTTGCGAGCCAGTACAGCACGATTTCAGCTTGACCCGGGTACAGAACGTTGTAGCCGGACACCAAAACGTAGTCACCACCTTGCACATCGAGCGACGCGAGGTCCGCCTCGCGTAGTGACTCCTCGGAGCCCGACGACGTGATGAAGGTGCGCTCCCCCGTCGCGTCAATCATCGCGACGCAGAAGCCAACGTCGCGCGACGTGTCCGCTTCGATGGGCACCGTAATCTCGTCGCTGGCCAGAGCGTCGCGCGCGATTGAGGAGAACGGTCCACGACCGAGTCGGCCGGCGTAGACCGCGGGTACCCCTTGACGAGACCACGCGCTCATGGCGTTGTAGCCCCCTCCGGTGGTCGTGAGATGTTCCGACGCGAGTACGTCCCCGCCGCGCTTGGGCACTTCATCGACCCTCAACACGACGTCGATCATGACGGTGTCAAGACAGAAGAGATGCGGTGTTGGACTCACGCGATCACATTAATGAGTGATGCCAGGTATCCGATGAAAGGATGGCGACATGGCAGTTGCTGCGCCGGGCGTGCATAATATCTTCCCAAGCGACGCGCGGCGTCGAAGCAAGGGGGCGCAGTGAGCGAAGTCGCAGGAGTGCAAGGTGCGGGCGGCGCCAGTGTGTTGCGCATCGAAGAGAACGGCATCAACGTCATCACCGAGCCAGAGCGCAAGGGCCGGCCGCGCGAACTGTTCTGGCCGTGGTTCGGCGCGAATGTCTCAATTCTCGGACTCAGTTACGGATCGTTCATCTTGGGCTTTGGCATCTCGTTCTGGCAGGCGCTCGTCGTTGCGCTAATCGGCATCATTGTGAGTTTCTTGCTGTGCGGCATTATTGCGATTGCTGGAAAGCGGGGATCGGCGCCCACCATGGTCCTTAGTCGAGCGGCCTACGGCGTTCGCGGCAACCGCCTTCCCGCTGGCATCTCGTGGCTGCTCTGCGTTGGTTGGGAGACGTTCCTCACGGTCATCGCCGTACTAGCCACGACCACGGTCTTCAAGAAGATTGGGTGGGGCGGTGGCACCGACGTCAAGGTCATTGCGATGATCGTGATTGCCGCGCTCATCATCGGAGGCGGCGTGATGGGCTTCGATCTCATCATGCGAATGCAGGCGATCATCACCGTCATCACGGGCGTGCTCACCGTATTCTTCATCGTCTTGACGTTCAAACACATCAGTTGGCACGTCGTCTCGCACCTACCCAGCGGTTCAATCCAGCACCTCATTGGTGCGCTCGTCTTCGTGATGACCGGATTCGGACTCGGTTGGGTCAACGTCGCCGCCGACTACTCACGGTATCTTCCGCGTAACGCGTCCTCGTCGGGCGTCGTGTGGTGGACAACGTTTGGGTCGTCGATTGCGCCCATCGTCCTCGTGTTCTTCGGGCTCCTCCTGGCGGGATCCTCGTCGACACTGAGCACCAGCATCGCGAACGACCCGGTCGGTGCACTGACACCACTCCTGCCGACGTGGTTCCTCTTCCCCTTCGTGATTGTCGCGGTCCTCGGTCTCGTCGGTGGCGCGGTCCTTGACATTTACTCCTCTGGCCTCTCGTTGCTCTCGGCCGGACTCAAAATCCCTCGCTACGCCGCAGCCGGTGTAGACGGCGTCGTGATGCTGATTGGCACCATTTACATTGTCTTCAAATCGGGCAACTTCCTCTATCAGTTCGAGGGCTTCCTCATCACCGTCGGCGTCCTCATCGCGGCGTGGTGCGGGGTCTTTCTTGGCGACTTGGCGCTTCGACACAAGAACTACGCCGATGGCGAACTGTTCTCGACGACCGGACGATACGGCGACATTCGCATTACCCCGTTCCTCACAACCGTCATTGCGAGCGTCATTGGTTGGGGTCTCGTCACCAACACGCTCGCGTCATGGTTGACGTGGCAGGGCTATCTGCTTAGGCCACTGGGACTCGGTGGCAAGAGCGGGCAGTGGGCGTACGCCAATCTCGGCGTGTTTGCGGCGTTGCTCTTGAGCTTCCTCGTCACGGTGCTCTTCTCCAAGCCGGTCGTGCGCCGCCAGGAGGAACTCGCGATCTAAAGGTAGAACTCTCCTAGGACTTGCGTACGATCAGCACGAATCCCCAAATGAGCGCGCCAACAATGATGGCGCCCATCAGCAGTGTCAACGCTCGGGCGCTCATCCGGGCGATCCGTCCGTTCTCTTCGCTGCGCGAGTACGACAGTGCCGCGAGGCCGATCGAAAATGCCACCACCAGTCCTACGCCCGCGGCGATTGAAATGATGGCGATCCGAGCGAGCAACGACCATTCAATGAACGGCGTCGACGACGCTCCGCCAGCCGCCACGGGTTGCCTACGCGGCCAAGACGGGTTCGCGCGGCGCACCCTCGAGGGGTTCGCCCAGCGCGTCGTTCACGTTTGACGCATTGACCACCGATCGGCGCGAGAGCTTGAAGATGATCGCGAGGTACGTGGCCGCAACCAGTGCGAGCACGAGCACACCGAACGTTCCACCAATGGCGTGCGAAAGGAAATACGCAATGGCACCGGCCAGACCTGCGCAGGGAAGCGTGATGACCCAGGCCATCGCGACGTTGCCCACGAGCTTCCAACGCACCGGCTGCTGGGGCGTCGCCGCACCAACACCAACGATGGATCCAGTCGCGACGTGCGTCGTCGAAAGCGGTATGCCCATGTGCGACGACGTCAAAATAACCGCCGAAGACGCAATCTGCGCGGCGAAGCCCTGCTGCGGTGTGAGGTTCGTGAATCCCTTGCCCATCGTTCGAATGATTCGCCAACCACCAAACATGGTGCCGAGTCCAATCGCAATGGCACACGAGACCACGACCCACCAGGGCGTCGAGGCGTCGGCCCGTAACGTGCCGTTGGCAATCAACGCCAAGGTGACCACGCCCATGGTCTTTTGCGCGTCGTTGGTTCCGTGCGCCAATGAAAGCAGTGACGATGATCCGATCTGACCGACTCGAAAACCCATTGACGACGTCCCTGGGTCAACTTTTTTTGTCAACCGTCGTGCGGCGATGACTGCTACACCGGCCGCGACCAAGGCAATGAGCGGCGCGAGACCCGATGGGATGATGACCTTAGAGACAAGACCCGACCAGAGCACCGAATGGCCACCAGCGAGGACCAGCATCGCGCCAATGACTCCGCCAATCAACGCGTGACTCGAACTCGAAGGAATCGCAAAGTACCACGTCGTCACGTTCCAGCAGATGGCACCGATGAGCCCGGCGAAGATCACGGGCAGCGTGACCAGGTCCTGAGCGACGAGTGCGCTCGCGATGGTCGCAGCGACCTTCAGTGAGAGAAACGCGCCCACGAGATTGAGCACCGAGGAGAGCGCGACAGCGGTTCGAGGCTTCAGGGCCCCGGTCGCGATGGTCGGCGCGACGGCGTTCGCCGTGTCGTGGAAGCCGTTGGTGAAGTCGAATGCGAGGGCGACGACGATGACGATGAGCAGAAGCAACATGTTGTGCACGGACCAGTCATACCAAGAGATATCGCGCGTGTGAACGAAAAGCACGGGAATACACACACTTTTGTCACACATTTAACCTTTAGATAACCAAGCGCGACCCCCGTCGGCGCACCGGCCCGACGGGGGATTTTCAAGTACACATTCCCTCGTTGCGCCGACCACGAGGACGCTCGCGAAACGAAGGGGATGGCCAAGTTGGTTCTCGTAGACTTAGCGGCAGTTGGGTTCAGAGGAGTTGCATTGCGTATCGGTGTTCTTACCGCGGGAGGTGACGCGCCCGGACTGAACGCGGCTATTCGCGCCATTGGCCAAATGGCACTTCGCGACGGTCACGAAGTCATTGGTATCGCAAATGGTTGGGCCGGCCTGGCGACTGAATTCGCCGGAAAACCTCTGCTGGCGAGCGACCTCCAAGGGGTCATCGCCCAGGGCGGGACGCTGCTCGGCACCGCGCGCTACAACCTCGACGATCCGCCCGGCGGCCGAGACCGCGTGCTCGCCGCGATTAACGATCACCTGGACGCACTGATTTCGATTGGCGGCGATGGCACCCATCGCATTTCATCGTGGCTCGCCCAGCACGGCGCACCAATCGTTGGTGTACCCAAGACGCTCGACAACGACCTACTGGGCACCGACTACTGCATTGGCTTTGACACCGCCATCAGCATCGTGGCCGAGTCACTCGACCGGCTCTACACGACCGCCGCCTCGCACCATCGCGTGATGGTCGTTGAGACCATGGGCCGACTGACGGGCTGGGTCGCTGCCATGGGCGGCTTGGCCGGCGGAGCCGACATGATCGTCATCCCGGAGTTCCCCGTGACCATGGATGAGATCATGGCGCATCTCGAGCGACGCGTCGCGGCCGGACTGGCGTTCTCCATCGTGGTCGTCGCGGAAGGCGTGAACCTCTCGACGCTCGGTGGCATCGAAAAGGGCGAACTCTCGACCGAGGGTGTGGGTGGCGTGCGACTGGCGACTCGAGGTGTTGGTCAGTTCGTCGCCTCCAAGATCGAGGAGCACACCGATATTGAAGTTCGCACCACGGTGCTCGGTCACCTCCAGCGCGGTGGCAGCCCCACCGCACACGATCGAATCTGGGCCACGCGCGTGGGCGCCGCCGCCTACGAAGCGGTCATTGCGGGAAAATTCGGCACTATCCCTGTTGTTCGCGACAACAATGTGGTGCTCGTTCCAATTACCACGGTCATTGGGGGTCAGCGCCAGGTGCCCCGCGAGATCTACGAACTCTGCTCCGTCTTCTTCTAGTCACCGCGAGGGCAGTTCTACACCAAACGCAGTAACTGCACGGCGACGTCATTGAGCGGTTCAACCGAACCTTCCGCCCGACAGAGGATGAGTGCGCCTTCCATGGCAGCCAACGCCGTGCGCGCAGTCGACACTGATTGCTGTGGCGACATTCCAACGCGCTCGAGTTGTCGTGCCAATTCGTTGATCCACGAGCGAAAGATGTCGCGTACGTGGTCCATCACAATGGGCTCGTCGTTCGTATCGACGGCAACACCCGCGACCGCGCAGCCGGCCGTGCCATTGGACGCGACGACGACGCGCCGCCAAAGGTCGATGAAGTAGGCCAACACGTGCTCGGGTCTGTCGCTCGGGCCGGCTCGCAGGTACGCCAACAGACGCTCCGATACCAGTTCAATGGCCTCATTCGTGAGCTGCTCCTTCCCTTTCGGGAAGTGGTGGTAAATCGAACCCCGTGGGGCGCCGCTTTCGGCGAGCACCTCTGCGAACGACGTGGCGTTGAGTCCACGAGAGCCGATCAGCGCGGCCGCACTCGTGACCATGTCGGCGCGACTGTCACTGACCATCGTGCTCCCTTTTGACTATGACGGTCGTCATAGTGCATACTTTGATTATGACAATCGTCATAGTACCGACCTCGGGAGACCGCGATGCCAATGATTGACGTTTACGCCACTGAAGGAACCTTTGGCAACAAGCACACGCTCGCCCAGAGTCTGGCCGCTGCGGTGATGCGCTGGGAGAAAGTGCCGCCCCTCGAACTCTTCTCGAAGAACACTGCCGCATTCGTGCATTACCTTCCCGCTGACTCGATTTCCAACGTCGATGGTGACGCCAACTACGTCCGAGTCCAAGTGCTCACACCGGTAGGCGTGCTGGACCGCGACAAGCAACTGGGCGTCGTGAAGGAACTCACTGACATCGTGTCGGCGGCGGCGGGCGATCCCTCGCTCAGCGAACGTACGTGGGTGCTGATCACTGAGTCGCCCGACGGCGGTTGGGGCATCAACGGCCACGCCAACAGCGGCGCCGACATCGCCGCCTCGGCGCGCGCCGCCTTGGACTTCAAGTAGCACCGCGTTTCTCGCTACGAGCGATCTTGAGCAACCATGAACGCTGCCAATTCGTGCAGCAAAGGACCGGTCGCCGGCCCCCGTCGCGTCACCGAGAGCGCTGCCGCGCCATTGGCCCACCTCGCTGCCTCGACGGGACTTCGACCTTGGGTAAGTAGCGCAGCGAACGCACCGACGTGCGCGTCACCAGCGCCATTGGAATCGACCGCATCGACAGGGAATCCTTCGACTTGCTCGGCCGGACTCCCCGAACTCGCAACCACGCACCCGTCTCGTCCACAACGCACAATGACACTTCCGCGAACGAGGCGATCGAGCAGGAGTTGCGCCGCGCCGATGGGGTCACTCGCTTCAGTCATCAAACTGGCTTCGCGCGCGTTGCACGAAAGCCAGTCGACTCGTTCAAAAATCACGTCCAGCGCTCCTTGATCAATAGTGGCGACGAGAGGCGACGGATCGAAAACGAGGACGACCTCTTGAGGAAGCCGCCGAATGAGCGCGAGGAGCGCCCTGGCATTGCTTGGGTGGAGCAGGGCGTAGCCGGAGAAATAGACCACGTCGTTGATGTGGATGTCGACGCCGTCGAGCTGCGATGAGGTCAACGTCGACTCCGCCCCCTGGCTGGTGAGGAACGTGCGCTCACCGTCTGGTTCGACGATCGCGACGACGAAGCCCGTGTCCACGCCCGCGAGCGGAGGAATTGCGACCGTGATGTCTTCGTCGCGCATCGCATCCTGGGCAATCGTGGCGAAGGGACCGAGTCCCACGACGCCGGCGTAGACCGCGCGAAGGCCGAGGCGAGACGCGGCAGCCATAACGTTGAAACCGCCTCCGGCGAACGAAGTGCTCGTGTCGACGTAGGTATCGGATCCGCGTTCCGGTAGGCCCTCGACATTTAAGACAACGTCGACGACGACGCTGTCAACGAGAATCAGACGCGGTTCCAGCGCTTACGCCGCAGTCTGTTCATGACGATTGCGCAAAAACAGCAGTTGCTGCGCCATCTCGTCGAGGTCGAGGTCATTGACTCGAGACACCGTCTCTCGAGCGATGTTGGGGAAGACGTCGACGCCGCCGAACGCGCCAACAATCGCTCCGGTCATCGCGGCGATCGTGTCACTGTCACCACCGAGCGATGCGGCGACTCGACAGGCCAGCCACGGTTCGTCGCTGAAGGCGCTCGCAACGGCAAACGCAGCCGGCACGGACTCCCACGTGGCCAGGCTCGTGCCCACCAGAATCGGCAAGAGATTGACGACGCCGTCTGCATCGAGTCCGTGTACCAGGTCGATCGCCCAACGGATCCGTAGTGCCACGTCCGCGCCCGCGATCCAGTGACCACGTCGAGATCCGAGCACCGCGGCGTCGCACGCTCGGTTAATCATTACTCCCATCGACGAACCGCCAATGCCCTCACTGACGGCGGCGGCGACCGCCGCCGCACCGGCGAGTGCCACGTTCGTGTTGTGCGTCAGGCGACTCGCTTGGGCCACACTGGCGACGAGTTCGTTCAGGTCGGTCGACTTGACCGCGATCCCCACGGGCGTGATGCGCATCGCCGCACCGTTCGTGTCGCCACGACTACCAACTTCTTCGGGGTCGCCGCCGGCAACCAGTGCGGAGATCGCGCGCTTCGTAGAGGGGCCGAGGAGATCGAGCGAACCCTTCGCCTTCATGGCCTCTTCCCACGCAATCAACGCGTTGGCCCAATTGTGAATGTCGACCTCACCATTGCCCTCGATCAACTGCGCGGCCAAGAGAATCGCCTGTTCCGTGTCGTCGGTGATGCGCCCGGCCGACATACCTTCGGCGATCGGATGATCGCTGGGCGCCGGCTCAAAATCAACGAGCAGTGGCCCGTAGACACTGACGACTTCGTCGCGCGACATCATCTGGGTCGGCATGCCGAGGGCGTCGCCGATGGCGAGTCCGTAAAGCGCACCACGCGCTCGACTCAGTTCGCCCGTGACACTCCTTGGCGCGCTGGCAATAGGAATGGTGTTGGAAGGGACATCCCCGTGAGCGTTCTCCACCTCCTCAGCCTACGAAGGAGTGGCTCGGTAATCGAACCAATGAGCCCCGGTCGCAGGGAAATTCAATCGTTTAAGGTTGCTTCGCATGGATTCCACACGACACCGCCGTACATGTGCGAATAGGTCCGTCTCGTGATCCCCATCCTTTCGACGTCCGATATGCGTGCAGCTGACGCGGCCGAGACCAAGATTCGCGGGACCGACGCTCTGGTCGCTGCGGCCGGCACGGCGGTCGCCTTAGAGGCCCAGGCGATGCTCGGTTCGTGTTACGGCTCGCGTGTTGGTGTCCTCGTCGGACCGGGCCTCAATGGAGCCGACGGTCGAGTCGCCGCAGCGTGGTTGACGTCGCGCGGCGCAAAGGTCGACGTGATTGAGGTGGCACACCAGCCCGCACGGCTCGAAGGCTACGCGTTGGTCATCGACTCGGCCTTCGGACTCGGCGCCTCTCGTCCCTACTTTGCACCCGCCATTCCGTCGCAAACCTTGGTACTCGCGGTCGACCTTCCTTCCGGCGTAGAGGCCGACACCGGAGAGGTGCTCGGCGCACCGTTGCACGCCGACGTCACGCTCACGCTGGGCGCGGTCAAGCCGGGGCTGTTGAGCGGACCCGGCGCTCTATTCGTCGGCGAACTCCACTTCGCGGGACTCGGCATTGTGAAGGAGTTCGACGACGCACTCGTGGAGGACCGCGACCTCCTCGGGCTCGTCGAACAAGGCATGAGCGACCACAAGTGGACCCACGCACTCCAGGTGTTTGCGGGATCAACATTGATGCCCGGAGCGGCCGACCTCGTGGTGCGCGGAGCGCTCAGCGCCGGTGCGTCCATGATTCGACTTTCGAGTCGCGGCGACATTGCACCGCTCGTGGACCTTCCGCCCGAAGTCGTTCATGCCGCTGACCAGACCATCGAGCGGCGGTGTCGTTGCGTGGTTGCCGGACCGGGACTCGGCGACGGTGCGACGCAGTGGCTTGGCGGACCCCTCGGCGACGTTGGGGTCCCGGTGGTGCTCGACGCCGACGGCCTCGACCACTCGCTCATCGCACAACGGCGCGGCGACGACCAACCGTGGGTCCTCACGCCCCACGACGGTGAGTTCGAACGACTGACCGGCGCGCCCGTCGGAGCCAACCGATTCGAGGCGGTTCGGTCGCTCGCGCGAGCGTCCGGGTGCGTCGTCCTGTTGAAGGGTCCCACGACGGTGATCGCTGAGCCCAAAGGTCGAATCCGGGTCGTACGCTCAGGAACGCCGGCACTGGCGACCGCCGGAAGCGGTGACGTGTTGGCCGGCATGATCGGCGCCACCATTGCGCATGGTCACAATCCACTCGACGCCGCCGCACTTGCGGCGCACCTTCACGGTCGCGCCGGCGCGGCGCTGGCGCCCTACGCGCGCGCGTCGCAAATTCCCGACGCCGTAACGAACATCCTTCGCCTCGTCGCCGACGCGTGAACACTCGAACGACGCCGTGACGGGACTAGTGGCAGGCGTGAACGTCACCGTTCGCTAGTACCGTTGGACGGGAGGTGGGAATGAAGAAGTCACCAGAGGCGGTACTCGAGGACGACGTTGAGGGCCGAGGTCTCTTGGCACCGATGACCATCGTCCTTGACGACAGCGTCGCTGATGAAAACGACCCGCGCCGTGTGGCGCTTCGCGAATGGCTTGATCTTCATCCCAATCCTTCGGGTCCAGATCTCGCCCGAGCCGGTCTCGTCGCCCCCCATTTACCCCGACCGTGGGGACTGGACGCGGATGTTGACTACCAACTCATCATCGACGACGAACTTCGCCGCGAGAACGTGCGCCTCCCTATCAACCCGATTGGCATCGGCTGGGCCGGTCCGACAATTCTCTTCGCCGGTACGACCGAACAGCAGGAGCGCTGGCTGCCAAAACTATTGAGCGGCGAGGAGTTCTGGTGTCAGTTGTTCAGCGAGCCCGAATCCGGTAGTGATCTCGCCTCACTCACGACCTCCGCCGTGCGCGACGGTGACGAGTGGGTCATCTCGGGCACCAAGGTCTGGACCAGTTACGCCCACCTCGCCACGTGGGGCATCCTGCTCGCGCGCACGTCGAAAGAAGGTGCGAATCAAAAGGGCATCAGTTACTTCATCTGCCCCATGAAGGCGAAGGGTGTGAAGGTCAGTCCAATCGTTGACATCACCGGCGACCACGCGTTCAACGAGGTTCATCTGGACGAAGTTCGATTGCCGGCCGATTATCTCATTGGTGACGTCAACGACGGGTGGCGACTCGCGAAGGTGACGTTGGGCAACGAGCGGGTCTCCCTCTCGGGCGAAGGCGTGCTGTGGGGTCGCGGTCCAACCGCGAACGATCTCGTAGAACTCGTACGCGATGGGAACGTGGCGCACTCCGAACTAGACCGCGACGACCTCGTCAAGGCGTGGTCGCACGGCGAGATCCTGCGGCTGCTGCGCCTGCGGCTCGTAGCCGCCGCTCAGGCCGGACGCGAACCGGGCGCCGAAGCGAGCGTGCGTAAGGCGCTCGCCGACGACCACGGTCAAGAGGTCATGACGCTCGCCAATCGACTCGCGGGAACCGCGGGAATGATCGCCGGACGTGGACCGGGCGGCGAGAGCGGTGTTGAGGGCGCCTCGTGGGCCTACGGCTTTCTGTACGCGCGGGCCCTCACCATTGGCGGAGGAACGTCCGAAGTGCAGCGCAACATCATCGGCGAGCGCGTCCTCGGCCTGCCCAAGGATCTCACGAACTAATCCCTAGCGGCGCTGCGGCTCCCACGTGAACGTGAGCTGCGCGATGACGAAACAGACGACGCCCCAGATGCCCAGCACGATAAAGGGGCGTAGGACGAATCCTGAACCGGTCGGCAAGGCAATCGCGTGCTGGATTCCCGTCACGATCGGCTCCAGCGGAAGGTACGACGAGAACGTGAGGAGCCACTGGGGCAGCAGATTCGGCGCGAGGAAGACGCCGCTCACGAAACTCAGGATGACGACGGAGAACGGTCCAACCGATCCGGCCATCTCTGAGGTGGTGATGACCCGACAGAGCGCGAGACCCATCGCGGAGAAGGCGAACACGCCGAGCACGGTGTAACAGAAGATTGCGAAGAGCGCGTCGGCGCGAATTGAGAGGTTGTAGCCAAAGTGCGACACCGCCAGCATGACGATGATCAGGCCGAGCGAAATGACAAAGAGGTACATGATCTCGCCCGCGAGGAACACACCAGACGGCATGGGCGTGCCGCGGAACCGCTTTAGCCAACCGGCTTCGCGAGCACCGACAATCGCGACCAGGATGCCGGTGAACGTGCCGAGCATCACGCCGTAGGTAGTGAGACCGCCCGTGTAGAAAGCAATGGTCGAGATGTTGTGCCCATCGACTGGGATGGTCTTGAACTTTCCTCCGAAGACCGAGTTGAAGAGGACGAGGAACCCGACCGGCATCAGGACACCGAAGATCACCGTGCGCGCGCTGCGCAGGTAGCCGAGGAGGTTGTAGTGGGCTTGACGAAAGGACAGGCGAAGAAATCTCACGAGTGCTCCCCCGTTACGTCGAGGAAGACATCGTCGAGCGTCGGACGCACCACCTCGAGTCCGTCGAGAACGAGCCCTGACTGTTCGCAATATTGCAACAGTCGAAGGAGGTCCTCCTGCGCGTTCGAGAGTTCCGCGTTAACCATGTCACCGGTGACGTGAAGTGAGATGTGCGTCGCACTCGACAACGCGTCGACGTCAATTGAATCGTCGTTGACGAATCGGACACTCGTCGTTCCCGAGAGCGCGATCAATGTCGACGAGGTGCCTTCGGCGACAATCTTTCCCGTCGCCAAGATGGCGATCCGGTCGCAAAGGTGTTGCGCCTCTTCCATGTAGTGCGTCGTCAGCAGAATTGTCGTCCCCGTCGAACGAAGTCCTTCGAGCATGGTCCAAAACTCTCGTCGCGCCGATGGATCGAAACCGGTCGTTGGTTCGTCGAGAAACAGCAGTTCGGGAGAACCGATGATGCCGAGCGCCACGTCGACGCGTCGGCGCTGTCCACTCGATAGCCGTCCGATCCGAACGTTGGCCTTGTCGCTGAGACCGACCAGTTCAAGTGTCTCGCTCACGCTCTTGGGACGCGAGAAGAATCCGGCGAAGAGGCTGACCGTCTCGGCGACCGTGTGGCCGGGATCGAAGTCTGAATCCTGCAAGACGAGTCCGATTCGGTCTTTCCACGCTCCTCCCCCATCCCTGGGATTGACACCAAGAACTCGGACGGTGCCGGCGTCGCCCGACTGGTAACCCTCAAGAATCTCAACCGTCGTGGTCTTGCCGGCGCCATTCTTTCCGAGCAAGCCGAAAATCTCGCCACGTTGCACCGCGAAGGAGATGTCGTCAACCGCGACGAGCGAGCCGAAGCGCTTCGTCAGCCCCTGCACTTCTATGACGTTCGACATTCGTGCCTCCGTGACCCGCTATTTCTAGCATTCACGCGCGATGCTTCATTGATGGCGACGAGTTGTCACATGGTCCTCAGTGATTAATCACGCGACCGCGTGACATTTGCTAGAACTCACGTGGACGAATGCACTCGATGCGCGACGAAGGAGAGAGCAATGAAGGGTTTCAAGAGTTTCTTGATGCAAGGCGAATTAATCGTGATCGCGGTGGGACTGGTCGTCGCACTCGCTTTCAGCACATTGATCAAAGCGTTCTCCGACAACATCATCACGCCGCTGATTAACTCTTTCGCTGGCGGAGGCTCCAATGGCAAGGGGCTTGGCTGGACGGTGAATGGTCAACGAATCAACCTCGGCGCGTTCATCTCGTCAATCGTCTACTTCGTGACATTCATGGCCGTCGTGTACTTCATCATTGTTGTGCCTTATCGCACGTACATGTTGCGTCGCGGCACGACCGTGTTCGGGGCTCCCGCCGCGAGCAAGACCTGTCCTCGGTGCCTCTCGGCCGGCTTGCCACTGGCCGCGACCTCGTGCAAGTTCTGCGGGGGCGACGTTCCCGCTGAGTAGTCACCAACAAATAGTGGCCTCGCAATTAATTGTCGCGGGCAATCTTCTCCAACGCGGGCAGCGCCGCTTCGAGTCGGCTTCGTTCACTCGGCGAAAGACGGTCCATCCGTGAACTCAGGCCCGCCGTGCGTTCACCCCACACTGTGGTCAGCGTCTGGCGCCCGAGGTCGGAGAGTTTGACGAGGCA
>DATCCA010000115.1:0-7370 GCA_036511575.1 Acidimicrobiales bacterium
CGTCAAAGCCGTCAGCCACGAGTTCTCGTAACGTCTCGCGCTTGAACCGGTCAACCCCGGAGTAGTCGCCGTACTCGCGCATGATGAGTAAATCCCAGCGCAGTTCGTAGCGCTCGAGCCACGCCACCGTGTGCGGCAAGACCCGCCGAGGTCGTCCGGTCACGAGGATCACCGACAATGACGTATCGAGGAGCTCGAGCAGTCGTTCAATCTCTTCAATAATTGGATCGTCACCACAGGCCTCGAAGAAACTCTTCCAGTCCCCCCAGTCCAAATAGTGCTGGCGACCAGCGGCGTCGGCCAGAACGCCGTCAATATCAAAGATTACGGCCGGCCCGGGTGTGAACGGCTTGTCTCGCCAGTGCCAGTTCTCGTGCGGGTTCTCTCTGTTCATCAGTACTTATGCTCTCACGTTCCACCATTCAACTCAGTCTGCGAGACTGGATGACGTGGCGAGGACTGAGAGACGTACAATTCCGGTCCCCTACGGTCATCTTGTCTACGTGGTGAGCGACCTTTCACTTTCGCCCGCGACGGACGTCGCTAGTCGTTCGGTCAGGGAATTCCTGAATCTTCTTGGCGATATCGACGACGCCGGACTGGTCATCGTGGCGGGCAACCTCTTTCATCCTGACCCCACGTCAGACCTGGCCAAGTTCATCGAGGCGACGTTCGCGGCGTTACCGAGCGTGCAGCGTGAAATTGCTATTTTCTGTGCCAAAGAGGGCCACCGTCTCGTCGTGCTGCCCGGCAGCGACGACGAGGAACTTCGTGACAACGCCTCAGCCCAAGCCCACCTCGAAGAGCTCGGCGTCACGCTCGCGAGTGACCTGACGCTACAGATCGCGACCGCGAGCGGCGTGCGCGACCTCGCCGTCGCGGCCGGGACCTTCGACCTCGACCTTTCGCCCGTTGATGAGAAGGACCGCGTCGACGCGCGCCAACTCGAAGATCCCCAAGCGCTTGAGCGATTCGTTGCGTCGCGGGTCCTTTATCGGCGCCTCGCCGCGTGGATGTGGTTGCCGCTCATCGCGGTTACGGTCATCGATCTTTGGAGTCCCATTACCAAGATCGTGAGTCGCCTCAGCGATAATCATTTTGCGCTCCATCACCTTCACAGTCGGGGTTTTTGGGTCAACATCTTCATGGACTTCGTCATCGTCGCCGTCGTCGAAACCGCTCTAGCCGTCGTCGCCGGACTTTTGGTGCGTCAACGCTTCTACCGGCGCGCGCAAAGTTCACAACCTGATGAACTCAGTGAGCCCATGGCTATCACCAAAGTGGATGACGTCGACGCCCTCGAGTTTGCTCGACGAATCGTCGAACGCGGTGGCTTCGGGGCCGTCATCGGCGGCGCACCTCGGCCCGCCCTGGCTTTTCTCGACGACGGCGTCAGCGCCTCACCGGGCCCGTCGAGGGTTGTCCTGGTGGAACGACGAGGTCGCTTCGGCTTGCCGCCGGTCTTTAAGTCCTTCGACCGCCTTGGCGTCGTCGAGATCGAAGCCGCCAGCACGGTCCAAGTTCGACTGAACGCCGGTGAGTCGTCCAGGCACCGCGGCACCGTCTTAGAGCGCTTGCTCGCGGGCCCGAGCACGCAACCCTCGCCATCGTCGGCGACCACGACCGTGGGCTCGTGGCCAAGCGGCAGTCCTTTTCCGCTCAACGTCGAGCGACTACGCGATCAGCGTCGCCAGCGCTCTATTCGTCGCTGGGTGGCCGCACTCGTGTTTCTTGACGGTTTGCTCAACATCGTGCTCACTACGGTGCGCCCCCTTCGCAGTCACCTGCACCTCGTGTTGTCAGTGTTCCCCGTCGAGGTCGCAAAGTCCGCCGCCGCGTTCACGGCCGTCGCCGGCATTGCCCTCATCATGCTCGCGCGAGGCCTTCGTCGAGGCCAGCGACGTTCGTGGTTCCTCTCCGTAGCGCTGTTGTCCATCACCATCGTCGCGCACGCAGTTCGCGGTGGAACCATCGTGTCGTTACTGGTCGCGGCGATGCTGGTGGTCTTGCTCGTGGGACAACGGCACTACTTCCAAGCCACCACCGACCGCGCCAGCGTGGCCGACGCGCTGCCGCGTCTGGGCCTTATTGGACTCGTCGCGGTCATGACCGCCACCTTCGGGATTGAAGCAACGGCGCGCCATCACCATCTGCCCAGTCTCGGCGTGGTGATCGTCGCCTGCGTCGAGAGGCTCCTCGGCCAACACGATATTGCGTTGCCTGACCGCGTCTCGGATTTCTGCAACCCGGCGCTGCTCGCCATTGGCGTCTCGCTCATTGTTTCGGCGCTCTATCTCATAACACGTCCCGTGGTGGATAGACGACTCTCAACGTCGGCGAGCAACACCGAACGCCGTCTCGCGGAACTCAGGGCGAGGGAAATTGTCCGACGCCACGGACGCGGCACGCTCGACTACTTCGCGCTTCGTGACGATAAGCAGTTCTATTTCTTCCGCGACACGCTCGTTGCCTACGCCGTCTACGGCGGCGTGGCGCTGCTCGCGCCCGATCCCATCGGTCCAGAGGCTGAACGAACCGAGGCCTTCAGTGCTTTTCGTGACTTCGCCGAGTCGCGCGGATGGACCATAGGCGTCATGGGCGCGAGCGCGGAGTGGCTCGCGATTTATCACGCGGCCGGGTTGCACTACCTCTACCTCGGCGACGAAGCGATCGTGGACTGTCAGCACTTCTCACTCGAGGGTCAAAAGATGAAAGGTCTGCGTCAAGCCTGTAACCGCCTCGCGCGTCATGGCTACACCGTGGAGTTTCTCGATCCCTCCAAGATCGAGCCCTCTCGGGTGAGTGAGATCTTGGAGTTAATCTCGCTCCTTCGTCGAGGCGGCGGCGAGCGCGGTTTCTCGATGATGCTCGGTCGACTCTTTGACCCGAGGGATAAGGGCTTGATCTTGACCGTTGTCTACGGCCCCGACGCCAAACCCGCGGCGGTCTGTCAGTTCGTGCCCTCCCCGGCCATTGAGGGCTACTCACTCGACCTCATGCGACGAGACCCCGGCGACCACCCCAATGGTCTCATCGACTACGCACTGTGCTCGACGATTGACTACCTGCACCAACAGGGTTCGCGCGGGCTCAGTCTTAACTTTGCGGCCTTTCGCTCAGTGCTTGACGGCGAGCGCGGCGACGGGACGTTCACTCGAGTGGAGCGTTGGGCCATCAAGCGACTCTCGGGCATCTTGCCCTTGGAGTCGCTGTGGACCTTTAACGCGAAGTATCACCCGACGTGGATGCCACGACACTTGGTCTATCCCGCCGCCGAGAGCTTCGTGCCCGTCGTCGCGGCGACACTGCGCGCCGAGAGCTTGACCGAGATTCCCGTCCTTGGACGCTTCCTCGTGAACGATCCTTCGAATCGACCGAGCACCGTGGTGCCCCAGGAGATTCTGGCGGCCGCGCGCGACGTTGATGAGTCCGCGAAGGCCGGTTAGTTCAGGCGCTGTTTGATAGCACGCGTCAGCTTGGACGGCGCCTCTTTGTTATAGGTGAGAAAGAGCGACGGTTCGACGAGTTCGAGTTCCATGATCGCCCAGCCCGCGTCCGTACGCACCAGATCAACGCGCGCGTAGAGCAGGTGAGAAAATCCCTTCGCCGCGAGCACTCGTTGGGCGTAATGGACGGCGTCGGGCTCGTCATGCGCGAGTGACATCTGATCGAGGCGAAAAAGTGCACTTCGATCGAGTTCGTGGACGTTGAGCATCGCGCCCTTTCTCATGGCGTGAGAGAACTCGCCGTCGATGAAGATCAACGCGCGCTCACCCTCTGTGTCCACGGCGTCGACGTACGGCTGGATCAGCACGTCGCGGCCCTTGGCGTGCAGTTGCGCCACGTGCAGACGCGCCTCGTCGTGGTCGACCTCAGTGTAGCGACGGGCGTCCCTCGAGCCCGCTCCAATAGAGGGCTTCACGACAAAGTCACCGTCAAAGAACTCCGGCTCCATCCCCACGTCACAAAAGTGCGAGGGCACGATTCGCAGTCCGAGCGACTGGAGGTCAGCGAGGTAGTGCTTATCGCTGGAGTACTCGACGACGCCGTAGGGATTGAGGAGGTGATGCATGCTGCTCGCCCAGGCCAGGAAGTCGTCGCGACGACTGGCGTAGTCCCAAGTGGAGCGAATGACGACGAGCGCGAAGTCATCCCAGTCAACCGCCGGATCGTCCCACTCCGCCATGGTCGCGTCGACGCCCCCGGCGTCGAGTGCCGCCATCAAGATAGGACCGTCCGGGTCGTGCGCGTTCTCACGGCACGTAGCAACCGCGACGCGACTCACGGCAAGAAGAGCAGCGTCGCGTGTTGGGCCCAGGTCACGAGCGGACCGGGCCAGATACCAAACAACACGGTGACGATCGCGCCCACGGCGATGACTTTTCCGGTGAAGAGCGGCACGACCACGCGCGTGCCCTCGAGGTCGTCGTCCGCGTAGAGCGTGAGCACCCAGCGCAAATAGAAGACGGCCGCGATCGCCGCCGACAAAATGGCGATCAGCGCTAACGCACCACCACCGGAGTCGACCGTCGCCGCCAGCACGGTGTACTTCGCGTAGAAGCCAACGGTCAAGGGCGCGCCGAGCTGACTGAGTAGCAAAATCGCGAGCGATCCCCCGAGCCACGGTTGGCGCCTGGCGAGTCCTTTGTAGTGGTCAATACTGTGCAGCTCATCGCCCGTGCCACCCACCAGCGTGACGATGGCGAAGGTCGCGATGACGACCGGTGCGTAAGTCATCAAGTAGAAGAGCGTCGAGGCGACACCGCGCGCGCTCCCCGACCAGACGCCGAGCAGCATGAAGCCAGCCTGGTTGATCGACGAGTAGGCCAGCAGTCGCTTGACGTTGCGCTGCACGAGCGCGACACTCGCACCAACGACACAGGTCAGCACGACCAACACGAAGAGAATTGGCCGCCACGTATCGAGTTGTGTGCCAAGCGCTGAGATCAACACACGCAACAACGCGCCAAAGGCGCCAACTTTGACAATGGACGCCATCACGCCCGTCACGGGGGTGGGCGCACCCTCGTAGACGTCAGGCGACCAGAGGTGGAACGGCACGGCGGCGATCTTGAAGGCGAAGCCAATAAGCAACAACGCGCCACCGGCGTAGAGCAGTCCGGGTCGGAGCACTTCATTCGATCCCAAGAAGTACGCGATCGAGCTCAGGTTCGTCGAACCCGTTGCGCCATAGACCAGCGCGGCACCGTAGATGAAGATCGCCGACGCGAAGCCGCCGAGCAGAAAGTACTTCAGCGAGGCTTCGGCCGAACTGTCGCGGTGGCGATCAAAGCCCACCAGCACGTAGAGACCGATCGAGAGAATCTCGAGTCCGAGGAAGATAACGATGAGGTCATTCGCCTGGACCATCAACAACGCACCAGCGCTCGAGGCGAGCGCGAGAATGTGAAAGTCCGCCCCGGCGATTCGCTCGCGCTTGGCCCAGTCGTGACCAACGAGCGCCGAGAGCAGGACCGAGGCGGCGATGACAGCGGTGCCCACGACCGCGAAACCGTCCAGCACGACCGCGTGCGCCACGGTCGTCGAGGGCCCAGTGTTCGCGACGCAGCGCCACTGAAAATAAGCGACGACCAGTGTGGCGATGGACGCGACAACCGTGATGCCCGTCGCCCAGTTGATGGTGACCTTGTCCTTCACGAGAGCGCTCATGAGCAACAGCCCGAGTGACGCGCCGAAGAAGATCAGCACCGGCAAGATCGCCAGGTAGTGAATTGACGGAATCAAGATCGTTGACGTCACTTGTTCGCTCCTGCAGGCGCCACGTGATGAATCAGTTGCTGGACCGAGGGCGTAATGCGATCAAGGACGGGCTTGGGGAAGACACCGAGCACGATGATGAGCGCGATGACCGGCACCAAGACCCAGCGCTCTTTGGACGACGCGTCTTTGATCTCGGCGTTCGCGCCCGTGGCTTTGCCCTGGAAGACCCGCTGGTAGACCCAGAGCAAGTAGACCGCGGCGGCGAGGACGCCCACCGTGGCGACCCCTCCCCACCAGGCGTGGGTCCCGAAGGTGCCAATAAGAATCAAGTACTCACTCACGAATCCCGACAAGCCCGGCAGGCCAATCGAGGCCAACATGACGACCGTGAACAACGCCGCAAAGACGGGAGCGGGGCCTTGAAGACCCGTCATGTCCTTGATGGTGATCGTGCCGCGTCGCTGTTCCAAGAAGCCAATAATGAGGAAGAAGCCAATTGTTATGACGCCGTGGTTGAACATCAACAACACCGCGCCGACCATGGCGATCTTTGATCCGGCCATGATGCCCAGCGTGATGAAACCCATCTGCGCGAGCGAGGAGTACGCGACGAGTCGTTTGAGATCGGGCGTCGCGCAGGCCACGAGCGAGCCATAAAGAATGCCAATGACCGCGAGCGTCAAGAGAATCGGGCGCATTGTCGAGAGCGCGAGAGGAAACAGCCCGACGGCAAAACGCAGCAGTCCGTACGATCCGAGTTTGGCGAGTACGGCCGAGAGTTCAATCGAACCACCCGTCGGCGCTTCGGCGTAACTGATTGGTGACCACGTGTGCAGAGGCCAGATCGGTGACTTCACCGCGAAGGCGATCGCGAACGCAATGAACAACCACACGGCCGTGCCGTGACTCATCGACGTTGAACTGAGTGCGCTGTAGGAAAAGGTCAGCGCGCCTTGCGTGTTGTGTTGGTTCAAGAAGCCCAAGTAGATGATGCCAATGAACAAGAAAGCGGAGCCGGCGAAGGTGTAGATGAAGAACTTGAGCGCGGCCTTGGCTCGTTGTGCCCCACCCCAACCCGCGATGATGAAGTAACTCGGCACCAACGTGAGCTCGAAGAAAATGAAGAACTCGAGCACGTCGTGGCTGAGAAAGCTCCCCATCGTGAACGAGGTCAACAACAAGAGCCAGCCCACGAAGGCTGGCTCACGGCGCTTGTCACGTCCCCCAAGGAGCGCTAGCAACAGCACCAGGGCCGTTAAGACCACCATAAACAACGAGATGCCGTCGAGCGCGACGTCGTAGGCGAGGCCGAGCGGTACCGAGAGGACGTGACGCGTCGCGAAGTCCCAGGTCTGCGCGTTCTTGACGTGGTCGTTGTAGAGAATGGCGACCAGAAGCGCCAGCACCATCTCTATGGCGGCGGTTGCGACGCCCACTACGTACGAGCGTCCTTCGGTCTTTCGAACGAGAGCGGCGGCGAGTGCGCCGGCCAGTGGCACGACGAGGAGCAAGAGGAGATAGACGGACGAGTGCATCGCTACGCGACCTTCGAGACCAGATAGACAACAACAACGGCCATGCCGAGCACCATCGCGAGGGCGTACTGGCGAACGAAGCCCGATTGGACCTTGCGAAGTCCTTCGCCGCTT
>DATCCA010000116.1:0-2283 GCA_036511575.1 Acidimicrobiales bacterium
GGATATACGGAGAGTGCGATGAGGAACACGGTGACGATGACAAAGTGATTCGCACGGCGAAAGGTCATAACACCATTGTGGCTCGCGACGTCGACACTGGTGGGTCGTTGCTTTCACGCAGTCATCGCTCTCTTCGCTCGATGAGCCAGGAGGGCGCTGTTGCAAAGTTTCATCTCAAGAAACAACGTTGGCACTTGCTGGGGTATCCGATCCGCCGTTGATCGGGCGTTCGCGCTCAAGAACCTCGATCGGCGCGTCACCATTGAAGTGGCCGACGTCGCCACGTGCGTGCACTTGGTGCGCGCTGGTCTCGGCGTCGCCCTGCTGCCCCGTTCTCTGCTCGCTCCGTACGAATCGGATCTTCTCGCTCGACGTATTACGCCTGTCTTGGGTTGGCACGTTGTCATGGCCACGCCCGCTACTCGCACGCCGAGTGCCGCCGCACAAGCGTTCATCAAACTCATTGGCCCGGACATTTCCAGCCCTTGATCAGACGGATGGTTACCTGACATAGAGGCGACGAAGAACGTCGCACGAATACTCGGCGCCCGTTGCGACTCTGGACGGCGTTCGAGATTATTCGATTGCTTTGGTGAGGCGAGCGTCGTAGTCGTCGGCGAGTTCGAACAGAGCCTTAGCCCCGTCGCCTGCGAAGCATGAGCCGTGCATGACGGCCAGGGTGGTGGGGGCAAGACCAGCGAGCATCCGAATGGTTGGCCCAGTCCTCGGTGTGATGCAGGTAGCTCCAAAAACGTCTTCGGCGAGTGAGGAAGTCTCGAGGATGTCATCGGCCGTGATGGCGAGCGGGTCGCCGAGTTGGGTAAAGAGGTCGCCGCACAAGAGCGTCTTCGTTGACTCCTCGTACAACACTCGCGCTTCCCAACCGTGGGGAACATGCGGCGTGTCAATGTGACGTACGCGATGCTCTCCCAGTTGGACCACTTGACCATCGACGAGAGGCACCGGCGGCCGGTCGGCCAAGTCATTGAATGACACCAAACACCCGAGAGTCCCGTGGGCCACCTCTGCGTGGGGCGCGGCTTCGAGCAGCAGGTTCATGGCGCCGCACTCGTCGGACTCGAGGTGGCCGAAAGTGATCCAACGAAGTCGTTCGAGTGGGGTGATCGTGGCGATGGCTTCGGCCAAGAGAGGGAACATGGCTCGGGGTCCGGTATGGAACAGCAAGGGTTCATCATCATCAATGAAGTACTGATTGAACGTGAATCCGGTCGGTCCGATTTCAGGGACGAAGGTCGAGAAACGAAATATTCGGTTGGCGACTTCGTCGATGCGTGTTTCCATGAATGCTCTCCTTGGTGTGTTGTTGGTGCGTCAGTTCAGAATGGGACGACAGTCGTGAGTAAGCCGGTTGCGGGCGAGCGGCCAGCGAGCGTGCGGCAGAATTCGACGGCGTCGAGCGACAATCGTTCAGCTCCGGGATCATCGGAGTCTCGCGTGTACGTGCCACCGGCGGGACCAAGGAGCTCGAGCACGAAGCACTTACCGTGACGACGCGCCCATTCCGCAACAACGTCGGCGACGATGCGACCATCGTGGCCGGTGCGGAGATCGAGTGGTCGCTGAACGGCGCGGGACATGTCGACGCGGTGCATCCATAGATCGCGCAGATAGATGGTGTCGATGAGGTAACCCAATTTCCAAGACTCGTGTACGGGTCCATCAACCTTCATGTTCGCGTACTTGCGCACGAGCGCCGGTGTTCGTTCGCGGCCGCGAATGGTTTTGGGCGCAGTGTCGGCCAATCGTTCGAGAATCTCTACGGGACTGAGGTCGATTCGTTCGCGCACCTGCACCGCGGACAGCGCGGCTTCGAGTGGTCCACCCTGCCGCTTTCGGTGGGACCGGGCCCTGCGCAGTTGGTGGATATTCTCGCGCATGGACGCGCCCGATTCGCAGGCGCCGAGTACATGTAGGTACATGGCTCGGACATCCCAGGCGGGGCAGTCAGTCGGGATCGACCACTCGACGTCATCGAGGGATCCAAGCAACGCGAGTGTCGACGCCAATTCGTCTGACTGAAGCCGCATTGCCTCATGATGCGTCAGCGGTTCGATAGTCGAGACTTCGATCGTCGTCATGTGGGGACTCCTTTAACGTAAGTTCGGCGGGACGCAGGTTTTCGCACAGTCCGAGTCCCCTGGCAGTGGGCGAGGAACATGTCGACGGTTTCATCGATGAGACGAGTCCAGCGATCCCCTCCAGGATCATTGGAGACCTGCTGGTCGACCAGACCGGTGATCAGCGCGGTCCACATGTCGAGAT
>DATCCA010000117.1:0-12838 GCA_036511575.1 Acidimicrobiales bacterium
CCCCACACGAAACGTCGCGGGCACACCGTCTCGCGGCACCATCCAAGCACGCGCGCGCAAGCAAAAACGCCGTTAACGCACCGTTAGGCTGACTCCATGGTCAGTCTTACCTCACGCTCGTCAGCCGATCCCGCGCTGACCGGCTCGATTGAGCGCCTTATTGGCCGCTTTCGCGAGCATCACGCGGACGGTGACGTTGAGATCATCCGCCGCGCGGGCGCCGCCGCCATCAAGGCCCACGAGGGCCAGTTGCGTCGAACGGGCGAGCCGTACGTGACCCATCCAATCGCCGTGGCGGACATCGCGGCGGACCTGGGCCTTGACGAAGTCACCATTACCGCGGCGTTACTCCACGACGCCGTGGAGGACACCGGCATCACCAAGGAGTGGCTCGCCAAGGAGTTCGGTGACCAGGTCGCCGCCGTCGTCGACGGGGTCACGAAGCTTGACCGTCTGGAATTCGACTCGAAGGAGGAACAGCAGGCCGCGACCATTCGCAAGATGTTCATTGCCATGGCCCAGGACTGGCGGGTGCTGCTCATCAAACTCGCCGACCGTCTGCACAACATGCGCACGATCTCGGTCATGCCAATGGCGCGCCAGCGCGCCATTGCCCAGGAGACCCTCGACGTCTACGCGCCGCTGGCGCACCGACTCGGTGTCCAACAGGTCAAGTGGCAGTTAGAGGACCTCAGTTTCGCGACCCTCCAACCCAAGCGCTACGCCGAGATTGAGCAGATGGTCGCGGCGCGCCAGCCCGAACGTGAGGACTACCTCGAAGAGGTCATGTCGACCCTGTCGTCGAAACTCGCCGAGTTCGCCATCAAGGGCGAAGTTCGCGGTCGACCGAAGCACCTCTGGAGCATCTACGAGAAGATGGTGATCGGCGCCAAGGAGTTTGACGACATCTTCGACCTGGTGGGACTGCGCGTGATTGTCGACGACGACCGCGACTGCTGGGCCGTGTTGGGTGCCATCCACGCGCTCTGGTCCCCCGTGCAGGGCAGGTTCAAGGACTACATCAACTCTCCGAAGTTCAACTTGTACCAGTCGCTGCACACGACCGTCATTGGACCGCGTGGCAAGTCGGTCGAAGTGCAGATCCGCACCTACGAGATGCACCGCCGCGCCGAGTTCGGCGTCGCGGCCCACTGGGGCTACAAGGAGGGCGCGACGAGCAAAGAGGTTGCCTGGATGCAGCGACTGGCCGACGTGGAAGAGGAAGAGAACGACCCGATTGCGTTCTTGGAGGCCCTGAAGCTCGACCTCGGTCAGGACGAGGTCTACGTCTTCACACCGAAGGGTCGGGTCATTGCGCTCATTGAAGGTGCGACCACGATCGACTTCGCCTACGCCGTGCACACCGAGGTCGGTCACCACTGCGTCGGCGCCAAGGTGAACGGCCGACTGGTTCCTCTCGACACCGTGTTGCGTTCCGCCGACGTGGTCGAGATCGTCACCAGCAAGTCCGACACGGCCGGGCCGTCACGCGACTGGTTGGCGATTGCCCAATCCTCGAGGGCCAAGTCCAAGATTCGCCAGTGGTTCCAGCGAGAGCGCCGCGACGACGCCATTGAAGGTGGTCGCGAGGAGTTGACCAAAGCCCTTCGTCGCGAAGGTCTACCCATTGCGACGTCGCTGTCGTCGGCGGCGCTCGACGCAGTGATCACGGGCATGAACTTAGAAGACCTCGACGCGCTCTTTATGGCCATCGACAGTGGCCAGATTTCGGCCTTGGCGATCGTGCAACGGCTCGACCGTGAGCTTCGTGGCGGCGGTGACACCGAACAGATGCCCACGACCGTCACGCGCATGCCGAGGACGAGTCGCACGACGCGACGAACGGCCGGTGTCTACGTCGAAGGTCTCGACGACGTGATGATCCACCTCGCTCGGTGCTGCTCACCGGTGCCCGGTGACTCGATCATGGGCTTTATCACCCAGGGGCGGGGCGTCTCGGTGCACCGCGACGACTGCTCGAACGCCGTGGCGTTGGCGCAGCGTCTCGGCGAACGGATCATCGACGTCGAGTGGGACGGATCGGTCAGCGGCCAGTACCGCGCGGTGCTCGAGGTCATGGCCTTCGACCGTTCACGACTGTTGCTCGACGTCTCCAAGGTCGTCGCCGAATACCACCTCAGCATCATCTCGAGTTCGACGTCAACGTCGGGATCACGAATCGTTCGGATGGTCTTTGACGTCGAACTGGCCGACCCCACCCACCTCAGTAGCCTGTTGGCGGCGCTCAAGAGCGTCGATGGCGTCTTCGACGCCTTTCGTCAACTACCGGGGCAGAACAAGAATTCATGAGCGACGCGGTCACACCCTTTCAGGCTCCTATCGGGACGCACGACGTCCTCGGCGCGTCGTCCGCAGAGTGGGAGGGCCTCATTGCGACGTTCGCGCAGTACGCCTACCGCTTCGGCTTTGAACTCGTGATTACTCCGATGTTCGAGGACGTCGGCGTCTTCAACCGAGGCATCGGTGAACAGAGTGAGATGGCCACCAAGGAGATGTACGTCTTCACCGACCGTGGCAATCGCACCCACGCGCTGCGCCCCGAAGGCACCGCCCCCGTCGTGCGGGCCTTCATCCAACACAGCCCGACGACCCCGTGGAAGGCGTGGTACTTCACGCCGGCCTTTCGCTACGAGCGTCCACAGAAGGGCCGCTATCGTCAGCACCACCAGTTCGGCGTCGAGGTGCTCGGAACCGATGACCCCGCAGTTGACGTCGAAGTCATCGCGCTGGCCCATCGCTTCTACGAGGCCATTGGTCTCACGCGCTTTCGCCTTCTGATCAATTCCATGGGCGACGCGCTCTGTCGCGCCGCGTACGTCGAACTGCTGCGAGCACACTTGGCGGCCAATGTCGACCGGTTGAGCGACGAGCACAAGAACACGTGGAGCAAGAATCCGCTGCGCGTGCTCGATTGCAAGGACGCGAACTGCATCGCGGTGACGAGTGAGGGACCAATGCTCATCGACTCGCTCTGCCCCGAGTGCCGCGAGCACCTCGACCACGTGATCGCCGGACTCTCGTCCATTGGGATTGAGAGTCAACTCGATCCGCGACTCGTGCGCGGCTTCGACTACTACACACGCACCACGTTTGAGTTTGTCTCTGATGCGCTGGACTCCGCCCAGAACGCCATTGGTGGGGGAGGGCGCTACGACGGCCTGGCCGAACAGCTCGGAGGCAAGCCCACGAGCGGCATCGGCTTTGGCAGCGGCATCGAGCGACTCTTGCTCGTGCGCGAGGCCGAAGGCGTCGAACCGCGCAACCTCGTCAACCGATCGCTCGATATCTTCGTCATCGACACGACCGGTGAGGACGCAGCGACGGCGCTGGTGGACGAGCTGCGACGTGGCGGGCTGGCCACGGACCGGGCCTACGACAATCGCTCCATGAAGGCGCAGATGAAGGTCGCGGACAAGTCGGGGGCCCGTTTCGCGCTGCTGATCGGTCCCGCGGAGCTCGCCACCGGCGAGGTTACGATGAGAGACCTGCGCAGCGACAATTTCGAGCAGGCACAGCGCAAGGTTGCCCGGGGTGACGTGGCGCTCGTGGTCGCAGAACTACTGACAAAGAGCTGAGAATGTCGAACAATCTGGAATCCACGAGCATGCGTGACCTTCTGTGCGCGTCGCTCAACGAGACCCACGTCGGCACGTCGGTGAGCGTCTGTGGGTGGGTCGCGAAACGCCGCGAACACGGCGAGCACCTCGCATTTCTCGATGTACGTGACCACTCGGGCATCATTCAAGCCGTCGTCGACGGGTCCGTGGATGTGCGCAGCGAGTACGTCGTACGAGTGACGGGCACCGTGACGAGGCGTCCAGAAGGAACGGTGAACGAGAAGCTCGCCACCGGCCACGTTGAACTCACCGACTGTGTGGTTGAGATCCTTGCGGCCGCGGATCCGCCACCGTTCCAGCTCGATGACCGCGTGGACATCGATGAACAGGTGCGACTGCGCTACCGATTCCTCGACCTTCGTCGCGAGCACATGCAACGCAACCTTCGCCTTCGTTCGGTCGTGAACGCGGCGATTCGCAACGCCATGGACGCCCAGGGTTTCTGCGAGGTGGAGACGCCCCTGTTGTGGGCACCGACGCCCGAAGGCTCGCGTGAGTTCGTCGTGCCGTCGCGGCTCCAACCCGGTGAGTTCTACGTACTGCCACAAAGTCCCCAAATCGCCAAGCAGCTGTTGATGGTCGGCGGATTCGACCGGTACTACCAACTCGCGCGCTGCATGCGCGACGAGGACCTACGCGCCGATCGGCAGTTCGAATTCACGCAACTCGACATGGAAGCGAGCTTCGTTAGTCAAGAAGACATTCGCGCATTCGTGTCGGTGGCGGTCCTCGACGCCGCCGAAGCGGCGACCGGTGTTCGCCCTGGGCCAATTCCCTCAATGACGTGGGCCGATGCGCTCGACCTCTACGGAACCGACAAGCCCGACCTTCGCTTTGGCATGGTGCTCTCGGATCTTTCGGACGTCTTCGCGGCGACGGAGGTAAAGGCGTTCTCCGCTCCGACGGTCAAGGCCATGCGCGTGCCCGGCGGCGCGAGCACGTCGCGAGCCACGCTCGACCAATGGACCGAACAGGCCAAGGAACTCGGCGCCAAGGGTCTTGCGTGGTTTCGCATCACCGACGACGGACTCGATTCGCCGCTGGCGAAGTTCCTCAGTGAGGGTGAAGCGGAAGCCATTGCGAGCGTCGACGGCGCCGCGGTCGGCGACATTATCTTGTGTGTCGCCGATGAGTACGCCCAGGCCTGTCACGTGCTCGGCGCACTGCGAATTGCAATCGGGGGACCGCCCGTCAGCGAGGGACCGCACCACTACGTCTGGATCAGCGAGTTCCCACTCTTCGAAGGACTCGACGAGGACGGCAACCCCCAGGCGGCGCATCACCCCTTTACGATGCCTCACCCCGACGACATCGACATGATTGAGTCAGATCCTTTGAAGGTCCGTTCCCAGTCCTACGACCTGGTGCTCAATGGCTGGGAGCTCGGCAGTGGCTCCGTGCGAATCCATCGCGCGGACATCCAGTCACGGATTTTTCGAGCGCTCGGCATCAGCGACGAGGAGGCCGAGAGTCGATTCGGCTTTCTACTCGGCGCCTTTAAGTACGGAGCGCCACCGCACGCCGGTTTCGCCTTTGGCATCGACCGCCTCACCGCGATCTTCGCCGGTGAGGAAAATATCCGAGAGGTGATTGCGTATCCCAAGACCCAGTCGGGGACCGATCTGATGACCGGAGCACCCAAGGGCATTGCGCAGAAGCAAATGCGTGAACTGCGACTCCAGCCCGCCACCAAAGGTTCGTGAGTTACGTCGCTCTTTGACGACGCCGTCGCTCAGCGCCTGAAGCAGGCCGCGCCACTCGCTGATCTTCTGCGCCCGCGAACGCTGGACGAGCTCGTGGGCCAGGGGCACCTCATTGGTCCCCATGGTCCGCTTCGCCGATTCGTCGAGGCCGGTGAACTGACATCGATGATCCTGTGGGGACCGGCCGGCACTGGCAAGACGACCCTGGCGCGCATTCTCGCGAACTCCGCGGGCTACGCGACCGAGAGCCTGTCGGCCGTGACGAGTGGCGTGAAGGAGGTGCGCGAAGCCCTAGCGCGCGCCCGCGAGCGGCTCGGCGAGCAAAACCAACGCACGGTGTTGTTCATCGACGAGGTCCATCGTTTCAACAAGTCCCAGCAGGACCTTCTCTTGCCCGCCACCGAGACCGGTCAGGTCGTCTTAATTGGTGCCACGACGGAGAACCCGTACTTCGAAGTGAACGCCGCCCTCATGAGTCGCTCGACCTTGTGGCGATTGCTCCCGCTCACACAAGATGACCTCGAAGTGCTCGTGAAGAGGGGCGTGGCACTGCGCCACAGTGCGATCACCGACGAGGCGCTCGAGGCAATCACGTTGGCGAGCGACGGCGACGCGAGGGTGGCCCTCACGACGCTCGACACCGCGATTGTGCTCGCCCGTGCAAAGGAGCCGGCGTCGGACCTCGTCGAGTTAGAGCAGGTCGCCCAAGCGCGTGACGGCCGTCTCTATCATCAGTCGCGCGACACGCACTTCGATCAGATCAGTGCCTTCATTAAGTCGGTGCGAGGTTCGGACCCCGACGGTGCCCTGTACTGGCTCGTGACGATGCTCGAATGTGGTGAAAGTCCGCGATTCCTCGCGCGGCGACTCGTAATCCTGGCGAGTGAGGACATCGGACTGGCCGACCCGATGGGCCTCGTGCTCGCCGACGCGGCGGCTCGAACCGTCGAGTTCATTGGACTGCCCGAAGGACGACTCACTCTCGCGCACGCCACGTTGACATTGGCACTCATGCCCAAGAGCAATTCGGTCACCCGCGCGCTCGGTGCCGTCACGCGGGCCGTCCAAGAAGGTGGACTCGTCGAGGTCCCCGACCATCTGCGCGGCTCGGCCTACCGAGGAGCATCGGAGCAGGGCTTTGGCACGGACTACAAGTACCCGCACGACTTCGATCGTGGATGGGTCGACCAGCAGTACCTGCCCACATCGCTGGTGGGCCAGCGTTACTTCGACCCGAGCGACTACGGACGCGAGAAGGCGTTGGTGGAGCAGTGGCGCGCCATGGTGCAACGTGAGGACGAGCGCATTTCACCCTCACAAGTAGAGTAAAGCCCGTGGAAGCAGCCCAACTTCGCTCAATTTTCTTGGATTACTTCGCTGACAACGGCCATACGGTCGTGCCGTCGGCGAGTCTGATCTCCTTCGACCAGTCCCTGCTCTTCACGGTGGCGGGCATGGTCCCCTTCAAGCCGTACTTCACGGAAGAGGAGCCTGCTCCCTGGCCGCGCGCGGTGTCGGTGCAGAAGTGCTTCCGCGCGCTCGACATCGACAACATCGGCATCACGCAGCGTCACTTGACCTTCTTCGAGATGATGGGCAACTTCTCCTTTGGCGACTACTTCAAAGAAGGGGCCATTCGCTACGCGTGGGGCCTGATCACTGAGGGTTTCGGGCTCGATCCCGAGCGACTCTGGGTCACCGTGCACACCAGTGACGACCAGGCCGAAGAGCTCTGGCGCGACATGATCGGCGTCCCCGCATCTCGAATCCAGCGTCTCGGCGGGGACAACTTCTGGGAGATGGGTGCGACGGGACCGTGTGGACCGAGCTCGGAGATCTTTTTTGACAAGGGTCCGCAGTTCGGGGCCGACGGCGGCCCCGCGACCGGGGGCGAAGACCGTTTTGTTGAGTTTTGGAACCTCGTCTTCACGCAGTACGACAAGAGCGCCGACGGCTCGCTCACGGAACTTCCGAAGAAGAACATCGACACCGGCGCTGGCTTCGAACGGGTGCTCTCGATCTTGAACGGTCTCGACTCAGTCTTCGCGACCGACCTGTTCGCGCCGCTCCTCGACACGGCGTCGCGCGCGCTCGACGTTTCCTACGGCAGCGACGAGACGACCGACATCGCGATTCGACGCATTGCCGAGCACGGTCGCGCGATGACGATGCTCGTCGCGGACGGCGTATTGCCCTCCAACGAAGGTCGGGGCTACGTGCTGCGCCGCATCATTCGACGAGCCGTCCTCGCCGCGCGACGAGCCGGTTCTGAGGTGAAGCTCGCGCGGTCCCTCGTCGACGCGACGATTGAGAAAATGGGCGGCGCCTATCCCGTGCTGGTGAAGGACCGCGAACTCATTGTCGAAGTGCTCGAGCGCGAAGAGGCCGGTTTTGCGCGCACTCTCCGTACCGGTCTGGTCCTCCTCGAAGAGGCGCAGCGCGACGTGCACGCGAGCGGCTCGACCATTTTCCCGGGCGACGTGGCCTTCAAACTGCACGACACGCACGGCTTCCCGATTGAACTGACCGAGGAAATCGTCTCGGAGTCTGGTCTCAGTGTCGAACGCGCAGCATTTGACGAAGCGATGCAGCAACAGCGCGAGCGGGCCCGTGCCAAGGCGAAGACGTTGAATCTGGCCGACGACGCGCAGTATCGCGAATTGATCGATCGTCACGGGACCACTGAGTTCGTGGGTCGCGACGTCACGCGCTACAGCATTGAGACCGAAGTGATCGCGCTGCTCACGGGTCAAGACGGGGTGGGGGAGCTCTTTCTCGACTCCTCGCCGTTCTACGCCGAGTCGGGCGGCCAAGTTGCCGACACCGGAACGATCGTGACCGAGACGGGATCCTTCAAGGTCCTCGACACCCAGAGTGTCGCCGGTGGCCTCTACGCTCACCGGGGCCTCGTCACCGGCGAACTCCACGCCGGCCAGACCGCCATCGCCACGATCGATCCGGTTCGGCGTGAAGCGACGCGTCGCAATCACACGGCGACGCACCTGCTCCACGCCGGACTTCGAACGGTCCTGGGTGATCACGTTCGCCAACAGGGTTCGTTCGTGGGACCAGACCGTTTGCGTTTCGACTTCTCCCACGGCGGGGGTGTCAGCCCCGAAGAGACCCAAGAGATCTTGACGTTGGTCAACAGTGATGTCGTCGCCAACGAAGAGGTGAACACGATTCAAACGACCAAGAAGGAAGCCGAGACCATGGGCGCCGTCGCCTTCTTCGGTGACAAATACGGAGACCGCGTACGGGTGGTGCGTGCGGGTGCGCACAGCCTTGAATTCTGTGGTGGTACGCACGTTGACCGCTTGGGTGACATTGGTCAGATTCAGATCGTGAGCGAAGGCTCCATTGGCTCCAATACCCGTCGCATCGAAGCCGTCAGCGCCATGGGTGCCTACCAGCGGAGTCACGAAATGGAGTCGGCGCTTGGTTCAGTGGCGTCGATTCTCAAAACCTCACTCGACGACGTCGTGCCGGCGCTCGAACGACTCGTGGAACGCCAGCGTGACTTTGAGAAGCAACTGTCGTCACTTCGACAGTCGCAACTCTCACAACTGGCTCAGGAGTTGCACGCGCAGGTCGAAGGCGACCTCGTCGTGGCGCGCGTCGACGGTTACTCCGGCGAACAACTTCGTTCACTCGCTCAAGACTTGCAACAACGGGGCCGTCGTGCGGTCGTCTTGGTGGGAACGCATGACGAAAAGGTTTCGATTGCCGTTGCGTCCGACGAGTCACTGGACGCAACGCAGACGGTGAAGGACCTGGCAAAATTCGTGGGCGGCGGTGGTGGCGGCGCTTCTCACCTCGCACTCGCCGGAGGTCGTGATCCGAGCGGCATCGACGCCGTGTTGCAGGCGGCGGCGGCGCTCTGAACGCAATGACGAGACTTCTCGGTGTCGATCCCGGTACCAAGCGCTGCGGAATTGCGATCAGTGACTCAACGCAGTCGATGGCGTTTCCTCGACCGGCGTTGACGCGAGACGCCACATTGATTGACAAGCTGGCCGCGTTGGTCGACGAAGAAGCAATTGGTGGCATCGTCATTGGATTACCAGTTGCGCTCTCGGGCAACGAGACCGCGAGCACCGTTGATGCCCAGCAGTTATTTGAAGAAGTATTGGAGAAGATCTCCGACATTCCGGTTCTTCAGTGGGACGAACGACTCACTACGTTGCAAGCGCAAAAGTCGTTGTCAGAGGCCGGATTGCGTTCGAGAGACCAGCGAAGCCGCGTTGACAGCGCGGCCGCAGTGATCATGCTGCAAAACTACCTAGATGGGCTCAATGCTGAATAAGCCACTGGGCCGGATTCTTGTCGGTCTCGTCATCACCCTCGTCGTGGTACTCGGATGGTTCGTGTTGCAATTCGAGCCGATCTTTCATGGCAAGGGCACGGTCGTCATCATCACCGTGCACAATCACGAGTCAACCTCGTCGATCGCGGCGGCTCTCCACGACAAGCATGTCATCGCGTCGCCGTTTGCCTTTCGCATTTATGCAGATACCGTTGGCAGCCTCTCTGTGAAGCCCGGCAAGTATGAAGTCACCACTGGATCGTCATTTCTACGGATCCATTCGATTCTCGGATCACTCCCCAACGTACCCTCTGTGACCGTGGCCGCCGGGCAGACGTTGTACGAAGTCGAAGGCAACGTGGCGAACATTGAGGGCGTTTCGTTTGCCAACGCCTTCACCGCCGACGTCACGCAGTCAAAGACGCCGAGTCCATTTACTTCGGCTGGATCGCTCGAAGGACTGGTCGGCACCGGCACGTACTTCATTCTCCCGCGAGAGTCGCCCGCAACGTTGGCGAAGAAGATGGTCCAGGGTTTCGTGAAGGAGTCGTCGTCGGTTGGACTGACGCCCACGACCACCCGGAATGGCCTGAACGCCTATCAACTCGTGATTGCCGCATCGATTGTGGAGAAGGAGGGCTACTACCCGGTGAACATGCCGCAGGTCGCTCGGGTGATCTTCAATCGACTCGCTCGCGGCGGACCACTGCAGATGGATGCCACCGTGCTGTACTACCTGAAACAGGACGGTGGCACGGTGACCCCGGCGATGCTCCAGACCCAGGAGCCGTACAACACGTACCTCAACGTTGGGCTCACGCCGACCCCGATTTGTGCGGTCTCGAAATTCGCGTTGCGCGCGATTCTGCATCCTCCCGCGGGCTCTTGGCTCTACTTCACACTTATCAATCAAGATGGGACGATGGCGTTCTCCACCACCTTCGCCCAGCAGCTGCACGAAGAGAAGATCGCGGCGTCAAGGGGAATCGGATGACGTGGCGCCTCGGTGTCGCCGGCTCCCCAATCGAACACTCCCTCACGCCCCAGTTGCACGAGGCGGCTCTCGCAATGGCCGGCCTCGAAGGATCGTCACGACGGGTGGAACTCGGTGCGAAGGACCGAACGAAACTAAACAAGACTGTCCGCAAGGAGTTCGACGCCCTCTCGCTGACGATGCCGCTCAAAGGATTCGGCTTTGAGATTTGTGACGAACTCGATGACGTCGCGAAGAGAACCGAATCGGTCAACTCACTCTTGGTTCGCGACGGAAAACTCTTGGGCACCTCGACTGACGGTGCCGGCTTCGTCAACGCCGTGCGCGGCCAATTCGGCGTCGACATTGAAGGCGCGCACGCGGTCATCCTCGGGGCCGGTGGAGCAGCCCGGGGCATTGTGGATGGTTTGGTGGAGGCGGGCGTCGCATCGGTCGCCGTGCACGGCCGCACCGAGTCAAAGGTCGAGGCGCTGGTGGCGAAGTACGCCAATGTCTACGACTTCTCATTGACCTATCGCCCCGTGGACCTCATCGTCAATACGACGCCCATCGACGGTCGCGTGCAGGATGTCGCTGTCATGCAGGGCGTGGGAAGCCACACCCGCGCCGTCGACATCACGTACGAACCGCGCATCTCGCAGTGGCGCGCACTCCACGACCAGTCCGGGTGCCGCACCGCGAACGGCTTGGGCATGCTGGCCTATCAAGCGGCGCTGCAGATGCAATGGTGGTGGGGTGTCGATATTGACGGTGCCGCGTTGTTGGAAGTCATCTCGTGACTGACACGCTGAGCGCGGTCTCGTTTCGACTGCGATCGAAGGACCGCCTCGACCTTGGACTCGCCTTCGGGTTGATTCTCTTAGGTGTGACGGGCGTGGTCATGATCTACAGTGCGACGCGCCAAGCGCTCATCAACGAAGGGTTCAACCCGCACTACTACCTTGAACGCCAAGCCTTCTTCGTGGTGCTGGGCATCATTGTCATGTACGTCGTGTCACTCATTGACTATCGACGACTCGAGATAGTCACGACGCCGCTGTACGTACTGTCGTTGCTCTCGCTCGTCGGTGTCTATTTTGTTGGCAAAACCGCCCTCGGCGCGCAGCGTTGGTACAGCATCGGCATCTTGCAGATTCAACCGAGCGAGTTTACGGTCCTCATCCTGATTCTCGCGATTGCGACGTTCTGTCAGCGGCGCCCCGATGGCCTCACCATGTACGACGTCGCGCGACTCCTCGTCATGTCCGCGGTGCCGTTGCTGCTCATCGTTCTCCAGCCCGACCTCGGCACCTCAATCATCATCGTGTTATCGGTGAGCGCGATGCTCGTGGTGGCGGGCGTACCGCCTCGTTTGATGACGTTGCTGGCGGTTCTCGGATCGGCCGGCATCGTGATCGCGTTCTACCTCGATCTCGTCCAGCGCTATGCGATTGACCGATTCTCCGCCTTCCTCCATCAAGACGCCACGAGTCCCCAATGGGCGGCGTACATCTATAACGTGGTGAACGCCAAGAACGCGATTGGATCAGGCGGTCTTACTGGAGCCGGACTCTTCAAGGGCCTCCAAACGAACCTCGGCTACGTGCCCGAACAGCACACCGACTTCATCTTCACCGCGATTGGCGAACAGATCGGCTTCGTTGGATCCGCACTGATTCTGCTGCTCCTCGGATACGTTGCCTTTCGGATGTTCCGGATCGGTCAACTCGCGAAGGACACCATGGGTCGACTCATCTGCATCGGCGTCTTCGTGTTTTTCGCCTTCAGCTGTTTTGAAAACATCGGAATGACGATGGGCATCATGCCCGTGACCGGCATTCCCTTACCGCTCCTCAGTTACGGCGGGTCGGCGGTGCTGGTGTTTTTCACCGCCGGAGGGCTGCTCCTCTCCGTGTCTCGTCGCACCGGCAATTAGATTGGTTACCTCATGAGCGACGACACGACGGCCGAAGCCGACGCCAGTGCCGTTGCACCCGATCCCGAGGTGGCCGTCGACGAGACCATCGTGATCCCCGAAGAGACTGCCGTCGATCCCGACACCGTCCAGTTCAATGTGATGAGCGTCGAGTCGGTGCTCTACGACCTTTCAGACTCTTCGCCGCTCGTGCATCTCACGGAATCCGACACCCCGTACCGCTACCTCGCCATTCCCATTGCGCTGCCCGAGGCGGTGGCGCTCCACAATGCGCTGGACAAG
>DATCCA010000118.1:0-6498 GCA_036511575.1 Acidimicrobiales bacterium
CGTTTTACCAGTGGCCAGGATGATGTCAGTCACGAGCGACGGTGCGAAAAGCCCGTGGGCCACGACTCCCGGCGTCGACGAGAGTCGACGCGCGAGTTCCAGCGGGTCTATGAACTCGCCAAGGTAGTCGGCAAGAACGCCGCCGTCTGGACTGCGAGGCGCATCGCGCACCCGCGTCGGTTCGAGGTGCCTCAGCGTCGACGAGAGTCCGAACGAACTCAGCTCCAGCGGCACGGGTGCGTGGAGCGATGGAACTGGCTTCGTTGAGTCCGCGATGACCACGAAGCGACGCGCCGCCCCGGCCACGATCTTCTCGCGAAGATGGGCGCCGCCACGACCCTTCACCAGCCACCCGTCGGGTGCGATTTGATCTGCGCCGTCAATGGCGAGGTCGAGCGTGTCGATCTCGTCAAACGACTCAATTCGCAGACCCAGACGCCGGGCCACCACCTCGGTCTCGGGCGACGTCGCCACGAACCTGGCGTCGGGCTTGAGGCGACCGAGCGCCTCGAGCAGAAACGCGACTGTCGTGCCGGTGCCGAGACCAACACGCATGCCACGCTCGACGAGTTCCGCGGCGCTCTCTGCCGCCGCGCGTTTCTCTTCGTCGACACTCATGACGGCGAGGCGTCGGCGTCGGCCATGACGAGTGAACTCGCCGCGACGACACGACCAGCGGGAATGGATTCATCGCCAGCCAATAACTGCAACAACGGTGCTCTCTTATCGGTGCCGGCGACCAACCACAGCAGTTGGTTCGCGCGCGCGATGGCAGGGTACGTCAGCGTCATACGACGCTCGTCGTGGTAGACGCCCGTGAGCGACACGAGTCGATCGACGACCGCCAAAACGGGATCACCGGGAATGAGCGACGCGGTATGGCCGTCGGGCCCTAGTCCAAGGTGCACCATGTCGAATCGTTCGGGGATGAGCGCTGCGTAGCGGTCAGCGGCGTCCTCGAGGTCATCGTCATTTACCGGCATGGCCATAATCGTCGCGGACTGTGGACCAAGACTCGCCTGGAGGTTCGTCAGATTGCGCGTCGCGTCGCCCTCGGGCGCGATGCGCTCGTCGACCTGGAAGATCGTGACCTGCGCCCACGGGACGTCCAGTTTGGCGAGACGTGAGAACATGGCCCACGGCGTCGTACCACCGCTGCAGGCGAAGATGAATTCGCCCCTTGCCTGCACGCAGTCACGCGCGCGCTGCGCGACGTACGACGCGGCGGCGTCGGCCAGCGACGCGTCGTCGTCGAAGCGCTCGAGCAGGTGGTGCACGTTACGGCTTTTTCTCGAAGTGCCCGCCGAACTCGGCACGCATCGCCGAGAGCACCTTCGCGGTGAACTCACCTTGACCACGCGACTCGAAGCGCTGCCAGAGTGCCGCGCTGATGACGGGTGCGGGCACCGACTCATCAATGGCGGCGTCAATGGTCCAGCGACCCTCGCCGGAATCCGACACGCGACCGCCGTACTCTTCGAGTTGGGGCGAACGCGCCAACGCGTCGGCGGTGAGATCGACGAGCCAGGAGCTCACAACAGAACCGTGTCGCCACACCTCGGTGATCTCAGCAAGGTCGAAGTCGTACTGGTAGAACTCGGGGTCGCGTAGGGGCGCGGTCTCGGCGTCTTCTACTACGGCGACTTTGCCGACGTTGGCGTGGGCCAGGATGCTGAGTCCCTCGGCGACCGCCGCCATCATTCCGTATTCGATGCCGTTGTGCACCATCTTGACGAAGTGGCCCGCGCCAACGGGCCCGCAGTGCAGGTAGCCGAGCTGCGCCGTCCCGATCGTCGTGGTGCGACCGGGCGTCGCTAAAGTGCCGTCGTTACCGGGAGCGATGCTCTTGAAGATTGGGTCCAGGCGTGCGACGATGTCATCCTCTCCTCCGATCATGAGGCTGTAGCCGCGTTCGAGTCCCCATACGCCGCCACTCGTGCCGCAGTCCACATAGTGGACGCTGCTGGCTCCGAGCTCCTTCGCCCGTGCGATGTCGTCACGGTAGAACGAGTTCCCTCCATCAATGACGACGTCATCGGAACTGAGGTATTGCGACAGTTCGCTCAACGTGTCGTGCGTGACCGCTGCGGGCAGCATGAGCCACACCGCGCGAGGTGCGTCGAGCTTTGTGACGAGGTCTTCCAGTGATGACGCGCCCACGACGTTGTCGCCAGCCAGTCGGGTGACCGCCGCCTCATTCACGTCGTAGACCACGCACGTGTGACCGTCGCGCACGAGACGTGCCACGAGGTTCGCGCCCATTCGCCCAAGTCCCACCATCCCCAGTTGCATCGGATGATCAGTTGCCATGGGAGTCCTCTTTCTTCTTCAGTCGTCGATACAGCGATATCAGTGCGTTGGTGGACGAATCGTGCGCGAGCGTCGGTTCGCTCTCCGATTCGAGTTCCGCGATGATGGCCACGGCGAGTACCTTGCCGAGTTCCACTCCCCACTGGTCGAATGAGTCGATGCCCCAGACCGTGCCCTGCGTGAAGACCGAGTGCTCGTACAGCGCGATGAGTGAACCCAAGAGGCGAGGGGTCAGTACTTCCGCGAGCAGCACGTTGGTCGGGCGGTTCCCTTCCATGACCCGGTGGGGGACCACGTGCTCGGGCGTCCCCTCGGCGCGAACCTCGTCGGCCGTCTTGCCGAAGGCGAGCGCCTCCGCCTGGGCGAACACGTTGGACGACAGTATGTCGTGGTGTTCGCCGAGGGGATTGAGACTCTTCGCAAAACCAATGAGGTCGACGGGGATGATCGTGGTTCCTTGATGAATGAGTTGATAGAAGCTGTGCTGACCGTTCGTGCCCGGCTCTCCCCAGTAGACGGCACCGGTGTCGTAGTCCACGTCCGCGCCGTCCAACGTCACGTGCTTCCCGTTGGACTCCATGGTGAGTTGTTGGAGGTACGCCGGCAGGCGTTTCAGGTACTGCTCGTAGGGCATGACGCCCACGCTCGGACATCCGAGGAACTCGCGGTTCCACACCGCGAGCAGTCCCAGCAGCACCGGAAGGTTCTCTTCGAAGGGGGCGGCGAGGAAGTGTTCGTCCATCGCGTGGAATCCAGACAGGAGCTCTTCGAACTGTTCGGGTCCAATGGCGAGCATCGTGGAGAGTCCGATGGCGCTCTCCATTGAGTAGCGACCGCCGACCCAGTCCCAGAAGATGAACATGTTGTCCGTGTCGATTCCAAAGGCGGCCACCTTTTCCTTGTTGGTGGAGACCGCAACGAAGTGCTTCGCTACGGCCGACTCTTCACCGAGTTGTCCGATGAGCCACGTACGCGCTGACGTGGCGTTGGTCAGTGTCTCGAGCGTGCCAAAGGTTTTCGACGAAATGATGAACAGTGTCTCCTCAGCCGAGAGGTCGCGGACTGCCTCCACGAGGTCGGTGGCGTCGACGTTTGAGACGAAGCGGAACGTGAGGTCTCGCCGCGAGTAGTGACGCAACGCCTCATAGGCCATGACCGGTCCGAGGTCCGAACCGCCGATGCCGATGTTGACGATGTTCTTTATGGCCTTGCCGGTGTGGCCCTTCCACGCTCCCGATCGCACCTGGTCGGCGAATCGAGACATTTGTGCGAGTACTGCGTGCACCTCAGCCACGACGTCGACACCGTCAACGACGAGAGAAGACGTCGACGGCATTCGCAGCGCCACGTGTAGGACCGCGCGATCCTCCGAGACGTTGATGTGTTCACCGGCGAACATTGCGTCGCGCCGTTCTGCGAGTCCGGACTCCATGGCGAGTTCAAAGAGAAGGCGCAGCGTCTCGTCAGTGATGCGGTTCTTCGAGTAGTCGAGATAGATGCCTTCGGCATTGGCACGCAGTCGTTCGCCGCGGCTCGCGTCCTCGGCGAAGAACGTGCGAAGGTGAGTGGCCCCCACGTCCCGGACGTGGCGTTCGAGCGCCTGGTACGAGGCACGCTGTCGAAGGGGGAGTGTGGTCATGCGCGTCCTCGTGATCTGTCGGCGTGCTCGTGGGTCAAAACTCAATCATTTCAGTTCTTAGGCGGGTCGGCTTCGCCGGTGTGGGGCAGGACGTCGGGCACGTCAAGACGGGCGACACCGATGCGAAAATCGTTCAGCCCGTAGTAGACGTCGAGGCGATCAGGCTGGCCAATGTCGTCGCGACGATCGAGGCCCGTCGGGAACACCACGTTCTTGGGCGATCCTCGTCGCGGGTCCTTGGGGTTTTGCTCGGGGGTGAGGACTGGGTGCGAGGAACGATAGAGGAGTTCCTGGGGACGTTCTCGGTCCAGCACCATTACGCCCGCTGAGTAGGTGAGTTGGTCCACATCGCCCGCGCCGATGACGTCGGCCACGCCGTGGTACACGAAGAGCCAGCCGTGTTTGGTCATAACGGGCGGCGCACCACTGCCAATCTTGAGGGCCTCCCACTCGTAGACAGGGGCCGCCAGGCGGTGGTGGGAGGAGAGCCCCGTAAGACGTAACGGAGTTTGAATCGGACCGGGACGCCGATAGGAAATCCAGATGCTTTCACGGTGCAGGTCGACACTGCGATCCTCACCCTGGGCCAACGTGTCCTCGGGGAGCGTCCCGGGGAAGAGCGGACGATGAAGGATCGCGAGCTCTAATTCGTATTCAGGATTGGGGATGGCGACAGGAAACATGCAGGCATCCTTGTTGTCGATGCCGTCGAAGTGGATCCCCTCATAGGGATCGAACTCCGCGAGTCCGAGGCGCTCCCACGTGAGAAGGTCCGTCGACGTTGCGACCGCAATGCGCGGTCCGTCGGGTGAGAACGCCGTGTACGTCATGAGGTAGCAGTTCAGCGGTTCAACGAAGGAGACGCGAGGGTCTTCGCACCCACCGCCGTCGGGGCGCAGTTCGTAGGGCATCTCGGGCTCGAGGGCGATGCCCACACGTTCGACGCCGTTGGGTTCGCCCTGTTCGTCGAAAAGCACGCGAAGGATGCCGATGCGTGAATAGTTACCCTCGGCAACAATTCGTGGGAAGAGGTAGAGGTGCCCGTCGGGTCCGCGCGCGGCACCGGGATTGAGAATGCCTGCCACTTCGTTCGCGTTACCGACCTCTGGCTCGATCACGAGATCGAGCGGCGTCATGGTGAAGGCGCTCACGGTTTGCCGGGCGACACGATCTGCACTGAACCATCGTTGAAACAGGCGAGGACCGTCTGAATCACGCGAGCCGTTTCGAAGGGATCGCGAACGAGGATGCTGTCGACGCCGGCGGTCTCGGCGGGGTAGTCATTGCCGCCGGGAAAGATGGCGTCGCCCGCGAAGAGCATCTCGGAGATTTCAATACCCAGTTGCTCATGCAATTTGTGAATCCCGTAGGCCTTGTCGATGCCCGGCTTCGTGATGTCGATCGACGTCGTGCCACCCATGTTGATCGCAAAGCCCGGGAGCATCGGCGCGAGGATCGCCGTCACCTTCCGGCGTTTGGCGAAATCGGGGTCCCAGGTGGCCTTGGCAGTAAGCGGAGCCTCTTGACCGAGTGCGGAGAGCGTGATCTGGCTGCCGCGGTCTTCAATGACCTGTCCCCAGGTCCGTTCAACCTTGATGCCCGACAGTTCGAAGGCGTCAGCCAGTGCCTTGATGATCTTCGCGCGTTCGTCCGCGCTCAGGTCCTCGGAGTAGACGTTGTTCCAATGGCCGACGTACTCATAGAACTGGGTGCCGCACGTGGGCAGGAGCGAAAGGTCCTTTAGACGCTCGTCGTCGGGGAGGTTGGCGAGCAACTGCTTCTGGAATTGCGACCAGTCGCCACCTGAGATGACGGCCACTTTCATGACGCCGAGCAGATCGTGCAGCAAAGCCGCGACGTCCGCACCGAGGGGTGATTTGCTGGGGGCCAGCGTTCCATCGAGGTCGAAGACAAATAACTTTTTGACGGCTACTCCTTTGTAGTGAATCAAACGTCGCTCGACCGTAGTTCGTACGTCCTCCGATCAGGTTCCACCCTACGGGGCCGTGATTGAGAACTCGGCTAATAATTTGTTTAACGAACATTCGCGACCTTTGGCGGTGCTTCACACACCAGGAAGCCTGCTTGACACACTGTTCAAGGAAGAACCGAGATTCGTGGTGGTCTGAAACAACGGCCCGCGGGCGGACAGAAGTAAGTATGGGTAAGAGATCTCGGACGACTGGACTGTTGATTGTTGCGCTCTTCAGCGTCACGGTAGGGCTCGCGACGCCGAGCGCGTTCGCGGGCACGACATCGACGACACTGTCACCCGCCAGCCTTGCGGCCGGTAAGGCCTACGAAACCCAATTACTCAGCGAGCAACCGGTGCCCTCGGGGGCGATACCGATGAGCCACTTTTCTACGCCGCTCGCGATACAGAGTCAAGAGGCCTTCCTTGTAGGCAACCAAATCATCTCTCGTGGGTACCTCATCCCCGCGACGGTCGGCATCGACAAGTTTGTACTTGGCCACCTGCGCAAGGGTGAGGCGGTAGTGGGAACCGGTACTGGAAGCGGCCCCAACGACCGCACGGTCTACAGCGTCTC
>DATCCA010000119.1:0-5646 GCA_036511575.1 Acidimicrobiales bacterium
AGGTCGAGAGTTCCTTCGACCAGGGACGGCCATCGTTGGGTTACGGCATGACCGAGACCAACGCGTACGGCCCGCGCACCGAAGGTGACGACTACGTCGCGAACCCCCGCTCTACCGGACCGGTACCCACGCTGGTCATGGACGTCGAAGTTCGCGACGAGGAACAACGCAGCGTCCCCGCGAACACGAGTGGCGAAATCTGGATGAAGTCGCCCACGTTGATTCGCGGCTACTGGCGCAAGCCTGAGGCGACGGCTGACACGATCGTGAATGGATGGCTGCGCACCGGCGACCTTGGCTACATCGACGACAGTGGATTTCTCTACATTGAAGACCGCGTGAAGGACATGATCATTCGCGCCGGCGAAAACGTGTACTCGGCCGAGATTGAAGCCGCGATCTACGAAAACGCCGCGGTGCACGAGGCGGCAGTCTTTGGTCTCCCCGACGAACGCTTAGGTGAAGAGGTGGCGTGCGTCGTGATGTTAAAGCCGGGTGCGACGCTCACGAGCGACGAACTGCGCGATCACCTGAAGTCACGTCTCGCCGGCTTCAAGATTCCATCCAAAGTGGACTTCACGGACGAACCGCTGCCGCGCAATGCGGCCGGCAAGTTCCTCAAGCGTGAGATGCCCGAGCGCTACTTCCCTTGAGCTGAAGATATTGCCGCGCGCGCGTAATCGGCGATGTTCATTGTCTCGAGGTCACTGAGGTTGAACCAAGCCGCGTGGTCGGTCGTCCCGTGCACCTCGTGGTGCAGTTCGCCACCAGCGAGGTCGACCGAGAAAATGATGCGAACCGTGTGAATCTTGTCGCCATTGTCCCGTCGACGAACGTCACTCGTGACATCAATCAGTTGGGGGTTGTTGACCTCCAAGCCCGTCTCTTCGCGGAACTCTCGGATCAAGGTGTCTTCGGGCGCTTCGCCAAAGTCAATCCCGCCACCGGGTAACCACCACAGGGGTGGGACGTGGCGGGGATTGGATGAGCGCACGAGTGCAACGCGGTCGTGGTCAATCAAGATTCCGTAGGAACGGACGCTCGTGTGTTGCTTGCTCATGGGATGGGGTGTCCTCGTTCGGTGGTGTCGATGCACGCGAACCCTGATTGGAGAAGGTGCATCACGCCCGGCTGATGAGATTGTAGGCGACGCATCATCGATGTCCTGAGCGCACGAAGGTGTGCGGCCCCGATATTCGACTGAAAATATGGGCGTCCGCGCTCGTCACTGTGCACGGCGGCTGGACGAATCCGATACCCTCTAGGGGTATAGAGAAACCCAAGGAGAGCTAATGGCGGCACCGGGCTACATGGACGATAAGCAGCGGCTTCAACGTCGCCTTCGACGCATCGAGGGTCAAGTCCGGGGACTGCAGAGCATGATCGACGACGACCGTTACTGTATCGACGTCCTCGACCAAATCTCGGCCACGACACGCGCGCTCCAGTCGGTCGCGCTCGAGATGGTGGGTGATCACATCTCGCACTGTGTGGCAAACGCGGTGCAGCAGGGTGGCCCGGAGAAGGACGCCAAAATCGCCGAGGCCACGGCCGCTATCGCGAGACTCGTCAAGTCATGAGCATGGTGCTCGCACACGTCGATGTGATTACCGACATCGGACGTGGAGTTCGCGAGGGCCTCTTTATGTTCTGGGAGACGCTCTGGGCGTTAGTGCTCGGCTTCACTTTGTCCGGGGCAGTCCAGGCGTTTGTCTCGAAGGAGACCATGCAGGCGAAACTCGGCACGCACCGACCGGTCGCGATTGCCCGAGCTTCGGGGTACGGCATGGCGTCGTCGAGTTGCTCGTATGCGGCGTCGGCAATGGCTAAGTCACTGTTCGCCAAGGGTGCGGATTTCACCACGTCACTTGTCTTCATGATCGCATCGACGAATCTCGTGGTCGAACTTGGCCTCGTGATGCTGATCTTGCTCGGATGGCAGTTCATGGTCGCCGAGTTCGTTGGCGGGCCGATCATGATTGTGATCATTGCTCTGGCCGGTGGCCTCGTCTTTTCGCGAGTGTTGACCACTCGCGCCCGTGACCGCCTCGAACACTCGACGAACGCGCACGAGCATCACGTGGCGGTGGATGGGCACGAAGATGGATCTGTCACTCACGTCTCCACGCGCTCGAAGTTTCGCTCGCGTGCGGCCTGGTCCGACGCTTCGAGTTACGCCGTGGCGGACGTGACGATGATCCGCAAGGAGCTGGGAATCGGCTACCTGGTCGCCGGATTCTTGGCGGTTATCGTGCCCGGACACCTGTGGAATGACCTCTTCCTCCATGGTCACGGTATCTGGACCATCGTCGAGAATGCCCTGGTCGGACCGCTCATTGCGGTCATCAGTTGGGTCTGTTCCATCGGCAACGTGCCCCTCGCGGCCGCACTCTGGTCGGGCGGCATCAGCTTCGGCGGCGTGATCTCGTTCATCTTCGCCGATCTGATCGCGATGCCGCTGCTTCTGATTTACCGCAAGTTCTACGGCACCCGCCTGACGCTGCGAATCGTCGGCCTGTTTTACGCGGCGATGGCCATTGCTGGTCTGATCACCCAGGGCATTTTCTCCGCGCTGCATGTTGTTCCCACACGTCGAACGATCACCGTCGGCGTCGATCACTTTGCTTGGAACTACACGACGTACTTGGACTGTTTCTTTCTCGGCGTTGCCGTCGTCGTGTGGTGGCTCGCACACACGAAGACCCAGCACGGCGGTGGTGAGGGCTACGCGATCGACCCGGTCTGCGCAATGCAAGTCCGAACAGCTGATGCACCGGCCACCGCGCGAGTGGGCAACACGACGTACTACTTCTGTTCGGATCGATGTCGTGAGCGTTTTTCCGCAGAGCCGGCACGGTTCCTCGACGACAACGGTTCCGCTCGCAGCGATCCAACGATGTAGAGCAGCGACGTTGGCGACGTGGCGCTACGTCTCGATCAACGAGTCCTCGGGAAGCCGAGGTCGATCTGGGACTCCGATGGCAGTGGCCAACGTGTCGTTACGACCTTGGCCCTCGTGTAAAAGGCAAACCCTTCCGGGCCGTAGATGTGACTGTGACCGAATAGCGAATTCTTCCAACCTCCGAAGGAGTACGAGGCGACGGGCACCGGAATTGGCACGTTGACCCCAATCATCCCGACCGTCACTTCGCGCGAGAACAGTCGTGCGGCGTTGCCATCACGGGTGAAGATCGCGACCCCGTTCCCGTACTGGTTGGCGTTCACCATTGCGAGCGCGTCGGCGTAGGTCGCGACGCGCGCGACGCTGAGGACGGGACCGAAGATCTCGTCGTCGTAGGCCTTCATGCCCGGCTTGACGCCGTCGAGGAGACATGGACCGACGAAGAACCCAGGCTTGGACGCCCACGAGGTGCCGTCGCGCACGACGGTGATGCCGTCGCTCGGCGCCGACGCCACGTAGTTGACGATGCGGTCACGGTGTTCTTTCGTGATCACCGGACCAAAGTCGCTGGTTGCGTCGTCACCGGGACCAACGGTGAGCCGGTCCATCCGTTGCGTAATCTTGTCGACCAATCTGTCGCCAACGTCGCCGACGGCCACGACGACGCTGATCGCCATGCACCGTTCGCCCGCCGATCCGAAGCCCGCATTGATTGCAGCGTCCGCAGCGATGTCGAGATCGGCGTCAGGCAGCACGACCATGTGATTCTTTGCGCCGCCGAGTGCCTGCACTCGCTTGCCGTGCGCGGTGCCGGTGAGATAAACGTGACGCGCCACGGGGGTGGAGCCGACGAAACTGATCGCGTCGATGCCGGGGTGCTCGAGGAGTTGGGTCACGGTGTCGGCGTTGCCGTGCAGGACGTTGAAGACGCCGGCTGGCAGACCGGCCTCCTTCAAGAGTTCTGCGAGTCGCACCGCTGCGGACGGGTCACGTTCCGAGGGTTTCAAGATCACGGCGTTACCACTCGCAATGGCGTTGGCGGTCATCCAAAGTGGCACCATGATCGGAAAGTTGAAGGGGGTGATCGCCGCGACGACACCCACGGGTTCGCGCACCGAGTGCACGTCGACGCCGTCGGCCACTTGACTCGAAAAGTCGCCTTTGAGGTGCTCGATGAGACCGCAGGCGTACTCGACGTTCTCGAGTCCGCGCGCCAACTCACCCTTGGCGTCGGCGATGGTCTTGCCGTGCTCCTGGGTGATGATGGCGGCCAACTCGTCTGCGTGTTCCACGAGCAGTTGGCGCAACGTAAAGAGCACGTTGGTGCGCTGCGACAGTGACGAGTTGCGCCAGGTGGTGGCCGCGTTACGAGCAATGGCAACGACGTCGTCGACGAGCTGCGCGTCGGCAACGGGTACGTGCGCATTCACTTCACCAGTCGCGGGGTTGTAGACGAGCAGGTCGCCCTCTCCATCCACTCGTTCGTCGTTGATGAAATAGGGCACTGTCCTCATTGGAACCTCTTTCTCATGCGCCAATCCTACGGTTGAAACCCGTTACCCCGTTAAGGTTTGGACATGAGCGCCCACGAAACGAATCGCTCATTGCGCGACGCCGCAGCCATCGAACCGGTTGGTCCGGGACGATACGTTGTCGAGATTTCTGACGATTACACAATCCTCGGCAAGCCCAACGGTGGCTACCTCCAGTGCGTACTCGCGAATGCCGCGCTGGCGGCGGCGAGTGACGAGGGATCGGCCCACGTACACGTTACGGCGATCACCACTAATTTCAGTGGCGCGCCATCGGTCGGCAGGGCCGAACTACACACTGAGGTGCGTCGAGTTGGTCGCAGCGTCTCCTTCGTGCACGTCATGCTCGTCCAAGACGACGCGGTGATGTGCGAAGCACTCATCACGCTCGGCTCGATTCGAGACAGCGTCACCGCGCGCTACCTCGACGCACCAATACCGGTACTCGCACCACTTGGCCAATGCATTCGTCGAACGGTGGTCGAAGAGATCAAGTTGATGCGGGTCCTCGACTTTCGCCTCGATCCATCGAGCACGGCGTGGTTGGAAGGCGGCGTCTCGGAGAAGGGCGAGGTCCGGGGATGGCTGCGCCTCGACGACGGTGCGTCCCAGTGGGACGCGTGGAGCCTGCTCTTCGCGAGCGATGGGATGCCGCCGGCTACGTTTCCACTCGGATCATCGGGCTGGGTACCGACACTGAAGCTGACCTCGTACGTCCACGCGATTCCGGCGGGGGAGTGGTTGAAGGCGCGTCAATGGTGCACCATTATCAGCGACGGCCGCGTCGAAGAGCACGCTGAGCTGTTCGATTCAACCGACGTCCTCGTGGCATCATCGAGCCAACTGGCACTCGTTCGCTTCCCCTCCGTAGAGCGATGACCACCGGGCCACGAGTTCTCGATGATGGGTCCCTCTTCATCCGCGCGCGTCTCACGATTCCCAGTGACGAAGTTGCCCTGCGGGTCACCACCTCCGGTGGTCCCGGTGGCCAACACGCCAATCGATCCCTGACACGCGTGGTCGCGTCTTTCGACGTCGAAAGCTCACTGGTGCTCAGTCACGCAGATCGCGAACTTCTCCTTGAGAAAGCCGGCACGGTCGTTCGTTCCAGCGCGAGTCGTTTCAGGTCGCAGGGTCAAAATCGCAGTGCGGCGCTGGAGCAGTTGGCGCAGAAGATCGCCACGGCACTGACTCGACTGCCGCCGCGACGCG
>DATCCA010000120.1:0-4908 GCA_036511575.1 Acidimicrobiales bacterium
GAGCGCCTCGCCGACGTCGGCCCCACCGGGGAGAACGCTGAAGACACCGGCCGGCACACCGGCCTCTTCGAAGATCTTCGCGAGTACCACGCCGCCACAGACCGCGGTGCGCGGATCGGGCTTCAAGATCACCGCGTTGCCGAGCGACAGGGCCGGAGCGACGGAGCGGATCGAGAGGATCAGCGGAAAGTTGAAGGGAGCAATGACGCCAACGATGCCCGCGGGGACGCGACGGGAGAAACTCAGTCGCGGCATCTCGCTTCGCAGGATTTCACCGGTTGGGTGCGACGCAATCGCCGCCGCCTCGTAGCACTCCTCGGCGGCCGTGTGTACTTCGAGACCGGCCTTTGGACCAATGCCACCGGACTCGCGAACAATCCACTCAGAGATCTCCTCGGCATGCTGACTGAAGAGGTCACCGGCCTTTCGAAGCACGGCCGCACGAGCGCTATAGGGGAGCGATGCCCATTCGCGTTGGGCGAGAGCGCCGCGCGACGAAGCGGAGGCGACGTCATCAACAGACGCCCGACCGGTTCGACCGAGTTCTTCGCCCGTGGCCGGTTCTACAACGGGTGCGTCACCAGCGCCACCCTTGATCCACTCACCAAGAAATATCTTCGAATGCCATCCGGCGTCGTCTAAGAGTCCCATTGTTCCCCCGATTAGGTTGCTATGCCTTGACGTCTTATCACACCGGCGTTAGATTTCGCGAAGTCGGCAGTTGTGTCGGCACGAAACCATTGCGCGCCTCGTCGTGGCGCTAATCCAGGAGGAACATGTTTCTTCATCAGCACTGGTACGTCGCAGCGCTCTCTTCGGAACTCTCCGAACGACCGATTGCGCGAGCGATTCTCGGTGAACCGGTCGCGCTGTATCGCAATCGAAGTGGCCGCGTCGTTGCGCTCGCTGATCAGTGCCCGCACCGCGGATACCCGTTGTCCCTCGGCACCGTGGTGGATGACGTACTCGTCTGCGGTTACCACGGCTTCACCTACGACTGCGAAGGAGTGTGTGTCGCCGTTCCGGGCCAGGATCGAATCCCCACCAAGCTGGCCGTGCGCACGTACGCCGTCGTGGAAAAAGGCTGTTGGATCTGGATTTGGATGGGCCACGAGCCCGACCACGCCCTGCTTCCCGAAACTCCCTGGCTAGAGTCGTCAAATGACTGGTCGGTGGTATCGGGCGTGGCCAAAATCGACGCGTCGTTCTCCCTCCTGGTCGATAACCTTCTCGATCTTTCGCACGAGACGTTTCTGCACAACAGTTCCATTGGTACGCCCGAAGTGGCCACGACGCCGATCGCAGTTGAGGTCGATGAGCAGACGCGCGTGGTGAACGTCTATCGACACATGGTCGACGTCGAGTGTCCGCCGTTCTACGCAACGACGACGGGGCTATCGGGCACGATCGACCGGTGGCAGGACATTGAGTACTTTCCCCCGAGCTTCTACAAATTGAACTCCAGGATCGCGCCGGTGGCCCAGCCGCCGCTACCTGACGGCACCGACGATCACGCATTCCACCTGAAGATTTTTTACGGGCTCACGCCCTCGACCGAAAATTCGGTCTACGACTTCTGGGCGCTCTCGCGTGATTTCTGCGTCGGTGATTCGACGACTGACGCGGCGCTGGAAAAAATGCAGATCGGCGTTGTGCAAGAAGACGTCGACGCCCTCAACATCATCCAGCGACGGGTTGACTCCGGACGAGAGATGACCGAAGTGAGCGTGAAAATTGACCGAGGGGGACTCGCCGCGCGTCAGGTGTTAGCCCAATTGGGCGAAGAGGAGTTGACGCGTCGTCATATGACCGCATAGCGAACGTCGTGTCTGAAAGTGAGAACAATTCGATGCCGCAGTTGCATGTTTTTGGGAGAAGTGCGGTCGTATTGTGATACAAACACCAAAGCAAGTTCTAGGGGGCACTAAATGGGGAATGAAGAATCCGTCGGAAGTGGTTCGCGCGAGCAGACCATTCCAGGTTGGGGGAGCGTCGAGTTCGGACGTCGACTCGGTCTAAAGGCACTCGGCGCGACCGCGCTGGTTGGGGGTGTTGCCGCGCTTGCGGAAGCATCGGCGGCCGCAGCGGCGACGAAGTCGGGAACGATCAAGATTGGATACGTGACGCCGTCTACGGGTGCGTTGGCTGACTTCGCCGGACCGGACAAGTTCGTGCTCAGTCTCGTGCGCGCTTCGAGCCAGTACGCCAAGGGCATCACGATCGGCAAGACGAAGTACAAGATTGAGATCATCGTGAAGAACAGCCAGTCGGACCCGTCCATCGCGGGACAGGTCGCGACGGAACTGATTCAATCGAGCGGCGTTGACTTGATCGTCACGAGCTCCGCACCGGAGACGACCATTCCGGTCAGTGCCGTGTGCGAGGGCGCCGGCGTGCCGTGCCTTTCGACGGTCTGCCCGTGGGAAGCATGGTGGGGCGGCTTCACCGGAAACTCGATTGGCCCGGCGGGCAATGCCGTCGGCACGTCACCGCAGTTCTGCAGCATGTTCTTCTTTGGCGTTCCCGAGTTCGTGGAGTGTTTCTTGCCAATGTGGAACAAGGTGCTCAAGCAAACCAGTGCCAATCAGGTCTTCGCCGGCATGTTCCCGAACGACTCGGACGGCAACGCCTTTCGTGCAGCGTGGCCCCCAACGCTCAACGCCATCGTGGGCGCCGAGAAGGGGACCCCGTGGACGTTCGTCGACGGCGGTGCGTACACGGACCTCACGAGTGACTACACCAACATGATCTCCACGTTCAAGACCGGTTCTGGCGGGAAGTCGTGCGACTTCTTCATCAACTGCCCGCTGCCTCCGGACTTCAACACGTTCTGGAAGCAGGCGTCCCAGCAGAACTGGAATCCGAAGCTGGCGACGGTGGCGAAGGTCATGTTGTTCCCGACCGACGTCTACGCCCTCGGTGACCTGTCCAACAATGTGGCGACCGACGCGTGGTTCACACCGAACTCGCCCTACAAGTCATCGCTGACCGGCATGACGGCCAACACGTTCGCCGCCAACTACCAGAAAGTCACGAAGCAGCAGTGGGTGCAGTCCATGGGTTCGACGTATTCACTCTTCGAGATCGTCATTCAGGCGCTCAAGAAGGTGCACAACCCCCACGACCGTAAAGCGGTCGCGGCGGCCTTCAAAACGGTGAACTACGACGGCATGTGCGGTCCGCTGAACTTCTCGGCGAAGACGAATCCCGCCAAGGGCATCGGCATCATCAAGCCCGTCGGGATCCAGTGGAAGCCAGGTTCAACGGAACTCGTGGGACACAAGAAGTTCTCGTGGTCGCCTTGGGTCGTTGACAACACGCTCAACAAGCAGATTCCGACACAGGCAACGCTTGAGCCCACCAACGCTTAGGACAAACTAGCTACATGCCGCTTCTTCAGCTGGAAGGTGTGTCCAAACAATTCGGTCAGGTTGTTGTTGCTGACGGGATCACCTTCCAGTTGGAAGAAGGGGCGTCGGTGGGTGTTGTCGGTCCCAATGGCGCCGGCAAGACATCGATGTTCGGACTCATCTCGGGCGACATCAGGCCCGATAGCGGCACAATTTCGTTTGACGGTCGCGAACTGCACCGAGTCGCCACGCCTGCGCGCTGTCGCATGGGTATCGGTCGCACGTATCAGATACCACAACCCTTTGAGCACATGACTGTCTTTGAGAACACGCTGGTCGCAGCGCAACAAGGTGCGCGCACCCGCGGTGTCGCCAGTTACGAGAAGGCGTATCAGTCATTGGAGCGTGTGGGTATGGCAGCGCTCGCCAATCGACCGGCCGGCTCGCTGGCGTTGCTCCACCGAAAACGACTCGAGCTCGCGCGCGCCCTTTCGTCCAATCCACGGATTCTCCTCCTCGACGAAATCGCGGGCGGGCTGACCGACGCCGAGGTTGTAGAACTTTCGGCCGTCATTCGCGGACTTCAGGATGAGGGCATCGCCATTCTGTGGATTGAGCACGTCGTACGCGCGCTGCTCTCGACCGTTGACCGTTTGCTCTGTCTCGCCAACGGCGCACTCGTGGCCGACGGAGTACCGAGAGAGGTGCTCGCATCCGAGGCGGTGCGCACGGTCTACCTCGGTGGGCGCATCATCAATGAAAGTGGCGTGTCGTGAGCGACATCGTCAGCATGGTCAGCTACGAGCATCCACGCACGTCGCTGCTCGAGGTCGTGGAGCTCACGGTGCACCACGGACAACTCTGCGCGGTGGACCGCGTCAGTTTGAGTGTTAGGGCCGGTGAGGTCCTCGCGGTGATTGGCGCCAACGGCGCCGGTAAGTCGACGTTGCTGCGTACCATCGCGGGACTGCATCGCGCGACGAGCGGCTCAATCAGCTTCGAAGGTGACAACATCTCTAAGTTGGCGACCCATCGACGGGTGCGCCGAGGGATCTCCCTGGTACCCGAAGGCCGACGTCTTTTCGTGTCACTCACGCTGGAGGAGAACATCAAAGTTGGTGCGCAGAGCGCCGGACCGGGTCCGTTCACTCTGAAGGCGATGTACGAGCTGTTCCCCTGGATGCCCGAGCGGCGTCATCAGAAGGTGGGCCAACTCTCGGGTGGTGAGCAACAGGCCGTCGCCATTGCTCGTGCTCTGGTCGCCAATCCGAAAGTCCTCTTAATTGACGAGGTGTCGCTCGGCCTTGCCCCGATCGTGATCGAACGAATCTACGAGTTCATTCCAAGAATTGTCGCCCAGGGCGTCGGCGTGCTGCTCGTGGAGCAGGACGTTACCCAGGCGCTGGCGGTCGCCACTCGGGTGCACTGCCTCTTGGAGGGCAAGACGTCGCTCGTCGGTGTGCCGATCGAACTGAGTCCGGCCGCCATCGAGGCCGCCTATTTCGGGTCCGATATGGCGAACGGCGCTGCCGAGGGGCCAACGTCGTGATTTGGGTCA
>DATCCA010000121.1:0-7715 GCA_036511575.1 Acidimicrobiales bacterium
GAGTTACAAAAAAGATGTGGCGTTAGGTGTTGGTCGAGTTGGTGACCTCAACGTGCCCAACGAAATACTCGCCGAGTTGAAAGCCGCGCGCTAGTTCAGCGCGCCGAGTGCGTCTTCGAGTGCGTCGCGACGCCTCGAGACGATCTGCGTAACCGCCAGATCAATGCTCGAGCCCACGCGAAGTCGGTCCCCTTCGCAGACACCGAGTGTCGTCACGTCGATCCCCGATGCCTGGGCGCGGACAAGAAGCGCGTCGAGGTTGCTGGTAGCCATAATGAAGCGCCCGGGGAACTCACTGAAGAGTTCGCCGTGGTGTTCTAGTTCAATGACCGTGACGCCGCGCCAAGTAGCGGCCACCATCTCACCGAGTGCGCCAGCAATGCCGCCCCCGCTCACGTCGTGCACGGCGGTGACGTCACTTGAGCCGCCCGCACAGATGGCGGCAATCTCCTCGGTGACAAAGTCCAACGTCGGACGAAGCGATCCCGCGTCGAAGCTCGAGATCTGCCCACCACGACGGCCCCGGCGCGTCGCCCACCGAGATCCACCCAGTGGAAACGGATGCACCCCAAGAGCGCGACGAACGCCCACGAGCACGACCGCGTCGCCGTCACCCCATCCCCAGCCCGGCGGGGGCGCGACGAGTTCGTCGACGACGCCAAGAAGACCGATCACAGGGGTCGGGTCGATGTCGCTGCCGCCACTCTCGTTATAGAGCGAGACGTTGCCGCCAATGACCGGCAGGTCGAGCGCACGGCACGCCTCGGCCATGCCGTCAATCGACTCAGAAAGTTGCCACATAACCGAAGGGTGTTCAGGATTACCGAAGTTGAGACAGTTCACGACCGCCTTGGCCTTGGCACCCACACAGGCGAGGTTCGCGACGCCCTCGGCGACCGTCAGCGCGGTCCCGACGCGCGGATCGAGTGCGCACCAACGTGGATTCGAATCGGTCGAGAGCGCGATGCCTCTCGTCGATGACGGAAGTCCCGGCCCGGCGAGCCGCAGCAACGCCGCGTCGCGACCTGGTCCTACGACAGTGTTCAAAAAGAGTTGCGAGTCGTACTGGCGATAGACCCACGCGGGGTCGACGAGCAAATCGAGCAGGTCAGCATTGGCGTGTCCCGCGGGTTCATCGAGCGTTGGATCATCAGCGTGTACTGCGTCAAGTGTGCTCGGGCGTTCACGCGGCCGGTCGTAGAGCGGAGCCTCGTCGGCCAGTGACTTGGCTGGCACTTCAGCCAACACGTCACCGTCGAAGCCGTCGCGGATGCGCAGCATCCCGACTTTGTTGCCCTCCTCATCGATCACCGGGTCAACGACGCGTCCAACGACGCTCGCGCGTACTTCCCACTTGGCGCACAACGCGCTCACCGCTTCGAGATTCTCCGGCGTGATGATCGCGAGCATTCGCTCTTGACTCTCCGAGGTCATGATCTCAAAGGGCACCATGTTGGGCTCGCGCTGGGGCACGGCCGTGACGTCAACGTCCATGCCCACGCCACCGCGCGCCGCGGTCTCTGAGGTCGCGCACACCAGTCCCGCGCCACCGAGGTCTTGGATGCCGAGCACCAAGCCATCGTCGAGCAACGCGAGACACGCTTCAATCAGACGCTTCTCCTCGTAAGGGTCGCCCACCTGCACGCTCGGACGTTTGGCGTCGTCAATTGACGCAGCACTGTCGTCGCCAGAGAATCCAGCTGACGCGAGGACCGACACGCCACCAATGCCGTCACGCCCGGTTCGTGAACCAAGTAGTACCGCGAGGTTCCCAACGCCCGAGGCGATACCGAGCACGAGGCGCTCCTTCGGCAACGCGCCCACGCAGAGCACGTTCACCAGTGGGTTCGACGCGTAACAGTCGTCAAAGGTCAACTCACCACCAATGGTCGGCACGCCGACAGAATTGCCGTAGCCCGAGATACCCGACACCACACCCTCGACGAGCCACCGTTGACGAGCGTCAGAGAGCTCGCCAAAGAAGAGCGGGTCCATGACCGCGAGGGGTCGCGCGCCCATCGTGAAGACGTCGCGCAAAATGCCACCCACGCCCGTCGCGGCACCTTGGTAGGGCTCGATCGCGGAGGGGTGATTGTGACTCTCGATACGAATCGCCACCGCGATCCCGTCACCCGCGTCAATGACCCCGGCGTTCTCGCCCGGACCCACCAACACGTGCGGTCCCGTCGTGGGCAGGCGACGTAGGTGCAGTCGCGATGATTTATACGAACAATGCTCGGACCACATCACGCCATAAAGCGCGAGTTCCAAGTGATTTGGTTCACGCCCGAGGACGTTCTTGATGTCATCGAACTCATCGTCACTGAGCCCGAGCGCTCGATGAAGGGACGAATTCGTGCTCACGCCGCGACGTGGGCGGCAACGAAACTCTCGAGCAACACGCGCCCGTCGGCGCTGCCGAGCAATGTCGACATCGCGCGCTCAGGGTGCGGCATCAAGCCAACCACGTTGCCGCGCTCGTTGGCAATGCCCGCGACGTCGTCGCGCGAACCATTCGGGTTCTCCTTGTAACGAAGGACGATCTGATCGTGGTCCATGAGACTCTTATACGTCTCGTCATCACAGGTGTACGAACCCGAAAAGTGATTAATCGGAATGCTGAGTTCTTGACCGATCGCAGCGCCCGACGTCAACACCGAACGCTTCGATGTAACGACGAGCGTCGTCGGTTGACAGAGAAACGTCAGGCCGATGTTCTTCTGTAACGCACCCGGTAACAAGCCCGCCTCGGTGAGTACCTGAAAGCCATTACAAATGCCCAGCACCGGTCCCCCGTCGTTCGCGAAAGAACGCACGGCGTTCATCACGGGAGAAAATCGCGCGAGCGCCCCGGGGCGAAGGTAGTCGCCGTGCGCGAAACCACCGGGCAAAATAATGCCGTCAAAACCTGAGAGGTCAGTGACCGAGTGCCAGACCAATTCGGCCTTCGTCCCAAGTGCTTCCATGGCAAGAGCCGCGTCGTACTCACAGTTCGAACCGGGAAAGACCACGACGCCGACGCGATTCACGACGAGGTCTTCTCGCCAAGTCGCGCGGTGGCGTCTTCAATCACCGGGTTTGAGAGCAACCGCTCGGCGAGCGCGGAGGCCTTTTCGAGAGCCGCCTCCTCACTCTCGGCGTCGATCGACATACGAAAGGATTTACCCGCTTTGACGTCCGAAACACCGCTAAAACCCAGTGCTGGTAAGGCTCGCTCGATGGTGGCGCCCTCGGGATCGGCGATGCCTTCACGAAGAGTGACGTCCACAATTACGAAGTAGTTCACTACTAAGAACCGTACCAGTCTCGAAGAAGTGCTCCGGTAATTCGCTCGTAGGCCTCGGTGTATCGCGCTGAAGTGACGGCCACGATCTCGTCGGGGACGTCGGGCGGTGGTGGCGTACGGTCCCACGCTTCGCTGTTAAGCCAGTCGCGAAACGGCTGCTTATCGAACGACGGTGGCGTCTCGCCTGAGTGCACGTGTTCGGCCGGCCAGATTCGCGACGAGTCGGGTGTCAAGACCTCATCACACACCACGAGTTGTCCATCGACCGTGCCAAGTTCGAACTTGGTGTCGGCAAGCACAAGTCCCACCTCGCTGAGTTTCGCCGAAGCGCGCCGAAAGAGTTCGAGACAGAGCGACCGCACTTCATCCAAGCGGTCGCGGCCAACAATCTGCGCCGCCTCGTCGAGATCGATGTTGAAATCGTGACCGGCGTCGGCCTTGGTTGAAGGCGTAAATATCGGCTCTGGAAAAGGGTCCGTGAGACGAAGACCGCTAGGCGCCGCCATGGAATGGACGGTTCCTTTTTCGACGTACTCGTCGTAGGCCTGTCCGGCGAGGCGAGCGCGCACTATGCATTCAAGAGGCAGCATCGTCGCTTTTCGAACCAACATCGTTCGCCCGTGATACGACGAATCGTCGCGGAAACCTTCAACGAAATCATCAATGATCTCGGGGTCGCACGACACGAGGGCACTGGGAATCTCGTCGCGAAACTCCTGGGTCCAGTAGTCAGTCAGTCCCGTCAGAACTCGGCCCTTATTCGGGATTGGCCTGGTCATGACGACGTCGTAGGCGCTCATACGGTCCGACGCCACCATTAAGAGGTGATCGTCGTCGACCTCGTAGAGATCGCGGACCTTGCCTGAGTACAGGTGCGTGAGTCCGAGTTCGCTCACGCTCGCCACGTCAACGCGTCGAGGAACCGACCTCGATGCACCAGGAGTCGATCGAGGTCAAAGGCTCGCGACACGACCTCATTGCTCAAGGTCACGTCATCGTCAGCCTCAATAACGTCACGGAAGTTGCGACGCTCTTCGATTGCCGTACGCGCAGCTGCCTGAACAATGCGGTACGCGTCGTCGCGGGTCTTGCCCGACTCGATGAGGGCCAAAAGTACAGACTGGGAGAAGACCAGTCCGAGGGAACCCTCGGTCAGGTTCGTGAGCGCCCGCTCGGGATGGAGCACCAGGCCGTCAGCCAACCACGTGGCTTTTCGCAACATGTAGACCGTTAACTGCAACGCGTCGGGCAAGACAATTCGCTCGACGCTCGAGTGTGAGATGTCGCGCTCGTGCCAGAGCGCAACGTCCTCGAGTCCCGCTTGGAGATAACCGCGCAACACGCGCGCGAGACCACTAAGGCGCTCAGAAATCACTGGGTTGCGCTTGTGGGGCATCGCCGACGAGCCCTTCTGTCCCGCCGTGAAGGGCTCTTCAGCCTCACCGACTTCACTGCGCGCCAAGTGTCGAACTTCAAGGGCGAACTGCTCCATCGACGTGCCGAGCGCGGCGCAGGCGTAGAGCACTTGCGCGTGGCGATCGCGCGCGATGACCTGGGTGGCGGGGACTGCCTCTAAACCAAGAGCGGCGCAGACGTACGCCTCAACGGCGGGGTCGATATTCGAAAACGTCCCAACCGCGCCGCTGAGTTTGCCCACGGCAATGGCCGCGCGAGCATCCTTCGCTCGAACGATGTCGCGCTGAACTTGGAGCGCGAAAAGGGAAAACTTCGCGCCGTACGTCGTTGGTTCTGCGTGCATGCCGTGCGTTCGCCCGACGATAGGAATATTCGCGCTCTCGACCGCACGCTTCGTGAGTGCGTCGCGGAGTTTCGTGGCGTCGTCTATCACGATGTCCATCGCTTTGGCCAACGTCGCGCACAAGGCAGTGTCGACCACGTCCGACGAGGTGAGTCCGTAGTGGATCCACGCGCCCTCGGGCATGCCAATGCGGTCCTGCACGACGTCGACGAACGCGGCGGTGTCGTGATTGGTGACCTCTTCGCGTTGGTTGACGGCTTCAACAAACGCGGCGTCGACGACCGGGCGTCGAGGACGAAGCGTCGCGACTTCATCAGCGGGCAGGACGCCAAGCTTCGCGAGCGCTTCGGCGGCGAGCAACTCAACCTCAAGCATGGCGTCGAAACGATGCTCGTCGCTAAAGAGCGCGGCCACGTCTTTCGGTGCGTACCTCGGAATCACTGGTCTCCCTTTGCGGCAACAAGCGCAATATCACTGCGCTGCACCATCCCCCTAAAGTTTATGAGGCTCGCGGCGCCGTAGGCGCGGTGGCGAGCCTGCGCCACGGTGTCGCCCAGGCCAGTCACGGCCAGGGCGCGTCCCCCGCTGGTGACGAATCTGCCGTTGTCGTCGCGCTTGGTACCGGCGTGAAAGACCATCACGTTCTCGTCGCGCTCACGCAGTTGACCGTCTGGTCCCAGTCCTGCAATAACGTCGCCCGTTGTTGGATTCGAGGGGTAACCCTCTGAGGCCAAAATCACCGTCACCGCCGCGCCCGACGCCACCATTGTGGCTCCTTTCAGGCGACCCTCGCTCGCTCGAAGCAGCACGTCGTACAAGACGTCGCCATAGAGCGGCACAAGGACTTGGGCCTCAGGGTCACCGAAGCGAACGTTGTACTCGAGCAACTTGATTGCCCGCTCACTCACCATCAAACCGGCGTACAGCACGCCGCGGTAGTCAATGCCGCGTCGCTGGAGTTCCGCCAGCGTTGGCTCAAGTACCTCGCGCGAGATCCTTTCCAACTGTTCTGGCGACAAGGTCATTGGCGCGTACGCGCCCATGCCTCCGGTATTGGGACCTTCGTCGTTATCACCAACTCGTTTGAAGTCTTGGGACGGAACGAGCGTCACGACGCTCGTTCCGTCACAGATGGCGAAGAGTGAACACTCCTCGCCGCTGAGACCCTCTTCGATAATTACCGTGGTGCCGGCGTCACCAAAGGCCACGCCGCTCAACTTCTCTCGCACGTCAGCGATTGCTTCGTCAATGTCGAACGTGACGAGCACGCCTTTGCCGGCGGCAAGCCCGTCAGTTTTGATGATGTAGGGCGCCTTCATCGTCGCCAAGAACACCAGTGCCGACGTTTCGTCATTGAAGACGCCGTAGTCCGCGGTCGGTACACCGGCCGCCGCGAGAAAGTCCTTCATGTAGGCCTTGGAACCTTCGAGTTGTGCACCGTCCGCGCCAGGTCCAAAGACCGTCTTACCTTGGGCTCGAAGCTTATCGGCGAGCCCGTCGACGACGGGCTGATCGGGACCGATGACGAAAAGATCGGCGTCAAGTTCAGTAGCGGGCGTGGTGACACAGGAAAGCCCGTGCGCCGCCATACCGGCGTTGCCTGGCGTCACGACAACCTCGGCACTCTTGGCGAGCGCCCAAGCTAAAGCGTGTTCGCGCGCCCCCGAACCAACGACGACGCAGCGACTCACGACGGGCGAACGAACTGCTCTCGGCCGGGGCCGACGCTCACCACCGAGATAGGAACGCCGGTCGCCTCTTCTAAGAATTTCACGTAGCTCTTTGCCGCGTCGGGCATTTCGTCCCACTGCGTCGCTGCAGTGATGTCACGTTGCCAACCGGGCAACGTTTCGTAGATCGGCGTGACCTCGTGCAAGACGGACTGGTGGTACGGAGGGTGGTCGTAGCGAACACCACCCGCTTCGTAGCCCACGCACACTTTGATCTCTTCGAGCGTGTCGAGCACGTCGAGTTTGGTCAACACAATCTCAGAGAGGGAGTTGAGACGGGCCGCCTGGCGCGCCATGACGGCGTCGAACCAACCCACGCGTCGACGGCGCCCGGTGTTGGTGCCGAATTCGTGACCACGATCAACGAGAAGTTCAGCGACGTCGCCGTCGAGCTCGGTAGGGAACGGACCCGCGCCCACGCGCGTCACGTAGGCCTTGGCGATACCCACGATGTCGGTAATGTCGCGAGGTCCAAGGCCCGCACCAATGCACGCACCCCCCGCGATTGGATTCGACGACGTGACGAAGGGATACGTCCCGTGATCGAGGTCGAGAAAAGTCGCTTGGGCACTCTCGAGAAGGATCTTCTTTTCGAGAGCGAGCGCGTCGTGCACGATCGTCACCGTGTCGCCGATCATGGGCGCCACGCGTGGCGCCATCTCGTCGAGGTATTTCTCCGCGATCTCCTTCGCCGAGAACGCGGGACGGTTGTAGATCTTGGTGAGTACCAAGTTCTTCTCTTTCAACACCAAGTCGAGCTTCTCGCGAAAGATCTTCGGGTCGAGCAAGTCCTGCACGCGAAGTCCCACGCGCGACGACTTGTCGGCGTAGGCCGGACCGATGCCACGCTTGGTCGTTCCTAACGCGTTCTTGCCTAAAAAGCGCTCCGTGAGTCGGTCTAACTCCTGGTGGTAGGGCATAATCAGATGCGCGTTACCCG
>DATCCA010000122.1:0-6331 GCA_036511575.1 Acidimicrobiales bacterium
CGCGTTCGCGACGCGTTCGGTGCCCTGGCGCAGCAGTCGTTCACTCACGTTGATCAAGAGGTCGGCCAAGATCGACTCCTTACTGTCGAAGTGGCGATAGAGCGCTGGTCCGCTGACGCCGGCGTGTGACGCGAGGTCCTCGATGGACACTGCTCGAAAGCCCCGTTCGGCGAAGAGTCGCGACGCCGCCGCCAGTAGTTGCTCGCGCCGTTCGGCCTTCTCACGACTGCGTCGCGTTGGTTCCTTCACAAACACCTCCTGGGGGCTGGACGGGGCGGATTCTCACTGGTACACTTTTCAGTTAGTTAACACTAACTGAAATTGGGGGACCGGTGGAGCAACTTTCGTCTGCAATCGATCGTCGCGGTGAGGCGTTTGACGCCAACCAGTCGCACCAGCGCGCACTCGTCGAAGAGTTGAAGGAACGGCTCGATCGCTCATCGCGTGGTCCCCAGGCGTCTCGTGATCGCCACGTCGCGCGCGGGAAGTTGTTGCCCCGAGAGCGCGTTGACACCCTGCTCGATCGAGGGAGCCCATTCCTCGAGTTGTCGCCACTCGCTGCGTTCGAGCTCTACGACAATGAGTCGCCGGGTGCGGGCATCATCACCGGCGTGGGGCGGGTGAGTGGCCGCGAATGTGTCGTCGTCGCCAACGATGCAACCGTGAAGGGCGGGACCTACTACCCGATGACCGTGAAGAAGCACCTGCGCGCGCAAGAGGTTGCGTTGGCCAATCGATTGCCTTGCATCTACCTCGTCGACTCCGGTGGCGCATTCCTGCCTCGACAGGATGAGGTCTTTCCCGATCGCGATCACTTTGGGCGCATCTTCTTCAATCAGGCGACGATGAGCGCGAAGGGCATCGCGCAAATCGCCGCGGTGCTCGGCTCGTGTACCGCGGGTGGCGCCTACGTCCCCGCGATGTCGGACGAGACCGTCATTGTCAGAGATCAGGGAACGATCTTTCTCGGCGGTCCTCCGCTGGTGAAAGCGGCGACCGGAGAGATTGTGACCGACGAGGATCTCGGAGGAGGACTACTCCACGCGCGAACGTCTGGAGTCGTAGACCATCTGGCTGACGACGACGCGCACGCACTCTCCATTGTTCGCTCCATTGTCTCGACCTTGGCTCCGCGTTCGACGTCACCGTGGAACGTCCAGGCAGTTGAGGAGCCAGTGATCGATCCAGCGGAACTTTATGGTGTCATTCCCGCGGACCCGCGCACGACCTACGACGTGCGCGAAGTGATTGCACGACTCGTTGACGCGAGTGCGTTCCACGAGTTCAAGGCAGAGTACGCAACGACGCTCGTCACGGGCTTCGCGCATCTCTGGGGGCACCCGGTGGGCATCGTCGCCAACAACGGTGTGCTGTTCTCTGAGTCGGCGTTGAAGGGTGCGCACTTCATTGAACTGTGCGACCAGCGAAAGATCCCGTTGATTTTCTTGCAGAACATCACGGGGTTCATGGTCGGACGAGAGTACGAAGCCGGCGGCATTGCCAAGCACGGGGCCAAGATGGTCAACGCCGTCGCGTGCGCGCGCGTTCCCAAATTGACGGTGATTATCGGCGGCTCCTTCGGCGCCGGGAACTACTCCATGTGTGGCCGGGCCTACTCACCACGTTTCTTGTGGATGTGGCCGGGCAGTCGAATCTCGGTCATGGGCGGCGACCAGGCGGCGGCGGTACTCGCGACGGTGAAGCGCACGCAGCTTGAGACGGGCGGGGGTTCGTGGAGCGCCGAAGACGAGGAGGAGTTCAGAGCACCAATTCGCAGTCGCTACGAAGCAGAGGGCAACTCGTACTACTCGACCGCTCGACTCTGGGATGACGGCATCATCGACCCGCTCGACACGAGGACGGTGCTTGGTCTTGCCCTCTCAGTGTGCGCGAACGCGCCACTCGACGAGGTCGCCTATGGCGTCTTTCGGATGTAGTGATGTTTGAGACAGTCCTCATTGCGAATCGCGGCGAGATTGCCGTTCGTATCATTCGGACGCTCCGGCGCCTCGGTATTAAGTCCGTCGCGGTGTACAGCGACGTCGACCGCGGTGCGCGACACGTACTCGACGCGGACGAGGCGTTGTACCTGGGAGCGACTGCACCACACGAGAGTTACCTCAACATTGATCGGGTTCTCGACGCCTGCGTCACCAGCGGGTCCCACGCGGTTCATCCCGGTTATGGCTTTCTCTCTGAGAGCGCGGACTTCGCTCTTGCCTGTGCGGAGCGGGGCATCACGTTCATTGGGCCGAGCGCGCGAGCGATTTCGCTGATGGGCGACAAGATCCAGGCGAAGCTCCATGTCGCCGCAGCTGGCGTTCCGGTGGTACCCGGTCGAATCAATGCGGGAATGACTGACGGCGATCTGCGCACTGCCGCGATGGAAGTCGGATTCCCGGTGCTCATCAAGCCCTCCGCGGGCGGTGGCGGGAAGGGTATGCGACTGGTCGAGGGACCAGACGATCTCAGTGAGGCGCTCACCAGTTCTCGTCGCGAGGCGCTTTCATCATTTGGCGATGACGCTCTCTTTTTGGAGCGTTTTGTCGTACGACCACGACACATTGAGGTGCAGGTGCTTGGCGACGAACACGGCACCGTCGTGCATTTGGGAGAGCGAGAGTGCTCGCTGCAGCGCCGTCACCAGAAGGTGGTCGAAGAGGCTCCGTCGCCACTGCTGGATGATGCGACGCGACAACGACTCTGTGCGTCCGCGATCGACGTTGCACGGAGCGTTGACTACAGCAGCGTAGGGACCGTTGAGTACATTGTCTCGTCACAGCAGCCTGATGAGTTCTTCTTCATGGAGATGAACACCAGGCTCCAAGTGGAGCATCCGGTCACGGAGATGGTGACCGGTCTCGATCTCGTTGAGCAGCAACTCCTCGTCGCCGCGGGCCTGCCGCTCGCAATCGACGTCCTCAATGCTCGTGTCGTCGGTCACGCCGTCGAGGCGCGCGTCTATGCGGAAAGCCCCGCGCGCGGGTTCCTTCCGACAAGTGGTCGGTTGCTGAAGATTCGCGAACCGTCCGGGGAAGGGGTCCGCGTGGACAGTGGGTTACTCGAAGGGTTGGACGTCGCAACGCAGTATGACCCGATGCTCGCCAAAGTCGTGGCGTGGGGTCCCGATCGCTTGACCGCGCTTCGTCGCCTGCACACGGCACTCGGCGAGACAGTGATTCTTGGTGTGGGCACGAACGTCGACTTCCTTCGCCGACTGCTGCGCAATGACGACGTCGCCATGGGCAACCTCGACACCGGACTCATCCAACGAGAGGTCGAGTCGCTGGTGTCGACGGTCCCGTCGCGCGCGGTGCTGGCGCTCTACGCCCTCTCGTGGCAGGAGCGGCTGGCGCCCAACGGACCCGTGCGCGATCCGTGGGACGCAGTGCACGGATGGCGACTCGGGAAGCGGGACCGTCCGTTGACGTTGGTGCTGCCACGACTCGATGGCGGCACGGTCACGGTGACGATGCTCGGGACGATCGACAATGCCCAATTATGTGTCGACGGCGTTGACGTCGAGCTCAGCGTGACATCGAATGACGACGGTGGCGTGACGTTCAGCACGGACGGCGATGTCCATCGCGGTTGGTACGTCGTCGACGGACGCACGACCTGGGACTGCGTTGATGGCGAGACCTGGCCGCTCGTCGAGGCGGATATTGTGCGCCGACGTGTGGGTCGTTCATCGTCCAGCAACGACGTGCGCAGTCCCATGCCCGGCACGGTGTTGGGTATTCGCGTGACGCAGGGTCAGTCGGTGCGCGCGGGCGACGCGCTCGTGGTCGTGTCGGCGATGAAGATGGAACACGTGCTCCTCGCCCCGCGCGATGGCACCGCCGATATCCTTGTCCGAGAGGGTGACTCTGTGGTCGTTGACGAGGTTGTGGCGCGCCTGATACCGAGTGACATTGCGCAGCGCGAGGACGAGTTGGGCGAATCGACGAGTGTCGCGACCGCAGTGGGCGACGACCTAGGAAAGCGGTGAAGTGATGGACAAGGTGTTCGCAAGTGCGTCCGACGCGGTCGCCGATATTGGGAACGGCGCGTCATTGGCGGTCGGTGGTTTCGGGCTGTCGGGCCTCCCCTCAGCCCTGATCGAAGCGGTGCTCGCCGCAGGTGTCGGCGAACTCGTAACCGTCTCCAACAACTGCGGCGTCGACGACTTCGGTCTCGGGATGCTGCTTCGCGAAAAGCGAATCGCCCGTACGACGGGTTCGTACGTGGGGGAGAACAAGGAGTTCGCCCGTCAGTACCTCTCGGGCGAACTCGAAGTGGAGTTGGTGCCCCAGGGCACGCTCGCGGAACGGCTCCGCGCCGGCGGTGCGGGCATCGCGGCCTTCTATACACCGGCCGGCGTTGGCACCCTGGTTGCTGACGGCGGTCTGCCGCTTCGTTATGCCAGCGATGGCTCGGCCGCGCTGGCCTCGGCAGCGAAAGAGATTCGAATCTTCGACGGGACTGAATACGTGCTCGAGCGTGCCATCACGTGTGACTTCGCCCTCGTACACGCAAAGGTCGGCGACCGTCACGGCAACCTCATCTACGAGAAGTCTGCTCAAAATTTCAATCCACTCTGTGCCCAGGCCGGGCGAATCACGATCGCCGAAGTCGAAGAGCTCGTCGAACCGGGCGATCTTCTCCCGGCAACCGTGCACACACCGGGAATCTTCGTGCAACGAGTTGTCCTCGTAGCCAATCCCGAGAAACGAATCGAGCGTCGAACGGTACGCGACGTGAAGGCCCTTAGCGACGTTCTCTCGACGAGTACCGCCGGAGGACAGTGATGGCACTGACTCGTGAGGAACTCGCAGCCCGAGTTGCGGCGGAGATGAGGGACGGCGACTACGTGAATCTGGGCATTGGCATGCCCACGTTGATCCCGAACTATCTGCGCGAGGGTATCACCGTCGTGCTCCACTCGGAAAACGGGATCCTTGGCGTCGGTCCCTACCCCGACGAAGACGACGTCGACGCCGACCTGATCAATGCCGGCAAGGAGACCGTCACAGTTCTGCCGGGAGCGTCGTTCTTCGACTCGGCCGCGTCATTCGCAATGATTCGCGGCGGTCACATCGATGTCGCGGTACTGGGTGCAATGGAGGTTTCACGGTTCGGTGACCTCGCGAATTGGATTGTGCCCGGCAAGACCGTGAAGGGTATGGGCGGTGCGATGGACCTCATACACGGCGCCAAACGTGTGATCGTGATGATGGAACACGTGACGAAAGACCGTGAACACAAGATCGTTGACGAATGCTCGCTTCCGCTCACCGGAAAACGTTGTGTCAATCGGATCATTACCGACCTCGCCGTGATTGACGTCGACGAGAATGGTCTGGTTCTTCGAGAGACGGCACCCGGCGTCAGTGTTGAAGAGGTGCAAGCGGCGACGGGGCCAACGATGAGGGTGGCGATATGAGTGAAGAGGAACGGCGCGTCGTTGAACAGCGTGGACTGTGGTTCGAGGAGTTCGAGGTCAATACCGTCTACCGACATTCGCCTGGACGAACCGTAAGTGAAGCCGACAACATCCTGTTCTCCACACTGACAATGAATCCGCAGGCGTTGCACCTCGACGAAGCGTGGGCGAGTGGCCAACCCTTTGGAGCCCGTCTGGTCAATAGCCTCTTCACGCTCTCGACATTGGTGGGCCTGTCAGTGGCGCAACTCACCCAGGGCACCATCGTGGCGAACCTTGGGTTTCGTGACGTGAGTTTTCCAAAACCGGTCTACCACGGTGACACGCTCTACGCGGAGACGGTGGTGCTGGAGAAGCGCAAGTCGAAGAGCCGACCGAGCGAGGGCATTGTGACGTTGGAACACACTGCGAGGAATCAAGATGGCGACGTCGTGGCGATTGCCACGCGTTCAACGCTCGTGCAGATGAGGCCGAAGGAATCGCCGTGACCTGGATACCCGTCGGACCGGCGTTACTCTTCTGTCCGGCCGATCGGCCCGATCGATATCGCAAAGCTGCGGCCGCAGCCGATATGGTCATCCTCGATCTCGAAGATGGGGTCAGTCCACCGGACCGACCGGGTGCTCGAGAGGCGCTGAAGGCAACACTCCTCGACCCGCAGCGCACGATTGTGCGCGTCAACCCATTCGGCACCGACGACTTTTCCTTGGACGTTGCCGCGCTCGCCCAGACACCGTATTCGACCGTGATGTTGGCGAAGACAGAATCAGTGGACGACGTGAATGCGCTCGGTCCTCGTCCGGTCATCGCACTGTGCGAGACGGCCCGGGGCGTGCTCGAATCCGCCAACATCGCGGCGGGCGCCTCCACGGTGGCGCTCATGTGGGGTGCTGAGGACCTCGTCGC
>DATCCA010000123.1:0-14843 GCA_036511575.1 Acidimicrobiales bacterium
GCGGTCGGCATCGACAGCGAAGAGTGGAGTGGCTTCGCCTTCGGTTTCGGTATTGACCGCTGTGCACAGATGCGCCACGAACTTGGGGACATGCGCGCACTCATTGAGAACGACACACGGTTCTTGGAGCAGTTCTCGTGAAAATATCCCTTTCGTGGCTGCGTGAGTTCGTGGACCTGCCCGAGTCGACGGATGAACTTCGCGAGATTCTCGACGACCTTGGTCTTGTCGTCGAGGGCACGGAACACGTTGGTGAGGGACTGGACGACGTCGTCGTCGCGCGCATCGATGAGATTCGCGCAATCGAGGGCGCCGATCGTGTTCGACTCGTCGTCGTCGACGCGAACGAGGGTCCCCTAGAAATCGTCTGTGGCGCCATGAACATCTCGGTGGGGGACCACGTCCCGCTCGCGCCAGTTGGTGCGGTGCTGCCGGGCAACTTCGAAATTGCGCGACGCACAATGCGCGGCGTCACATCAAACGGAATGTTGTGCTCCGCCACGGAGCTACGACTCGGCGACGACCACTCCGGACTCATGCTCCTCGACAACCTCATTGATCCTGTCGTGGGAATGCGCCTGCTCGAGGCACTGGCCATTACGCCCGACGTGGTCTTTGACATCACGGTTGAGGGCAATCGACCCGACGCGTGGTCGGTAATGGGCGTGGCGCGCGATTTGGCGACGCGCCTCGGTCGACCACTCGTGCAGCCGAACCTCGCCCAGACGAACAGCGAGGCGACGACTGACTCCTGCGCCAGTGCCGGCATCGAGGACCCCGATCTCTGCGGGCGACTCACGGTCTCAGTGCTGCGTCAGGTCAAGGTCGGTCCGTCGCCCGCATGGGTCGTGGCGAGACTCCAGAGTGCCGGACAACGGCCGATCTCTAACGTCGTCGACGCGTCGAACCTCGTGATGCTTGAACTCGGCCAGCCCACCCACCCCTACGATGCCGCGCACGTGGCTAAGCAGACGTTGCGTGCGCGTCGTGCTCGGGTCGGCGAATCGCTCGAGACGCTCGACGGTGTGCAGCGTCCCCTCGCGCAGAAGGGCCGCGGACTCGGCGACACCGGTGAAGACTGTGTGATTGTCGATGGCGACGACACAGTGCTCGGCCTGGCGGGCATCATGGGCGGCGCGTCGAGCGAGATCAGCGCGACGACGACCGATGTTCTGTTGGAGGCCGCCTATTTCGATCCCATGAGCGTGGCGCGCAGTTCAAAACGTCATGGACTGCGCAGCGAGGCGTCCAATCGATTCGAGCGGGGCGTCGACCCCGAACTTGGTCTTCGTGCGGCGGCCCGATTCGCCGCCATCCTCGCGGAGAGTTGCCCAGAACTTCAGTGGCTGGCCGACCCAATCGACGTGCGTGGCGAGACGCCCGCTTCGCCGACGATCGCCGTTTTTGAACGTGACATCGAGCGACTCCTCGGTGTGTCCATTGGACTCGATGAGGCGACCACCCTGTTGCGCGGTCTGAACTTCGACGTAACGTCCGACGGGGATGGACTGCGCGTCGTGCCGCCGACGTCGCGCCCGGACATTCGAAGTGGCGTCGCCGGTCGAGCTGACGTTATTGAGGAAGTGGCCCGTCTCTACGGTTACCGACGGATTCCTCGACACACGCCAACCTGGCCGGAACCCGGTGGTTTGAGCGAACGTCAGAAACTTCGTCGCCGAGTCCGCGACATTCTCGTCGATCTCGGTGCCGTCGAATGCTGGACGCCGACGCTCGGCAGCGACGCGGAGTTCGATTTGCTGCATCGCGGTGTCGCGCGAGTTCGAATCACGAATCCACTGGCCTCGGACGAGTCGGTGATGCGCGCCACGCTGCTGACGAGTCTCGTGCGGACGTGGGCGAGGAACTACGAGCGCGGTAACGGTGACATCGTGGTCGCGGAGATTGGCAATGTCTTTGCCCACCCGAGCGTCGCCGTGTCGCCGCGGTTCACCAGGGGCGGCGAGGGCGGTTCAATTGAGCTCGCGCTGCCCGAGGAGCGTGAGCGAGTGACCGTTGTCCTCGGACGCCCCCGCGATGACGCGACGACTGCGGTGGCCTTATGGGTGACGCTGGCGCAGCGTCTCGGGCTTGATGACGTCGTTGTTCGCACGTGTGATCGACCTCCCAAGGGACTACATCCAACGCGGTGTGCCTGGCTCGTTGACCGCGCGTCGGGCGCTGTACTCGGTTGCGTGGGCGAGGTTGACAGTGACTTGGTGGAGGCCGTGCTCTCGGCGTCGGCGCCACGACGTCTTGGCGTATTGGAAATTGACTTCGACGCACTGTGCGATCGCGCGAAGGCAACGCGTCGAAGCGAGTTCGCCTCGGTGCCGAGCAAGTACCCCAGCGCGGTGGTCGACCTGGCGTTCGTTACTCCGCGATCACTGCACGCGCAGGACCTGGCGAACGCCCTTCGCGTGGCGTCCACGGTCGTGGAGCGCGTGGAGCTGTTCGATGTCTACGAAGGGAGCACCTTGCCCGAGGGGACACGAAGCCTCGCCTACAGCGTTCGCTTTAGTTCGTCCGAGCGCACGCTCAGTGAGGCCGAGGTTGCCCACGCTCGCAACGAACTCATCACCGCGGCCACGTCGCTCGGTGCGACGCTTCGCTAGCGCTTCACTGCGTTAGCCACGGTAGTTTGCCAGTGTGATCGAATTCGTACCGCTCTCCGATGAGGGGCGACGGTTCAGCGGTCAGTTCTCCGTTCGCCTCGGTGACGCCGACGCGACCGGCATTCTTCGACTCGACGGGGTAGCGCGCATGCTTCAGGACATCGCGACCGATGACTGGGACGACACGCGTAGTGCATCCACGGACACGTGGGTCGTTCGACGTACCGCGCTTCGCGTTGCTGACGGCGGTCGCTGGCCTCGCTACAAAGAGCGAGTGACATTGACGACATGGTGTGGTGGCGTTGGCGCGGCGTGGGCGGAGCGTCGAACGAACATCGCACTCGACGGCCAACTGCTCGTCGAGGCCGTCGCCCTCTGGGTGCCTATAGACCCGTCGGGCCATCCCGTTCGAATCCGACCGGAATTTTTCGACATCTACGGCGATGCAATACGGGAGCGGAGGGTCTCGGGTCGCGTAGCGAAGCCGGTGGTGTCGCCCGATGCCACGTTGAGGCCGTGGCCCCTACGCCGGGCCGATCTCGACGTGGTGGGACACGTGAACAACGCAGCAGTGTGGCAGGCCGTAAGCGAGATCGTTACTGCGCCGGTCTCGTCGGTGACGGTGGTGCATCATGGCCCAGTCGAGAGCGGGCATGACGTGACCCTCGCGAGCGCGCCCGGATCACTCTGGTTGTTGGTCGACGGCGTGGTCCAAGTCTCGGCCGAATTCTCCGGCTAACTCCGACTGCGCCTCCGACTGCGACGCTGGTTCCTTTGGGCGACTGGTTGCGAAGATGCAACCAATTAAGACGAGTGGGAACCCAAAGATGATGCCCGACGTCAAGGTTTCGTTCAGTCCAATGACACCGAGCACGACTGCAATGGCGGTGTTGAAGTAGGTAACAACGACGGAGCGTGACGATCCGACTTCTTTCACTAATTCAAAGAAGACGAGGAACGCACCGGCGGTGCACACGACGGAGAGTACGGCCATACAACTGATTGTTTCGCCCGAGACGTGAGTCGGCCAGTGCACGATGGCCCACGGGAGCCAACAAACGGCGACGAGCGCCGTTGCGCCCGCCACCACCACGACGCCCCGCACGTGCGACAACTTTGTCGCGAGCAGAATCGGTCCAACGCAGTAACCAAGGACGACGATCATCATCATCGCAATCCAGGTGATGGAGCCGCCTCGAAGGTCGAGTCCCACGAGCAGCGCAACACCGACGGCCCCAATGCCAAGTCCGAAGTACCGCTGGCGCGAGATGTGTTCATCCGTGCGTCGTATCCGTTGGACCAGGACCGCCAACAAGGGCACACAGCAGATCAGGAGACTCGTGAGCGAACTCGAAATATGGCGTTCGGCCGTCGCCATGAAGTACCACGGAATGCCGAACTCAACTATGGCGAAGGCGGCGATCCACTTGAAATTTCGAATAAGAACCTGGAACTGACCCTGCGCAATGACAATTGGCATCAACAAGATTGCGGCCGGACCCGTGCGAAAAAGCACCATAACCCCAGGATCAAGCTGGCGAACGGCCACGCGAATCAACAAGTAAGGGATACCCCAGATCACGGCCATTGCCAAAAAAAGGACCCATCCGCGTCGCGACATGAAAAAAAGTCTAGTCCTCGCCCGTAATGCTTGCGTTTTTATGACTCCATGTGCATAAAATGGCATTATGCGTGTTGGAGTAATTGGTGCCACAGGGTACGCCGGGTCTGAGCTTCTGCGTCTCTGCGCGTCCCACCCTGATCTTGAGGTCGTACTCGCGACGGGGGACTCGAACGCCGGAAAGCGAATCGGTGAGTTCGTGCCCGCGCTCGCGTCGCTCTACCCATCAATGGAGTTCTCCAAGGTCGACGCACTGTCGACAACCGAACTCGATGTCGTGTTCCTGGCGCTGCCGCACGGTCACAGTCAGCACATCGTCCCGGACCTCGTAGAACGTCGAACGATGGTCGTTGATCTCGGTGCCGACTTTCGACTGAAGCGCTCCGAGGACTATCGAGAGTGGTACGCGCAGGAGCACGATGCACCGCATTTGCTCGCCTCGTCGGTCTATGGACTTGTCGAGCGTCACCGAAGCGAACTCGTAGGCGCCACACTGATCGCCGCACCTGGCTGTTACCCGACGGCGAGCGCCCTGGCGCTAGGACCGTTTCTTGACGCTGGGCTCATCGATCGCACCGGCATCATCGTGAATGCACTGAGTGGCACATCGGGAGCCGGTCGCGCCACCAGTGACCGATTGCACTTCTCACGACTGGCCGGCAACGCCGAGGCCTATGGACTACTCACGCACCGACACACCGTTGAAATACAACAGGAACTCGAGGCCGAGGTCATCTTCACGCCACACCTCGTGCCCACCAGTCGCGGAATGCTGGTCACGGCCTACGGCCAACTGAGCGATAGCGCACTGACCACGGGCGGCGCACTCGACGTGCTGCGCGACGTCTACGCCAACGACCCCTTCGTGGTCGTCACCGATGAGCCGCCGACGATGAAGGACCCCGTGGGTAGCAACCTCTGTTTCGTGAGCGCCCGAGTGGACCGCCGTACGGGTTGGCTCGTGGCAATGAGTTCGCTCGACAATCTCATCAAGGGGGCGGCCGGCCAAGCTCTCCAGGCGTGGAACGTCGCGACTGGTCGCGATGAAATACTCGGTCTGCCGCGTTCGGGCGTGACACCGTGACGTCGATCGTTGTAAAAGTTGGCGGCCACGCCCTCGACTCACTCCGTCCCACGTCGCCGGTGCTGGTGGATCTCGCCACCGATATTGCCCAGTTGCAATCAGACGGAACCAACGTCGTCGTGGTGCACGGCGGGGGACCGCAAATCCAAACACTGCTCGCGGACGTCGGCCTCGAGGGTCAGTTCCACGAAGGACTTCGTGTGACGAGCACGTCGACCATGCGCTACGTGGCAATGGCGTTGAGCGAAGTGAACCTGGCCATCGTGTCATCGTTCAATCAAGGGGGCCTCGTGAGTGTCGGGCTCTCCGGTACGGACGGCTCCGTCCTGTCTGCGACGCCACTCGGCGACGTGTGGGGCCGCGCCGCGGCGGCGCCCAAAGTGCGCGCCGACGTCATCACCTCGCTGTGGGATGCGCACTTCACGCCCGTCATGACCTCGATCGCGGTCGACGACGAAGGTGGGCTGCTCAACTGCAACGCCGATACCGCTGCCGGCGCCATCGCGAGTTCGCTCGGCGCGACGCTGGTACTGCTCAGTGACGTCGACCAACTTCGGCGCGACCCAGATGACGCGACGACCGGCGTGGAGAAGATCACGATGGCACAACTTCTCGATCTGGTTTCGTCAGGTTCTGCTCGAGACGGCATGCGGCCCAAGGGCTTGGCCGCGCTCGACGCACTCGAGGGGGGTGCCACGTCGGTCCTCATTGCAAATGGCACGCGACCACACGCGCTGGCGAGTGCGCTGGCGCGATCGATCCCCACCACGGAGGTGCTGCGATGACTCGTCACTTCATAACCATTGAACAGTCAAGCGACGTTGACCTTGACTCGATTTACGCCCTGGCCCGTTCGCCCTTTGATGATGAGACTCTCAAGGGGCAAGGAGTTGCGTTGGTCTTTGAACGTCCGAGTCTGCGCACTCGGGCCTCAAGTTCCGTGGCCGTGCATGAACTCGGCGGCTTCGCGACGTTCTTCAGCGATGAAGAAGTCGGAATGGATAGTCGCGAATGTGCGGAAGATATTGCGCGCACCCTCGCCGAGATGTTCGCCATCGCTGGTCTCAGGGTCCGCAATCACGCCATCTTCGAGCGGATGAGGGCCGCTTCGATGGACCGAATGTCGTTGATCAATCTGTTGAGCGGCGCCGCGCACCCGACCCAAGCGGTTGCGGACGTGCTCACGATTGCTGACCAATTCGCCAAGGGTGACGTCCACGGCCTGGCCGGACTCGAGGTCGCCTACGTCGGGGACGCCACCAACGTGACCCGTTCGTTAGCGGTCGCCCTCCTTCGACTCGGCGTGAACGTCACCGTCGGTGCACCGACCGGCTACCAATTGAGCGAGGGTGGGCCGGAAGATCCGCTCGCCATGACGAGCGTGGGCACACTGCGACTCACCGACTCACCAACTGAAGCGGTGAAGAAGGCCGACGTTATCTATACCGACGCGTGGGTGTCAATGGGCATGGAAGCCGAGACCGACCAACGCCGCCGCGACCTTTCGTCCTTTCGGGTCGACGAGAAGTTGCTGGCGCTCGCGAAGAAACGAACGGTGCTGCTGCACTGCCTGCCCGCGCATCGTGGCGACGAGGTCACGAACGCGGTGCTCGATAGCGCCCAGTCACTCGTGTGGCGCCAAGTGTTTCACCGTCGCTCAGCAATGATCGGCATCTTACGTTGGATAAAGGGGGAGAACTCATGACCAAGACGCAACGACAACACCGAATCGGTGAGCTCATCGAACGCGAGCGAATTTCAACGGCGGCCCAGTTGGTGACGCGTCTGCAATCTGAGGGCATCTCTGCCACGCAGGCGACGGTGACGCGAGACCTACAGGAACTGGGCACCATCAAGGTTCGCGATGAAAATGGCGTTCGCCGCATTGTGACCGCGACGGCGTCCACGTTCACGCACGCGCCGCTGGACCATTTGCGCCGCATGATGGGCGAATGGGTTGTCTCCGTCGAGAGTTCAGAGAACTTGGTCGTCGTGCGCACGCCGCCGGGTTGCGCCCACGTGGTCGCGTCGGCGCTGGACCGCAGCGCGCTCGAGGGCGTGCTCGGGAGTGTTGCGGGGGATGACACCGTCCTCGTCATCGCGGACGAGAAGCGCGGCGGAATGTCGCTCGCGACAGAGTTTCGCGCGCTGGCCGGGTTGGAAGACTCAAACTCCTCAATGAAGAAAGCCAAGATGCAATGACCAAGCGCGTCGTGCTTGCCTACAGCGGGGGACTCGACACGTCCGTCGCCATCCGTTGGATGATTGAAGAGTGGGGCGTTGAAGTGGTGGGCGTGCTCGTCAACGTTGGCCAAGACGTCGACAGTTCGGAAAGCTTTGACGAAATTCGCGTCCGCGCACTCGCCGCGGGCGCCGTTGACTTCGTGCTGGTTGACGCTCGGCGCGAGATGGCCGAGGAGTTCTGCGCTAAGGCCATCTTCGCCAACGCTCGCTACGAGAACAAGTACCCGCTCGTGTCGGCTCTGTCACGTCCAGTGATTGTGCGTCACCTCGTCGATCAGGCACGCAAGTTCAATGCGCAGGCGGTGGCGCACGGATGCACCGGCAAGGGCAACGACCAGGTTCGCTTCGAAGTGGGTACCCACGCGTTGGCTCCCGACCTCGAAGTGCTTGCGCCCGCGCGCAACTGGGGCATGACCCGTGCTGACTCCGTGGACTACGCGACGAAGTGGGATATCCCGATCAAGGCGACCAAAGAGAAGATCTATTCGATCGACGAGAACCTGTGGGGACGGGCCATTGAATGCGGTGCCATCGAGGACCCGTGGGACGCCCCCCCTGAAGAGCCCTATACCTTGACGCGTGTCACCAATCACGAACCGGTGGAACTGACGGTGAGTTTTCGTGAAGGCGTCCCCGTCGCGCTCGACGGCGCCGACATGCCACTCGCGGACCTCATTCAGATACTCAATGCGCGTGCGGGCGCGACCGGTTTCGGACGTCTCGACATGGTGGAAAATCGTCGCGTCGGTATCAAGAGCCGCGAGGTGTACGAATGCCCGGCCGCTCTGGCGTTGATCACGGCGCACGCCGACCTCGAGGACCTCGTCCTAGAGCGCGACGTGGCCCACGAAAAGGGCCGACTCGAGACGCGCTGGTCCGAACTGGTCTACGACGGCATGTGGTTCTCGCCGCTCAAAGAGGCACTCGACGCCTTCATTGCCGACACGCAACGCCACGTCACGGGCGACGTGCGCCTGCGCTTCGAGGCGCCGGGACTCTTGCGCGTGGTCGGGCGTCGAAGCCCCGAGGCGCTCTACGACTACGGCCTCGCGACCTACGACGCCGCCGATACGTTCCACCACGCCGACTCCGAAGGCTTCATCAAGATCTACGGCTTGGGCGTGAAGACGTGGGCCGCTCGCCAGGGCGCGAAGAACGCCATGCCGCCGACGCCATGACGCTCTGGAGCGGGCGGTTTTCGTCGGGCATGGATGCAACGATGTGGGACCTCTCGGAGAGTTACTCATTCGACCACGTGCTCTACGCGCACGACATTCTCGGGTCGAAAGCGCACGTACAGGGACTGCTCGCGGCCGGACTGTTGAGTGATGAGGAGTGCCTGCTGCTCTTGGCGACACTCGATCGCGTGGGCGACGAGATTGAAGGCGGAGGCTTTGTCGTCGCGTCGAGCGACGAGGACATCCACACCGCGATCGAGCGCCGAGTCACTGAACTCGCAGGTGATGTTGGCGCGAAGCTCCATACGGCGCGCAGCCGCAACGACCAGGTCGCCACGACACTTCGACTGTTCACGCGTGACGCGCTCACCGAGGTCGCCTTGTTGGCCCTCAACCTGGTGGACGCCCTCGTGGACCTGAGCGATCGTAACGAAGGTGCCCATCTACCCGGCTATACCCACCTCCAAAGGGCGCAGCCGGTCCTCTTGAGCCACCACCTCAACGCCCACGCGTGGTCACTGCTTCGCGACGTTGATCGACTGCTCGACGCGCGTGACCGAATGAACGTCTCACCACTGGGCGCCGGTGCCCTCGCGGGCACTTCGCTCGCGATTAATCCATTGGTCGCGGCGGAGATCCTCGGCTTCGATGGGACCTTCGCCAACTCAATGGACGCCGTGAGCGATAGGGACTTCGTCGCCGAAACGCTCTTTGACATTGCGCTGCTGGGCGTGCACCTCTCTCGAATGGGTGAGGAGCTCGTGCTTTGGACGACCGCAGAGTTCAACTTCGCCTCACTGGGCGACGACTTCACGACGGGGTCGTCAATGCTGCCCCAGAAGAAGAACAGCGACGTCGCTGAATTGGCGCGGGGCAAGAGCGGACGACTCGTCGGCAACTTGACGGGCCTGTTGGTGACCTTGAAAGGATTGCCACTCTCCTACAATCGTGATCTCCAAGAGGACAAGGAACCGCTCTTCGATTCGGTGCGCCAAGTGCTCTTAGTACTGGTGGCGCTACGCGGTGCGTACGGGTCATTGACATTCAATGCGGCGTCCGCGTCAGCGGCTGCGAGCGACCAGTTTCTCGTCGCCATCGATATCGCCGAAGAACTCGTTAAGGAAGGCATTCCTTTCCGTCAAGCCCACGAACAGGTTGGTCGATTGGTGGGGGAGGCCGTGTCCTCCTCGCGTTCGCTCGCCGACGTGGTGAACGACGACGTCAACCTGGCCCGATTCAGCGAACTCTTCACACCCGGAGTCGCGCTTGGTCGTCGTCGGTCACCCGGCGCCTCGGGGCCCGAGGTCGCCGCAGTGCAGCGCTTACAACTCGATGAAGCCAGAGCGAGCGCTTCGACGCGTCTCTAAAACCACGCGTTCGAGCGGGATGTCACAGGAGCCGGTCACAGTGGACTCGGTGGCGAAATCGCCGCGGCGAAAACCTACAGTGAGGATGAATGGTCGAACGTCTAATAACCCCGTCGAAGATCACGGCGTGGTTGGAGTGTGCGCACTTCCTTTCACTTCGAAATCAGGTTGACGCGGGCGTGCTCCGCGTCGAGCCACAACCCATGGGTTCGCTCGCAGATTTGTTGATCGAAAAGGGTGCGACGCACGAACGCAACTGCCTGATCGAGTTGGAGAACGACGGCCGTTCCGTCTATCAGGTGCCCGGTCGCAACCCGGATGAGACCTTTGTGCAGTGGGTGGCGAGGACTGGCAATCCGATGGAGAGCGGCTACGATGTCGTCTACCAAATGCCCTTCGTCCACGAGGGTATTCGAGGAATCGCGGACTTCCTGATTCGAGTTGAGAGCCCGGAGGACGGCTACTACAACTACGAACCGGTCGACGCCAAGCTGACGCGCGTTGAAGGAAAGCCCGGTCATGTGCTTCAGCTCTGTTTTTACGCTGACGCACTCGAAGCCTTGACCGGCGTGCCACCGCGTGAGATGCACTTGTGGCTCGGCTCCGGCCTACAGGAGTCACTCCGGGTCGAAGAGTTTCGACCGTATTGGCGTCGACTGCGTGGTCAACTTGCCGAACTGCTCAATCGCGACAAGATCGAAGGGACGCGACCCGAGCCCTGCAATCACTGCGACTACTGCGAATTCAATCGCGTCTGTGACGCCCGGTGGCGTGCAGAGGACTCCCTGGTCTACGTTGCGAACATCCGACGACCCGAATGGCTGGCGCTCGAGGCGAACGGCGTACGAACGGTCGTCGAGTTGTCAACGCGACGCGACGCCGTGCCCGAACTGCACGACGAGAACCTGGCCCGGTTGAGTCGACAGGCCAAACTTCAAGTGGCCTCACGACAGCAACCATCGAAACCTCCCAAGTACGAGCTCGTGGAAGCGACCGACGATCCCGTCTTCGGTCACGGCTTTGATCTGTTGCCCGAGGGCGACGAGGGCGACGTCTTCTTCGACTTTGAAGGACACCCCTTTTGGACGGCGCAAAGCGACCTCTTCTTCCTGGCCGGCCTCTATTACCGCGACGATGACGGTCAGTGGATCTACGACGCGCGATGGGCGCACGACCTCGACGAGCAGGCCGCCATGATTCGCGAGTTAGTCGTGTTCTTCATCGCACGAAGAGCGTTGTATCCCTCGATGCACGTCTATCACTACAACCACACCGAGAAGTCGTCGATGGAGCGCCTCACGAGAGGCAGCGAGAGTGAGAGCCACTTCACGACGCTCGTCGAGACCGGCCTCTTCGTGGACCTCTACGTCGTGTCGAAGAACGCGTTCCAGGTCGGCACCGAGTCGTACGGACTCAAGTCGCTCGAACATCTCACGGGATTCGAGCGCCGCGGGGGCATCGAGCAGGGCGCCGGCGCGGTCGTCGAGTACGACCTCTACATGTCCACCAAGGATCCACTGTTGCTTGAGGCGATTGCGCGCTACAACGAGGACGACGTCGCGGCCACGATGGCGCTTCGCGACTGGCTGGTGGCGCACCGACCGGACGGATCGACGTGGCGTGAGGCGGTCCTGGAACGGCCAGACCATGAACTGGACACGGACGCCCTCGTCGAAGCGCTAAAGGTGTTCGACGAGGGCAGTCCCGAGCACCTCCTGAGCGACCTTCTCAACTACTGGGGACGCGAGCGCAGTGCCAATATCGAGCCGAAGTTCGCCGAATCGGCATCGGATTTCGCCGCGCTCTATAGCGACCCGGACTTTATTGCGAACCTTCATTTCGTCGAGTTTGAAGACATAATCAGTCGCGGAGCCGTGGCGAAGAATGCCGTCTTCACGTGGCCCGCGCAGCCGGTCGATGCATCGTTCGCTGATCCGAAGAAACGCTACGTGCTCTTCACCGCCGTCGGCGTCGAAACTGGCTTTGCCTACGTGCCCAAGATTGATCTGGAAGAGCGCGAGCTTCGACTGCGGTGGAAGGACGCATTCGACGAGTCCGGTGTCATGCCGTCGGTGATCTGCGTCGATGATTACATCTGGCCCACTCCGAAGCCGGCTGTGCTTTCTCATCTCGCCCAGCAAGTAGTGACGCCGAACGAATTGGATCCGACCAGTCGAGTATCGATGGCACTGCTTGCTCGGGAACGACCTCGATTCGAGTCGGGTTGCGGTCCGACGGATGGACTGTTCATCATTGATCCGGAATCGCCACCCGAGTGGATTAGTCATCTCGACGACAGTTACGTTGCGCTCCAGGGCCCACCGGGAACCGGCAAGACCTTTAGCGGATCGCACATCATTTACGAACTCATTGCGGTGGGAAAACGTGTCGGCATCACTGCCATGAGCCACGCGGCGATCGACAATCTCTTTCGCGCGACCTACGACGTCTTTGCCGAGAAGGGTCGACTCGACCTTCTCCGAGCCCACCGACATGGCGACAAACCCAAGTTCGATGCTCTGCCGGGCGTCAATTATTCGAGGAAGGGGGACGCGGCCGAGAACGATCGATACAACCTCGTCGCCGGCACGACGTGGCTCTGGGCTCGCGCCGGAATGCGGCCGTATCCAGTCGACGTGCTCGTGGTCGACGAGGCCGGGCAGTTGGCGTTGGCCGACGCGATTGCGTCCGCGAACGCCGCGCGCAATCTCGTGTTGCTCGGTGACCCGCTCCAACTCAGTCACGTCTCGCAAGCCGATCATCCTGACGGATCGGGGAAGAGCGTGCTCGAACACATCCTGGGTGGCCTCGCGACGTTGCCCGAGAACGAAGGCGTCTTCCTCTCCGAGACGCGTCGAATGCATCCCGACGTGTGTCGTTTTATTTCGAAGCAGATCTACGAGGGACGCCTCACGAGTCACCCGTCGTGCGCGCAGCAGTCAACGCAGTTCGGTACCGGGCTGCGATGGTTACGCGCGCATCACGTGGAGCGCTCGACGGAGTCCGAAGAAGAGTCCGCGATCGTCATCGCCGAGATTCAAAAGATGATCGGCACACCGTGGGTCAACCAAAAGGGCGGGACCTTGACCTTGAGTGCCGACGACTTCATGGTGGTCGCTCCTTACAACGATCAAGTGGACCTGCTGCGACGAAACTTCGATCGCACACCGGGCCTGGGTGACGTGCAGGCTGGCACCGTCGACAAGTTTCAGGGTCGCGAGGCGCCGGTCGTGTTCTTCACCATGACGACGTCGTCGGGCGAGGACATGCCGCGAGGGCCGGAGTTCCTATTCTCGCGCAATCGACTCAATGTCGCGGTCAGCCGCGCGCGCTGTCTCGCGTTCCTGGTCTGTACTGAAGAGCTCCTGAACTCTCGTGCTCGCACCATTGAAGAGATGCGACTCATTGGCACGTTGAGTGCGTTCGTCGAGTACGCCACGACGTCGTAAGGAGGCGTTCCCGCGCGTTACGGATGAGGCGTGAGAGCCAACCAAAGTAATCCGTATGAATTCAACGTGGCGATCCGCTGGGCTGGAAGGCCCTGATTCCACTGCGCCGCAAAGTGCGCGGGAAGGTTCGCGACGTGGGCGGGGGTCGAAATCGCGACGTGGCGATAACTGACTTCGATGGTCGGGCCATTCGCGAGGAACGCAATTGGGTTGGCGTCCACGGCCACGTTGTCGAACGCAATTGCATCGGGTAGGCGTGCTCCGGTGGCGGGAACGAACCACGTCACGTCACCGGTGAGCAGAGGAACCACGGTCGCGCCCTGGTTGGTCGTCGACACCTGCTTCGAAAACTTCATCCATTTCGTGATGCCCAAGGATGAGAAGAGCCCGCGCACGGTCTTCGGCGTCGGGGGAGCGTCGTTCGTCGTCGTCGCAACGTCGCCGGTCGTGAACCACCGATTCCCGAGCGCAGCGGCGTCGGCCAGAGCCTGGCTGTTTGAGATCCCTTGGGGAACCACACTCAAAATCCGATAGATCACGGACTTGCTGTAATGGAAGTACAACGTTCCACCGATCACGCGAATCTCACCACTTTGTGCGGGGTTCTGCTCACTCTGGCCCGAGATCTGGAAGTTACCGTTTCTCTCGACGCTGATTGATGCATCAGCCGTGATCGATTGGCCCTGGGCGTCGCGTTGGCCCGCAACCGAGAACGTCATATCGTGCACGTGGAGCAGTGCCTTGCCCATGGAGGTCGCCAGTTGCTGCGGTGAGAGTTCGCCCAGCGGGGGTACGGCTGATGAAGTGAGGGCCCTGACCAGGAAGAGCCCGCCGATGACGACGACGAACACAATGAACGAACGGCGAAGGGCCATCGGCCTTTCGTAGGGAGTGAGCGGTTTTTGTTTTCTCATGATGTCCGTTTCGGAGCGTAGTTGTGCGCTTGATTTCGTGAGGGCATCCTCGCTCAAGCGCACCTGCATGGGACTCGAGCCTTCTTCGACAATCTGTATCGCGACGGTCCACGTAGCTAATGCGAAAGGCGAACGTTGCGGGCGAGGTTCGGCTAGTCTGGTTATCCCACCGCAGAGACCGCGGCCGGGTGTGATTTGCACCCTGGCAGACGGCGCTGATAAGGTGGGTATCCCTGTGACCGGGTTGATTGGTCGCAGAATCAACGGAGAAATCCCGCGATGGTGTACGTCACACCGCTGAGTTCGCTCACGTGTGTCGTCGCTCCTTGAAAACGGAAGAACGAGAGCCAAAAGCCAGTACGGGCGACGATGGA
>DATCCA010000124.1:0-3981 GCA_036511575.1 Acidimicrobiales bacterium
CAGCCAACGGCCCACCAGGACGCCGAGGGGAATTCCAAAGACAGCGCCGATGGCGCCCGCCACGGAGGCTTGCCACGCCACCGCGGACAACAACTGTCGTCCGGTGAAGCCAAGGGTCCGAAGGAGTGCGAGGTCACGCCGTCGGAGGTGGACCGAAGCGATCAAGGTGAGGCCGAGCGCCACGATGGCGCCGAGGGCCAGGGCGAGGGCCAGCAGGTCCGGAATGAGGCCAATCGTGCGGTAGTTCTCGATCTCCGCGGGGTACAACACGGACTGCACCGCCACGTTTGCCCCCCCGCCACTAGGTGTTTGGGCCATTAGGTGTTGGCCGATTCGCGCGATCTTGCGGAGCGAGGCGACGGCGAGTGAGGTCGACGCGCCGGGTCGAAAACGCACGAATTCAGTGGCGTAACCATCCAGCGTTTCGTTGGGGCTGTGAATGAACTTTTGAAACAGCGGCGGCTCGACACTCAGCGGAATCACTGCACCGATGCCCATTGAGGTGTGCAGCGTCAAGGTCCCGCCGATGGCCGGCAGTGTCGCGGTGCCCACGATCTTCATTCGTGTCGGTGGCACGTAGACCGGAGAGTCCTTCTTCGTGCCGTAGGTAACGGTCACCGTCTCACCGAGATGCTTGTGAAGGTCTCGCATCGTTTCGCCGCCCAGCACGATTTGGTGGGAGCCCGTCACCTCGTGGCCGGACAGGATGGGTGCCGTGACCTTGGCGCGATAGGTGGTCAAAATGATTGGCACGGTCACGCCATCAATCTGCGCGTTGGCGAAGTTATCACCGGAGTACGCCTCCACGTACGGATCACTGCCGAGGAGCCGTGCGGCTTGAGGAGGCACGGAGTTCCCATTTGACGTGAGGGCGTAATTCCAGTTCCAGCCGTAGAGCGATGGATGCGACACGAGCGTATTGAGACTGCTGCCGAAGGTCAGGGTCGCGACGACAATCATCACGGCGAGCATCGAGCCCACGAGCGCTGAGCGCACAGGCGCCGCGTCGCGGTCACTCGGTGGTTCGAGGGCGAAGCGAATACCCACGACCGCGGTGACGGGTAAGCCGACGTCGGAGGCCAATCGACCGACGCGAGAGCCCAGGGGTGGCGCAACTCGTCGGGCGCGAGCGGCGACTCTGCGCGAACGTCGAAGTATGAGGACGAAGGTGATCGCGCCGAGCAGCACGAGGAGCAGCAGAGCGCCGTAACCGAGCGCGAACCCGTCGAAGGCAAAGCCGCCATTGGGGTACACGGCGCGCACGGGACCGAGTGGGGAGAGCGGCGAAAGTGCGATGGCGACGAGCACCGCCAGACCCGAGCCGACGACCACCGACGAAAGGGGACCGATCACACTGGCCAGCGCCGACGTCGATGGACTTCCCCCAAGGGCGCGAAGTACGTCGATATCCTCGCTCTCTCGTTGCAAGCCTCGAGCGATCAAGCCGCCGGCGATGATCAACGCGGCGAGTCCGGCGATCAGTCCGAAGACGCCCAAGGAAATCGACTCCGGTTCGAGCGACCGGTTCACCTCAGCCGACACCGTAGAGTTGATATGAAAGTTGTACGTCGTGCCCGGCGGAAGAGCGGCAATGATCTCTCGCTCGACGGCCGAAATATCGCGAACACCGTGGTCGAGTTGAAGGTCGTAGTCGTTGTAGTGCGGTCCGTTGTCCACAATTTTCTTCGTCAACGCGGGAGTGAAGATCAAGAGTTCGGGGAGTCGATCGACCTCGTCAAGGAGGACATCGTCGTTCGGAACGATGGTCCCGACGAGATGCATGACCTTGTTCAGCGTCGGCGTGATCTTCTTAAAGCCGAAGCCGGGGCTATTGGCCTTGGCGTCGGTGTAGATGTACATGTGGATGTACTCGCCAACGTGCCAGCCCAGGGTCTTGGCCGCCAGCGCGTCGGCCATGAACTCGCTGGCGCGCTTCGGATTGGGCATGCGACCGGACACCAGCGCAACCCGGTCTTCGGTGAAGAACTCACCCGCGAGGCTCCCCGAACTGATTACATTTCCACTGAGAATGGCCTTGGGAAAGTTCGGTAGGCCGTGTTTGCCCGCGGGAAAGGCGTTGACCGAGTACGACGACTCTCCGACGTGTCGTACGTATTTGAGTTGAGCGAGATCTGACGAAAGGTTTGGTGCGAAGACCGTCATTATGAGGTCCGAGGGATTCGTGCTCGCCAGGAACGTGTTGTACGACGACTGCGTTCGTCGCGCCGCGGCGACTGAGCCAAGCGCGAGACCTCCGATCGAAGCGACGAGCAGGACGATGGTGAGATAGTTCGCCCAGCTGCGTGCGAAGTTCGCCCGGAACCAGAACCACCCGACGCGCGTCGAATTGGCGTTCATCGCCGCATCGTGTCTTGAATTTGACAAACCAGTTGGAAGCCCCCGCTCTCGATCCGTATCGAATCTTCACTGACAAATCTCCCTTGCCCGATAGTCCCCGTGAAGTAGGTCAGCCTACGAAATCGAGTAGTGCCAGCACGAGAGAAGCGGCATGGCGCCGGACGGCCGCACTCTAGGTAAGACTTTGACGAGATGTTTACTTCTCACGGATTCTCCGCTACACTGTTCTTGTCGTCCGCGTCCGGCCTATTCCCGGAGTGAGGAACTCTTCCCAGACGGCATTTCCCGATTTTCTTCTTTGCTCATGGATTTTTTGCGAGCAATGAGAAAGGACCACAATGGCTGTAAGGCCCTCCCCAGACAGGTCAGATCTCGAGTCCAAGACTCGTGAAGACCTGCAAACCATCGCCAAGGTAAAGGGCGTCGACGTATCGGCGCGAGCTTCCAAGGCTTCAATCATCGAAGCAATTATGGGCGACCCCATACCTGCGTCGGCCAGAACATCAGAACCAACGACGCGAGCCGTTCGTTCACGCCGCACGGTGGCAACCCCCGACGATGACTTCGATGACCTCCTCGGTGAGTTCGTGGCTGACGCCGCCGTCGATCGCAGCGAGAACCCGTCCACCACAGAGCCGACCACTGAGGACGCACCGGCCCCGGCGCCTTCCTCCAATGGCACCGATCGCCCCCAGCAGAACCCCCGACAGAACGCGCAGCCTCGTCAAGAACGCCAGCCGCGCGACTTCACGAACGACACGGCCGGTCGCAATCGCCGCAATCGCCGCAACCGCAATGGACGCGAGCGCTTCGGTGGCGAGTCAATGCCCAATGCCGACCAGCCCTACGCCGGCGAACTCATCGAGATTGAAGGTCTCTTAGACCTCCGTGACGATGGCTACGGCTTCCTGCGCACCAAGAGCTATCACCCGTCGCCCAACGACGTCTACGTCTCGATCAACCAGGTTCGCCGTTACCACCTTCGTAAGGGGGACACCATCATCGGCGGTTACCGTCCGGCGGCGTCCAACGAGAAGTACCCTGCGCTGTTGCGCGTGGACAGCGTGGCGGGCGTCGACCCCGAGGTTGCCCGCCTGCGCCCTCGCTTCGAGGACCTCACGCCACTCTTCCCCGACGAGAAACTCAACCTCGAACTGAACGAGGGCAAGACCGATCTCACGCCGCGCATTGTTGACCTGCTCTCGCCAATCGGCAAGGGTCAGCGCGGACTCATTGTCTCGCCGCCCAAGGCCGGTAAAACGACGATCATGAAGCAGATCGCCCAGTCAATCGAGTCGAACAACCCCGAAGTGCACCTGATGGTGCTGCTGGTCGATGAACGGCCCGAAGAGGTCACCGACATCCGTCGCAGCGTCAATGGTGAAGTCATCGCGTCGACCTTCGACCGTCCGGCCGAGGAGCACACCCACGTCGCCGAACTCTGCATCGAGCGCGCGAAGCGCCTCGTCGAGCAGGGCCGTGACGTAGTCATCATCCTCGACGGCATCACTCGACTCGCTCGGGCCTACAACCTGGCCGCGCCAGCCACGGGACGCATTATGTCCGGTGGTGTTGACTCCGGCGCCCTCTACCCACCAAAGAAGTTCTTCGGTGCCGCGAGGA
>DATCCA010000125.1:0-2083 GCA_036511575.1 Acidimicrobiales bacterium
GAAAAGGATCGGTCCCACGCGGCAGCACCGATGCCCGCAACAACGCTCAGCAGCGCTTCCGGGACGCGAAATCCCACCGCTCGTTGGAGGCCAGACAAGTCAGCGAGAAGATCGCGAACTTTTTCCTCGGCGCCCTCACTCATGGTCACGGAGAGAAAGATCGCCGACTCCGTAAGTGTCGCCAGCACCGGCTGCGGTGTCGGTGATGCGGGATTTCACCCGGACGTCGCTCATTCCGATACACACCACCATTCACCGACGTAGCTCCTCGAGCGAAAAGCGCCACCGTAGGGAACGAACAACGGTCCCGCACGGACTCGACGACGGGACCAAGTTGATCAATTGCATCTGACTGGCGACAGAGTACGGTGCTCCCGTAACCGCACTTGACCGAACGCTGATGTTGTACCCCCATTGAAGTGCAATCATTCGATGGTTACTGTTATCCGTAGGGGAACCAACACATGTCGACCGACTTGCTGGAGTTAGCCATCGACTCAACTCGAAGCGTGCTCGCGAACGTTGTTCCCGAGCAGTTTCGTGATCCGACACCGTGCACGAAGTGGAACGTCAGCCAGCTCATCAATCACGTCATTGGTGACCAGTTCTACTTCTCGGGTGTCTTGGTCGGCGAAGATCGGATCCGTGATCCTTCAGATTTCTCGAAGGGTAATTTCCTTTCAATTTTCGATACTGGTGCCAGTCTCTGCGTCGAGGCGTTCGGAAGCGAAGGAGTGATGGGCGAAACATTTTCACTTTTCTCGTCGGAGACGAGCGGGTCCTCGCTCGTGCGAATTGCCGCGACGGACACCTTCGTACACGGGTGGGATCTCGCCCGAGCCACTGGCCAGGGTTCGAATCTTTCCCCCGACCTCGCGCTGAAGCTACTGGTCGCCGAGAAGATCGCCATCTCGCCCATCGTGCGATCCGCCTCAGGTTCACCGTTCGGGCCCGAGCGCGCTGCAGGAATTGACGCCAGCGAAGCTGACCGGCTCGCGGCGTATTTCGGCCGTCACCTCTGACATTCGCTCATCATCCGAGTATCTCGACGTGCGTTAGACGACTCGCGAGCCTGACCTCTCCCTCAGTCTGAAGGGCGATCCCGTCTCGTTTCGTGGGTGCTCTGTAGCCAGCCGATGAGCGGCACGAGTCCCTGCACGTCGCCGCGGACCTTGAAGCGTCCTTCACGCAACGCGACCGCGCTGTTGAGCGTCCCCGCCGTCAACGCCTCCGCGTCCTTGAACGAAAGTCGGACCACGGCGTTCGCGGCGAGGTGATCACCCAACTCAGCGAAGGCGCCGCTGGCACCGACGCTGAACGTGAGCGCGTGAGGAGCGGAACCCGGCCCGTCGGTGAGTTCGAGCACGACTCGAAAGATGGAACCCGGGTCCTCGAGTGGCGCGGGTCCCGCGGCGGCGAGCGTGTCATTGAGTGACGACAACCACGCGGCGCTGAGGAAGGCCGCCATTTCCTTAGGGAGCCGGCTGGACGGCCGCGTCGGCCGCCGACGTCTTCGGCTTGCGCCGAATCTTTCGTCCGAGCCAGGCGACTGGGTCATAGTGGGCGTCGACGACGCGCTCCTTTAACGGGATGATCGCGTTGTCGGTGATCTTGATGTGCTCGGGGCAGACCTCGGTGCAGCACTTGGTGATGTTGCAGTAGCCGAGTCCCATGTCTTCTCGAATGAGGTCACGACGGTCGTTCTGGTCGAGGGGATGCATCTCCAGTTCGGCGTAGCGGATGAAGAAGCGCGGGCCGGCGTAGTGCGCCTTGTTCTCCTCGTGGTCGCGGATGACGTGACAGACGTCTTGGCACATGAAGCACTCGATGCATTTGCGAAACTCTTGACCGCGGTCGACGTCCTCTTGGAACATGCGGTAGCCGCCCTCGGGCATGGGCGGGGGCAACAGTGCCGGCACCTTCGCGGCTTGGACGTAGTTGAACGAGACGTCCGTGACGAGGTCGCGGATGATGGGAAAGGCCTTCATCGGCGTGACCGTGACGGCTCCTTTGGGCAACGTATCCATGCGCGTCATACACATGAGGCGGGGCTTGCCGTTCACCTCGGCGGAACACGAGCCGC